>CALEPS010000143.1 GCA_937910305.1 uncultured Bacteroidales bacterium | reverse complement strand
CTGGAGATATTCCGGAACGAGAAACCCATTATATCCCCGGAAGAATGGTATGTTTCCGGCAATAAGACAAGGTTATCTACTGAAAAATTACCTCCTTCCGGAGCCGGAGAATGCTGTGCGCCAAAACTGCTGCAGTATGCTTTTCTGCATGGTTTAACACCTGTTGCACTGGCTGAATTCTGGGTCGGCGCGATGCCAAAAAACGAACTCCGTCGGGAAGGTACTTTTTACAGCCCGTGCTCAAGCCGCTGCGTGCCTATATTACGGCATATGTTGCAAGGCATGGAGATAACTTCCCCTGAGCAAACAGCATCGGAGCATTTGTGCCGTGAAGTAGAAATAATCTACGAGGATGCGTATCTTATCGTAGTCAACAAGCCAGCCGGCCTACTGTCTGTTCCCGGCAAAAACGGTCAGTTATCCGTCATAGACGCACTTTTACTGAAGGGACATTCAGCAGTCATTCAGCCTGTACATCGCCTGGATCAAGACACAAGCGGTTTGCTCGTTTGGGCGAAGACACCGGAGATGTACAAAATCTTACAAGCATATTTCCAGCGCAGGGACATCCAAAAACGATACGAAGCACTTATTACGGGAGAAAATATCAAAGTTTTGCCGACTGAGGGTCTGATCTCTCTTCCTCTTCTCCCTAATCCTTACGATCGCCCGCGCCAGATGGTGGACAGAGAGCACGGAAAACCGGCTCTCACAAGATATACCATCCGTGAGTATCGGGAGGACGGTTCTGTTCTGGTAGATTTCTTTCCTCTAACCGGACGAACCCATCAACTGCGTGTTCATTCCTCTCATCCGGACGGACTGGATGCTCCAATTATCGGTGATCGGCTGTATGGAGGAAAGCCGGCAGAGCGGCTTATGCTTCATGCTGCCGAGATGGAGTTCCTGCACCCCGTTACAAAAGAAAGGATGCATTTCTGCATCCCTTCCCGTTTTTAATCTTTATTCTCACTACCGGACTGCGACTCTTCGTCGTCTTCATCATGATGATAATAGTAGTAGGAGCGATAAGCTTTGTCGTCCTTGACTAAAGCACCGTAGATCTTTCCGTACAGTTTCCCGTAGCGTTTGGACCGGCCGTTATTACTACCGTAACCATATCCATAACCTCCGTAGCCGCCGTAGCCGAAGTGGCCGTATCCATAACCTCCATAGCCACCGTAGCCGTAACCATAACCCGAGCCGTAGGAATGGCGTCCCTCTGTAGGTATATCAGAGAGAACGAGTTGGATTTTTTCCGGATTTTCAACTACTTCTTGCATCTGCTCCAGAGTCTGCTTGCAGAACGACTTGTTAGTCTGCATACAGCGGATAACATACAAGCACATATCGCTTTGTTCAATCACTGCATATGCATCCGGAACAAGACCTATAGGCGATGTATCTATGATGACATAGTCGTAATTATCCCTTGCCTTACGGATGGCTTCTGCCAGTTTGTCGGAGTGAACCAACTCACCGGGGTTAGGAGGAATAGTACCTGCGCGGATAAAGTCAAAGCCGAATGGTGTATTACGTACATAAATATCTTCCTCCTCGCAGTCGCCGATCAGGTAATTCGACACACCTACACTATTCTCCAAGCCCAGTTTGGTGTGGATATTCGGTTTGCGTAAGTCCAGATCAACCAGCAGCACTTTTTTACCGGTCATGGCATACAGCGCAGCCAAGTTGGTAGAAAGGAATGTTTTACCGTCACCGGACTCCGTGGATGTGATACAAATGACCATTTTATCCTTGCGTCGAAGGACAAACTCCACACGTGTACGGATAGCACGGAGCATTTCCGCATAACTGGACCGGGGCGAAGCGCGTACCAAAGTCGAGTTCTGGCTCTTGGCATGACGAAGCGTTCCTATTAGACGGAACATCTTCAGTTTGACCACATCTTTAGGCGAACGGATTTTGTTGTTAAGCAGTTCGCTCAGAATGATCAGAACCATCGGAATCAGGAAACCGATTATGAGATACGTAGAGGTAGTTTTCGATTTAGCCTTGGCGTTCATGATAGCGGTCGTACGCGCCTTGTCCATAATTGAGTTATCAGGCGTGTTGGAGGCTTTTTGAATCTCCGCTTCTGCTCTTTTCTGAAGGAAGAACGTGTAGTAGTTATCATCAATACGGTAATTACGCTCGATGGCCACCATCTGCAATTCTTTCTGCGGCAGCTGTTTTATGGATTTCTCCACCTCGCTGTATCTGTTTGCCAGATCCGCCTTCTCTATCTCAAGAGATGCACGCATGGAGGTCACTACCTCCTCTATCGCGGTCTTTACATTCTCGATATCCTTTGTGTATTTGGCGTAATAGACGTTTTTCTCCGTCAACTCGCCGCGTTGGATACGCAAGTCGTTCAGTTGTTGCACAAGACCCATCAGCATAGGCTCGTTCACACCCATCGTAGTAGGAGCTATTACGGCATCCTTGTCTATATTCTCATGAATATATTTGATCAGGTAATCGAAATAAGTCTCGCGCAGACGGAGTTCCATCGACTGCTGGTCGTATGCCGCAATACGTCCCATCAACTGACCGGCATAGGAGTTGACATCAACAAATTTGTTCTCCTGACGGAAATCAGTCATAGCGCCCTCGCTTACCTGTAGAGAAGACTGCAGGGTCTTGAGCTGCTCGTTGATAAAACGGATAGAGTTCTCTGCCACTTCATTCTTCTGCTCCAGGTTTTGCAGCAGATAAATCTTGGCCAG
>CALEPS010000142.1 GCA_937910305.1 uncultured Bacteroidales bacterium | reverse complement strand
ACCGTATTCTAGCGCGCGCATGAAGTCATGGTCGATAACCATGGCTTCGTCGTCGCCCTTGTCGGCAAGCTTCATCTGCTCTACGAAGCGGTTGTATTGGTCAATCGGATCGTTGAGCTCCGAATAGGCGTTCGCTAACTCTTTGCCGTTTACCATCAACTCGAATCGCTCGGTCAGACCGGGTTTCGAGCGGTGCATCTTCGTCAGAGGACTCATCTCTACAGGGTAGTCGGTAATGAAAGTCGGCTGGATGAAAGTGCCCTCGCAGGTCTCGCCGAAGATCTCGTCAATCAGCTTGCCTTTGCCCATGTGCTCGGTGTCTTCCACGCCCAGTTTCTTTGCCTCTGCGCGGATAGCATCCTCGTCCATCGAAGCCAGATCCAGACCCGTCTTCTCTTTGATGGCGTCCAGAATAGGCAGACGGCGGTACGGAGCCTTGAAATCGATCTCATGGTCGCCTATTTGCACTTTGGTTGTGCCGTTCACAGCGATGGCAATCTTCTCCAAGAGCTGCTCCGTGAAGCCCATCATCCAGTTATAATCCTTATATTGTACATACAGCTCCATGCAGGTGAACTCCGGGTTGTGGCTGCGGTCCATACCTTCGTTGCGGAAGTTACGACCGATCTCATACACGCCCTCGAAACCGCCTACAATCAGTCGTTTCAGATACAGCTCCGTCGCGATACGCAGGTACATATCTACGTCCAGCGAGTTATGATGGGTGATGAACGGACGCGCGCTTGCGCCGCCGGCTATCTGTTGCAGGATAGGGGTCTCCACCTCGGTGTAACCTGCCTCGTCGAACACCTGCCGCATCGTGCGCAGGATCGTCGCGCGTTTGAGGAACGTATCCTTCACGCCGTCGTTGACAATCAGATCCACGTAACGCTGGCGGTAACGCTGCTCCGGGTCATTGAAGCCGTCGTAAGCCACGCCGTCTTTGTATTTCACGATGGGAAGCGGACGGAGACTCTTAGCCAAAACCGTCAGTTTCTTGGCATGAACGCTTATCTCGCCCATCTGTGTGCGGAAGACGAAACCCTCGATACCGATGAAATCGCCGATGTCCAGCAGTTTCTTGAATACCACATTGTACATCTGCTGCTCCACGGTCAAAGGCGCAGCTTCTCCCCCCTCTGAGGTTGAGTTATATTCTCCCTCCCTTGAGCGGGTGAAGAGCTCTGCTCGATCGGACTGCCGGTGGCCGTCCGTAGAACTCCCCGGGGTGGGGGTTTGAATATCATCGCGGCTGACATACACCTGGATACGTCCTTTGGAGTCTTGTATCTCGATGAAAGAAGCCTTTCCCATGATACGTTTGCTCATCAGACGACCCGCAATACGTACTTCATCCCCTGTGTGCCATTCTTTCACACCGCATGGCTCATTCTCCCCTCTTGAGGAGGGGGCGGGGGAGGTTTCTCCCTCTCCTTGAGGGGAGGGTTGGGGTGGGGTTTGCTCATCCACAAACCCTTTCTTGATATCCGTTGAATACCCCGTTACTTCGTACTCGGCTGCAGGGTAGGGATCAATCCCCATATCACGCATGGCTTGCAGACTCTGCCGCCGTACTTGTTCTTGTTCGCTTAAATTTTCCATATATTGTTTGTTTTATTATTCGTCTCTGTTGGTCTTTGCTATGCGTCTTTGTTGGTCTTTGCGCCTGATCCGCATCCGTTTGTTGCAGGCCTTTTCGTCCGGCGCTTGTTCGTTAAATCGCATACTTGCGCAATTTCGGTGCAAAGATACTACAAAAAAATGACATACGCAAGCGCGCGTGAATTTTTCTTGAATTTTTTGTGTGCTTTTGTCCCTGAACGACCCGTTTTCCGGCTCTTGCTTCCTGTTTTTTGATACAACCTCTCTGTATTATATACTACGTATATAATACTACAGGGTTTGAAATGCGAAAATTAGTGCGTGATTAGTGCGTGATAAGTGCGTTATAAGTGCGCGATAAGTGCGTCATAACAAGGTAAGATAGCACTCTTTTGCACCCGCGTTTAAAATATAGGAAAATGCAAAAAATAATCAACCGCTTGCATACTTCAACAAAAATGTGTATCTTTGCAGCGTATTTTGCCATAAAGGGGCAAAAAAACAAGGTATTAGTTTAAAAAATCTAACAACTACAACGATGGACAAGCAAACCCAAGCTTATGTGGACAGCTTTATGGCTGAGCTGATCGCTAAGAACCCCGGTGAATCCGAGTTTCACCAGGCAGTAAAAGAAGTAGTGGAGTCGGTGGCTCCGATGATCATGGCGTATCCCTATCTGCGAGAGCAGAAAGTGATGGAGCGTATCGTCGAGCCTGAACGCGTGATTATGTTCCGCGTGCCGTGGATGGATGACCAGGGCGAAGTGCAAATCAACCGCGGTTTCCGTGTGCAGATGAACTCCGCCATCGGTCCGTACAAAGGCGGTATCCGTTTCCATGCCTCTGTAAACCTGAGTATCATGAAGTTCCTTGCGTTCGAGCAGACCTTCAAAAATGCGCTGACAACCCTGCCGATGGGTGGCGCAAAGGGCGGTTCGGACTTCTCGCCGCGCGGTAAATCGGATGCGGAAGTGATGCGTTTCTGCCAGTCTTTCATGACCGAACTCCAGCGTCATATAGGTGCTGATACCGACGTGCCGGCAGGTGACATCGGCGTCGGCGGACGCGAGATAGGATATATGTTCGGCCAGTACAAGCGGCTGCGTGACGAGTTTACGGGTACGCTGACAGGAAAAGGCCAGACATGGGGCGGATCTCTCATGCGTCCCGAGGCAACGGGTTACGGAGCTTGCTATTTCGCAGAGGCGATGCTGGCTACCCGTGGTGAATCCTTTGAGGGCAAGCGCGTTTGTATCTCCGGCGCAGGAAACGTAGCGCAGTTTGCTGCGCAGAAAGCAATGCGTCTGGGTGCCAAAGTGCTCACGCTCTCTGATTCCAACGGCTTTATCTACGATGAGGAAGGGCTGAACGAGGAGAAACTGAACTATGTCTTCGAACTCAAGAACGTCCGCCGTGGACGTATCAAAGAGTACGTTACCAAATATCCGCAGGCGAAATACTTCGAGGACGAGCGTCCATGGTCTATCCCATGCGACATCGCCATGCCGTGTGCTACGCAGAACGAGATAGAGAAAGCCGATGCCGAGAAACTGATGGCGAACGGCTGTTTCTGCGTATGCGAGGGAGCGAACATGCCTTCTACGCCGGAAGCCATCGCAATCTTCCAGAACGCCAAGATTCTTTATAGCCCGGGCAAGGCAAGTAACGCCGGCGGCGTAGCCACTTCCGGTCTGGAGATGACCCAGAACTCCATGCGCCTGAAATGGACGGCAGAAGAGGTGGACGCCCGTCTCCGTACCATCATGGCGGACATTCACGCAGCCTGCCTCAAATACGGCACCGAACCCGATAACCTCGGTCCCGACGGCAAACCCTATATCAACTACGTCAAGGGTGCCAACATCGCCGGCTTTATGAAAGTGGCAAACGCCATGGTCGAGCAAGGATTAGTATAATCTGCGAGAAAGTCTTCAGCCTTCGAGCAAGGACTAGTATAATCTGCGAGAAAGTCTTCAGCCTTCGAGCAAGGATTAGTATAATACTTGTGAGAAAGTGCTTTAGCAATCGAGCAAGGATTAGTATAGATGAATACCAACACTTACACATCCCTGATGGAGCGGCGCGTGAGGCGCATACTGCTCGTGTGCAACAACTACGACAGCTTTGCGCTGGAGGAGGACGGACGTATAGATGTGCAGATCGCGCAGGAATACGCCGAACTCAACCTCTCTAATCCGCCGTCTATCGTGCGGGCGGAAACGACAGACGAAGCGCTCGACTTAGTCAAAAGTCAAAAGTCAAAAGCAGAAAGCCACGATGCCGATGCTCCCTTCGACCTCATTCTGGTTGTCTATAGCGCGGGAGGGTTGGATGTGTTTGATTTTGCGGCGGAGAGCAAAAGGCTGCTGCCGGATTGTCCGATCGTGCTGCTCTCGTCGTTCAGCAAAGAGGTCTATCGCCGCGTGGAGCAGCAGGACAAGACCAATATCGACTACCTCTTCAACTGGAACAACTCCACCGACCTCATCATCGCTATTATCAAGCTGATAGAGGACCGCATGAACGCCGAGCACGACATCCTCTCCGAGGGCGTGCGGGCAATCCTTCTGGTCGAGGACTCCGTGCGGTATTACTCTACGTATCTGCCGCTGTTGTACAAACTCGTGCTTCACCAAAATCAGATCGCCATCCGCGACGCGCTGAACGAGAAACAACAGCTCCTGCGCAAGAGGGCGCGGCCGAAAGTTCTGATGGCAACCTGTTATGACGAAGCCATCGAGCTGTACAACCGCTACAAGGAGAACATCATCGGTGTCATCTCCGATGTGGGATTTGTGCTGCATAAGGGCGAACCCTCGTCGGCAGAGAAACTCGATGCAGGCGTGGATTTATGCCGGTTGATCCGGGAAGACAATCCGACGATGCCCTTCCTCATGCAGAGTTCGCAGGAGTCGATGAAATCAGTGGCACGCAAACTCAATGTAGGTTTCGTAGTCAAGAAATCTAAGACGCTGACCCAGGAACTGAGCGCCTATATAGAGCGCGAGTTCGGCTTCGGTGATTTCGTGGCGGTCGATCCGAGGACGGGAAAGGAGATAGGGCGTGCATCGGATCTGGAGGGCTTTGAACGTATCATCTCTTCGATCTCGTCGGCTGCTTTCCGCCGTCTGAGCGACAATAACTACCTGAGTAAATGGCTCTTTGCCCGCGGACTTTTCGCTATCGGGCATGAGGTACACCAACTCACCATTCAGGATGATGCGGACATAGAGAACATCCGCCAGACGAATATTCGCCTCATTCACGACTACCGTATCAACCAGGCGCTGGGCGTGGTTGCCAAATATGACCCGGAGACCTATAACAGTACGATCTATTTCTCCCGCTGCGGCGACGGTCCGATGGGAGGAAAGGCGCGCGGACTCGCGTTCCTGAACCATATTCTGCAGAAACATGACCTCTTTGACCGGTGGGAGAATATCCGTGTTCTGGTGCCCCGGACCATGGTTATTACCACCGATTATTTTGACCGTTTCATCAATGATAACGGTCTGCAATACGTCATCAACGCCGAACTGACGGACGAGGAACTGCTCTCGGAGTTCGTCTCCGCCTCGCTGCCTTCTAAACTGGTGCAAGCCCTGCGCCATTTTATCCGTGCTACCAAACGCCCTCTGGCTATCCGTTCGTCCAGCAAACTGGAGGACAACTACTACCAGCCTTTCGCGGGCGTGTATAGTACCTATATGATCCCGCACACGGAGAACGAAGACCAGCAGCTCCGTCTGCTCACCAAAGCCATCAAATCGGTCTATGCCTCCGTCTATTTCGCCGCTTCGCGCGGCTACATCCTCTCTACGGGCAATCTGCCGTCCGAAGAGAAGATGGCGATTGTCATGCAGGAAGTGTGCGGTGAGGCGGAAGGGAACTACTATTTCCCGGTTATCTCCGGCGTGGCGCGAAGTGTCAATTTCTATCCGGTGGGCAAGGAGAAACCCGAAGACGGGATTGTCAAGATCGCTTACGGACTCGGAAAAGCCGTAGTCGATGGCGAACAAGTGCTGCGTTTCTCGCCCAAATATCCGAAGAATGTGATGCAGACTTCGACGGTGGATTTAGCAATGCGGGAGACCCAGCAATCCATGCTTGCGCTCTCGCTCAGCCCGGAGAAATTCAAGACTTCCATCGACGATGCCGTCAACCTGGAGCGTATTCCGATACACGACTGCGGACAGTTCGAGAGCCTCAAACTTATCGCTTCAACCTACGACCGCGAGAACATGCGTATCGTCGATTCGTGCTATCCCGACGGACCGCGTATCGTCACTTTTGCGCCGCAACTGAAGTTCAACACCTTCCCGCTGGCAGAGATCATCCGCACGCTGCTTGACATCGCGCAGCAGGAAATCAAATGCCCCGTAGAGATTGAGTTTGCGGTCAATCTGGAGCACGAGCCGCAGATCTTCCACGTACTCCAGATCCGCCCGATTTCATCGGACTCGCTCTCCGCCAAAGTGGAGTGGGAGAGTATCGATGAGACCGGCGCTTTCCTGCGTTCGGGTAGTGCGCTCGGCGTGGGGAAGATAGAAGAAGTGACGGATATCATCTATCTGAAGAAAGAGGCATTCGATGTGCTCCGGACGCGTGAGATGGCGGCTACTCTCCGCGAGTGGAACAACCGCCTGCGTACCGAAGGACGGCAATATCTGCTTATCGGTTACGGCCGCTGGGGTTCGCAGATTCCTACGCTCGGTGTGCCCGTCCAGTGGAGCGACATCAGCGAGGCGAAAGCGATAGCTGAGTGCAGTCTGGAGAACTTCCGCATCGAGCCGTCCCAAGGTTCCCATTTCTTCCAGAACATGACTTCTTTCAACGTAGGCTATATGAACGTGGACCCGTGGGCACGTCCCTTGACGGATGCGTACGACCAGTCCGTCCTCGACGCCCTGCCTGCAGTAGAAGAGACGGAGTTGGTGCGCCATGTCCGCCTCGACAAGCCTCTGGAGATGTACATCGACGGCTTCGAGAACAAAGCTATCGTGAAGGAATGAACTGACGATTGTCAGTACTTGGTCAGGCAATGCCTCCGTAATACCCTCGAGAACAACTAAAAATCACTAAGAATAACTAAGAATCACTAACGTTTGATTTTCGAACACACTGTTCGAAATGGCGTGAAGCATGCAAAGCAGCGTCGGAAATACTGAAGGATAAATCTCATCCGCGGTATATGGAGTTGTATTACAGGTGGCGTGCGCAGTTGCAAGAAGACAAGCCGTGTAAGCAGTTTCCGAATTTTGTGCGCTCGGTATTGGTGGCAGAACGAAAAGAATAGAAAAATTTGCATATATCAAAAAAAAGCAGTAATTTTGTAAGCAAATTCGTATATGTGCGAAAATAGCAAACAATCTATATGACTTTATTACTCCAGATTATTACACTCATCGGTTCCGTAGCGATGCTGATGTACGGAATGAAGGTGATGAGTGAAGGCCTGCAGAAGATGGCAGGTAGCAAGCTGTCCAATGTGCTTGGTACGATGACTACCAACCGCTTCTCGGGCGTGCTCACCGGTGCGTTCATTACCGCGGCAGTTCAGTCTTCCACGGCTACAACGGTCATGACCGTCAGTTTCGTTTCTGCGGGTATTCTCTCGCTGGCGCAGGCTATCTCGGTCATCATGGGTGCCAACATCGGTACTACGTTCACAGCGTGGATCATGGTGCTCGGTGGCGGATCGTTCGACCTCCGCTTGGTCGTGTATGCCACTATCGTACTGGCTGTAGCGCTCATCTACACCAAGAAGAACGCCAACCTCGGTGATTTCCTGATCGGTCTGTCGCTCATGCTGCTTGGTCTGACGACCCTGAAAATCAACGCCACCGACATGCATCTGGACGAAATGGCGCCGGTACGCAATTTCTTCATCGCCACTTCGTCCTGGGGCTACGGAAGCTATTTCCTCTATCTGTTGGTAGGCGGAATACTGACTTTTGCCGTGCAGAGTTCTGCGGCAATCATGGCAATCACGATGACGCTCTGTTCAACCCACGTGCTGCCTGTGGATATGGGTATCGCGCTGGTGCTGGGTGAGAATATCGGTACGACCATCACCTCCAATGTAGTAGCGCTCTCCGCTTCGGTGCAGGCACGCCGTGCCGCCATGGCGCACTTGGTGTTCAACCTCTTCGGCGTTGTGTGGGTGCTGTGTGTCTTCCGCTGGTTTGTCGGCGGTGTGTGTGAGCTGTGGGGCGTAGATTTCACACCGGGCGTACCGTCTGACGTGTCGCCGGACAAACTGAATGCCGTTCTGGCTACCTTCCACACGGCGTTCAACGTAACAAACACGATGATTCTAATCTGGTTCGTGCCGGTTCTGGAGCGCGTAGTGAGCACGATCATCCCGTCCAAACCGGAACAGAAAGATACGGACAGCCAACTCAAGTTTATCTCCGGCGGTCTGATGTCCACCTCCGAGCTCTCTATTCTCCAGGCATGGAAAGAGGTACACGTCTTTGCCATCCGTGCGCAACGGATGATAGGAATGGTGCATGAGCTCTTCTATGAGAAGGACAATACGCAGTTCACCAAGATCTTCTCGCGTATCGAGAAATACGAAGGTATCTGCGACCGAATGGAATACGAGATTGCGCAATACCTCAACCAGGTAGCCGACGGCCGTCTGTCCGACCAGTCCAAGCACGAGGTACACAAGATGCTCCGTATCGTCAGTGAGCTGGAATCCGTGGGCGACGCCAACTACAACCTCTCGCGTTATATCCGCCACAAACACGACGGCAATATTACTTTTACCGAAGAGCAGGAAAAGAACGTCGAGCAGATGATTTATCTCCTCACCGGCGCGCAGGCAAAGATGGTGGAAGCACTCGAAAAAGCGAATATCACCCAGGACGAGTTCTTCGAGATGACCAACATGGAGAACGAAATCAATAACTTCCGCGACGAACTCAAGAACCAAAACATGCAATCCATCACCGAACATGAGTACGACTACACCACCGGTGTCAATTATATGGATATCATCCTTGAACTCGAGAAGATGGGCGACTACATCATCAATGTGGACGAAGCCATCTACGAGCACAAGCACGACAAATAATTAACTAACTCAAAACAACCAAAAAATGAAAAATAACGTATTAGCAGGCGCATTGGTTGCGCTCGGACTGAGCCTCGCAGGCTTGTTCGTCTATTGCGGTATCAGCAAGTTCGCTGACAAAGACCGCGCAGTAACCGTAAAAGGACTGAGTACCCGTGAGGTGGAGGCGGATTACGTAGTATGGCCGCTCTCTTTCGGATGGAACGGCAATGATCTGCCGTCGCTCTATCAGCAAATCGGCAATGTATCGGAGAAAGTGAAGAAACACTTGCTCGCACTGGGATTTGAAGAGAGCGATCTTCGTCAGGGACCTATCTCGGTGGACAACAACTGGGAGAACTACTACGGCAACAACCGTCCGGAGTACCGTTATTCCCTCCGCACTTCCATCATCGTATCTACAGACAAAGTGAAACTGGTTATCGCTTCCCAAGGCAAGGAAGCGGACCTGCTCAAGGAAGGCATCATCGTTTCTTCCAATAAGTGGGACCTCGACTACCAGTACAACGGTCTGCCCGAACTCAAGCCGGCTATGATTGAGGAGGCTACGCAGAACGCTCGCGCCGTAGCGCAGAAGTTCGCTGACGATGCGCAGTGCTCGCTCGGTTCTATCCGTCGCGCCAGTCAGGGCCAGTTCTCTATCGAGAATGACCAATACCAGCCGTGGATCAAACACGTGCGCGTAGTCACCACCGTAGATTATTATTTGGATTAATTCTTAGCGCGGAGTTGCGCTAACTGTTCCGGATTAGGGCGGTAAGATATAGAGATATGTCTGCCGCCTTTTTCGTTGATGCGTTTCATCTCGCGGCGGAAGAGTTGTCCGTGAGTGCTGGTGTCGCGCCATTGGTTGAAGGCGATATAATAATGAATCATCTCATGTAAGATAGTGTCTTCTACCAGTTCTTCGGGCAAGTCCGCGCGGGTGTTGATACGTAGCACAAAACCGGTATTGTAATAATCGCCGAACAGCCATTTCCGCTTGCGCTTGAAACAGAGTTTGCCTAAGAATGTCTTGGCATTGCTCAGTTTGACAGGGATAGGAGGCAATGCTCCATCAAAGAACAGGGCATTGTATTGATTAAAACGGCTCTCTATATACTCAATCGTCGGTCTCATCGTCTTCTATTCTGTGCGGGCGCATGAATCCAGCCATCTGTTCGTCTTGTGCGTCATGACCCTGGATAGCATAATGGATCTGGTTGGTGCCGAATTTGTTGTTGATCTGGTCTATAGCATGCATGAGCCGTTTCTGGCGGGAAGCATCTTCTGCCTGGTTGGAGACAAACATGTCCAACTGTATGCCTGCGGAGTGTTGCAGTTGTCCCAGAATGACGCCTGCCTGCTTGTAATAGTAGCCTTCACGATAGAGGCGGTCAAGCAAGTGTTCTACGGCATTGATGAGCTGGGCGGAGTCGTCCGTAGCAGTCTGCAACCGCAGAGTAGCGTCATTGGAATATTGCGGCAGGTCGTCCCTATGCTGATTTGTTGCCAAAAAGACACTTACGGTATGGCATATGGCTTTCTGTTTTCTGAGCCTCCGGGCGGCTGCAGTAGCATAATTGCTTAACTCGCGTTTCAGAACCTCGCGACTGGCCGTCATGTGGGCGAACGTACGGCTGTACATGATGGATTTCTGCTTTTCATGGCTGGCGAGCGTGAGCGCAGGCTGGCCATTTAGCTCTTTCCATGTACGCGCAGCCGTAACACCGTACAGACGATGAACCCATACTTCTTCTCTGCGGGCAAAATCCAAGGCGGTATGAATACCTTTCTGCTGGATGTCCTTGACGCGTCTTCGGCCTATTCCCCAAACCTGTTCTATCGGCAGAATGGAGAGCGCTTTTTCGCGCTTGTCATGGGTCATTACGCATATCCCTCTGTACCCGGCATAGCGTTTGGCAAAATGCGTAGCGGTCTTGGCGAGCGTGTATGTCTCGCCAGCTCCGCATGAAACAGGGATAGCCGTCTCTTGCAGGATCAGGTCTTTTAGTTGCTGCAGGTAATGGCGGAGGCGTACAGGGTCGTCATCCGGCATCTCGCCGAAAAACTCATCTACGCTGTATTGCACGAAATTCAGGACCATCTCGGTCTGTTTGACTACGTCCATTATGTGGTGGGAAATCTCGTGATAGAGGTTGTGATGCACATCAATGACGGTAACGTGGCGGCGGTCAATCAACTCCTTGACTTGGAAAATCGGATTGCCGCGCTTCAGCCCCGCCGCTTTGGCTTCCTGGTTGAGAGCAAGAATGATCCCTCCGTTGTTGTCGTTATTGTTTGCTACTACAACGGGAGTCCCTTTCAGTTCCGGTCGTGATACCAACTCGCAACTGACGAAGAAATTATTGCAATCCAGATGAACGTACATCAGAACCAGCCAAGCCTCCTGATCAGGCGTAAAAGCCATGTAGGGATCAGGAGAATGATAAATGTCAGTATATGCCAGAATACAGCAGGAATGGTCACTTTGCTTCGCCCGTGGAAGAGCGCGCGGAGACCTCTGCGAGCCAATGTCTCCGGCGAGACGATGATGCCAAGACATTTGCCCGCTTTTGTCATCCACGGTCTGATGTTGAATAATCCGGTATCTACCGCGCCGGGACTGACATTAGTTACGTACACGCCATAAGGTTTTAACTCAATATGCAGCGAACGGGTGAATGCCGCCAGGAATGATTTGGTGGATGCGTAGGTACCGAGACGCTGTGCAACGATCTTGCTGGTCACCGAGCATACATTGAGGATATATCCGTGCTTGCGGGCACGCATGTCTTGACCGAACAGATAACACAGCATAGCAGGTGTGTACATATGCAGGTTGAGAATAAGGGAGGTGAATGCCTCGCTGTCATCCAGTATGTCCCGGTCGTGATAAACGCCGGCATTGTTAACCAGCACTTCCACCTCTATCTCCTGTGTGCGCGTATATTCATATAGTTCGCGCGCAGATGACTGGAGACTCAGATCCATCACAAGAGGAATAACTGAAAGCTGAGGGCTGAATGCCTCGCGCAGTTCCTCTGCGCGATCATGAATAGCTTCTTCATTGCTGACTATCAGCAGATTGTATCCGCGCGCCGCCAGTTGGCGCGCAAACTCAAGTCCGATTCCCGACGATGCGCCGGTGACCAATGCAAAATGTTGTTTCATATCAGTTATGGGCAAGTGATTGTTGGCGTTCTGTGCGTTCATGGAGCCATCCTGTGATAAACAAGAGACAGCATGCCAGTATAAAATATACACCGGTTAGTATCCAGAGAGTATCATATTCCATGCGGGTTGTCCATAGGGAAGCACCCATGGAGGAGATATGTATGAATCCGTTTGCTCCGGCAGTGTAAGGAATGGCATATGAGAGATATCTCCATGCATCGGGAATCATCTCTTTAGGCCATGATATGCCGGCCATGAAAAGGAAAATCAATGAACTTGAAATCAGCAATACCAAACCCGATTCACGGTTCCGGATAAATACACTGACGCACATGGAAAAGAAAATAGTAGCCAGCAAATAGGGTACTATAAACCGTAGCAAGTCTCCTACTGCGCCTATATGAGGCAGATCGAAGAGCCTGGGAAGTGCTATCAACAAGATAGCCGCCAAAGCGTAATAGATTACAAAATATGCGGCAGCCCTTCCTAATACGATACGTAGAGCCGACCAGCCGCGCCGCCTGCCGGGGATACGGAATAGTTGCTTGTTCTCCTCGCGCGCGGTTCCGCCAAGCATACAGATGCCGAACAGTAGCGTCTGATGGAGAATCAATACCAATACGGCAGGAATAAGGAAGGAGCCATAGCCTCCGGTAGGGGTGAAAAGCGCGGTCTCCGAGTAGGGGGCGTCTTGCACCAATGCCCAGGCAAACTCCTTGTCCATGCCCATTTGCTCATAGCGGTCAATCTGGATGTTGCGCATGGATTCCAGCATTACTTGATTGCAACTGAGATAGATTCCCTTCATATAGAGGAAGGAACTCATGTCGCAATACAGTGAGATATGTGCCTGACCGAGCGGGTCTGCCAACTGCGCTGCATAGTCATGCGGGAAATAAATGATTCCGTGAACTTTCTGGTCTCGCAGCAATTGTTCTGCTTCCCCCATCGAGGCGCAGGTGTAGGCTAACTTTATATCCGGCGCTGCATTCCAGCGATGGAGAAACTCGCGACTCTCCTGTGATCGGCTCAGATCTACTACGGCTACGGGGATATCGGTGATCTGTTCACGCCAGTAGATAGCCTTGTATAGGAACGGATAGGCCAATGTGGCTAAAATGAATATCACCATTACTCCAGGGTCCCGGAAGATACGTCTCAACTCAATGGTGAAAACCCATCCGGTCTCTTTTAATTGAAGCCATATATGGTTTAGAAAGTGTAGCATTATTTCAGCGGATAATTTTGGTAAATCAATGCCTTGTGCAGTCTTGGCGCTATGGCTAGCGAAAGGAGCATGAAAGCGCATAGCGAGAGGGCAGGAACCAGGCTGTTGATAGTGGGCGCGCACATCAGCGCTTCATTGACGTAAATCAGGTAATAATGCCTCAAAGGCTCCAGATAACTGAGCGCCTGTACAGGGGGTAGCATGTTCATCACCGGATAGGTGAAACCGGACAAGGAAAAACCCAGCATGGAATACAGTGCTCCAATGGAGATTGCATCGCGTAACGTGGGCAGACATCCTATCAGGAAGATACCCATCGCCTCCATGGCCATGATATACAGCAGCAGTCCGAAAAGCAACCGTGAATGACTGCCGTAAACCGGAAATCCTGCAAAACGGTAGAGTATCAAATGACACCCTATTCCCAGTACCAGATAAATAACAGTATAGGGTATCAGTTTGCCTATCATGGCTACGGTATAGTTGCCGCCGGCTGTGCGAAGCCACTCGCGGGAAGTGCGCATCTTCAATTCGTACCCGATGGCGAAGATGGTCAGCATTATGCAGATCAATCCTAATATACCCGGTAAAATTGTGCTTACGAGATACACAGAGTAGTTCCCCCATGGGTTGGCAATCATATGTCCTTCGATGGTCAGCGGTTGGATACGATGCATAATCACGTCATCCGGAAGACCTTTCTTGCGCAGTACTTCGCGTTGGAATGCGCCGGAGGTGAGGTTGACCATTGTGAGCATCTGTTTATAGGCGGTGTTGCCACCTACGGTATAAGCGTTTGTGACATAGAAATCCATCTTGGGACGTTTGAAAGCAACCAAATCATCGTAGAAACCGTCCGGAATAACAAAGATGCCATACACATGACCCTGTTGCATTGCTTCGCGGGCTTCCGGGTAGGAAGAAGTGATGAGGCAGATATCTACTGAAGGAGTGGCCTGCATCTCGTGGCATAACCGTCTGGAGATGGAGGTCTGGTCCAGATCGACAACTGCAATAGGCATTTTCTCTGCAGAGCCTCTCCGCATCAACGTGAGGAAAAAGAATGTAGAGAGCAGCATTACACCCACTGATGCAAACATATAAAGCGGACGGGCAAACATCTGGTGTACCTCCCGTCGCATCACATGCCATATGTTTCTGAAAATCTCTTTCAACTCTCAACCGTCAATTTTCAACCACCAATGCCGTCATTCCCGGTCGCAGATTAGGAATCTGCGCCAGCGGGCGGCATTTGACATCGAAGGTGCGGACATCATAGCCGCCGTTTTGTTTCGTGCTGCGCCAGGTGGCATAGGTTCCCATCGCTTTGATATGTGTCACGGTCAGCGGATAGCAGGTCTCGCCCAGAGCGGGAATCCGGACTTCAATCGCGCTGCCTACAGCAAAACGGGAGAGCATGTCTTCGCGTACGGAGAATGTGAACCATACATCGTTCAGATCGACGATCGCCATA
Organism: uncultured Bacteroidales bacterium; assembly: GCA_937910305.1. Taxonomy (GTDB): domain Bacteria; phylum Bacteroidota; class Bacteroidia; order Bacteroidales; family Paludibacteraceae; genus Colicola. The sequence continues at coordinate 4,087 of CALEPS010000142.1, read as the reverse complement.
ACCGGACTTCCTTGCCCCACCAGTTCGCCTACTTTGGGGAATAACTCGCTCACCTCGCCGTCGCATGGAGAGAGCAGATAGCGTTCCGCTTCCGCGGCTGCCACTTCTTTCAATATGGCATCTACTCTGGCTACCTGGGCTTCAGCGGCTGCTTTGTCTTCTACGCGCGCCCCGGAGAGAGCCATGTCGTATTGGCTTCTGGCTGCACGCACGGTAGCGGTTGCGGCTTTGTATTGCGCTTCCACTTCGTCGCGCTTCTGGGCGGAGACTACTCCCTTGTCGTACAATCGTTGCACACGCTCATAACTCTTGCGGTAGATTTCTTCGCCGGCTTTGGCTTTCTGGTATAACTCATACGCTCCGGTTATTTGTTCGCGTTGGGCTCCGTTTTTCGCTTTCTGGTTTACGGCTTCTGCCATGTCACGGGCGGCCAGAGCCTGCTCTTTCTTGGCTTCCACCTCCGGCGAATAAATGATTACCAGTGTGTCGCCTTTGTGAACTTGGTCTCCTTCTTCATAAAGAAACATCTCTATTCGTCCCGGGACTTTGCCGGACACACGGTATTCTGTTGCCTCTGACTCTCCTTGAATGAGAGTCTCCTCCGGTTGTAAGGCAAAAACACCCACTAATGCCACTACAATCACTACTGCTAAAAGGGCCACCAGACCCAATAGCAGACTTCCTTCTTTTTCTTTATTCATATTATTGATAGAAAATTTCGAATAGCAACTTATAACTTCCCTGTATATTTGCGGAGCATGGTCTCTTGTACTTTGGCTTCCGTTTCGGCATCTACCAGATCCGTAGCCGCCGCCAGCCAGGCGGTCTGTGCCTGCATCAGCTCGGATGATGAAATCATGCCGGAGGCAAACGACTCTTCTGCCATACGCAGCACTTCTGCTGCATTTTTACAGGTCAATTTCGCCAGAGATATTTTCTGCTGTGCCTCCATCAGTTTCTGGTTGGCTTGTGTGGTTTGCAGGGTGAGCATCTCGCGTGTCTCTTCTGCTCGCAGCGCAACCGCTTTGGCGGCATGTTTGGCGGCCTTGTACCGTAAGATGTCGTCCGCGTGCGCAATAGGGATATTCACTACTACGCCGGCTGAGAAAAATCCGTGACCTTTCCAGTCGTTCTTGATGCCGTTCTCGGCATAGGGGTTGGTATAGAGATAGCCGGCGGAAGCTACGATTGTCGGTTGCAAACCTGCTGCTGTCATTTTGGCAGTGCTTCGGGCTACTATCTCGGCTTCTTCTGCCAGTTGTAGCTCTTTCCGGTTAGCGGCTGCCGAAGCGGCGTCAATAGTGTCGGCTGCCAAATGGGTCTCGTCCAGACCTGTCTCATCCAGCGTAAATACGGAACCCAATGGCAGACCGCATATTTGTGCCAGAGCCATGCGGGAGAGGGTCAGACCGTTTTCTGCTTGCAGTTTCTTTACTTCTGCTTCTCCTCTTTTGGTCCGCACTTTCAGTAGGTCGGATTGAGTGGCAAGACCTTCATTCACCAGTTCCGTCACGTCGCTCTCCAGTTTGCATAGCAGACGGAAATAGTTGTCTGCCAGCAGATGCTTCTGCTCTACGGATACGACGCGCCAATAGGCTTCATCCACCGCGGCTATCACATTGTCATGCTTGGTGCCCGCTTCCAATGCTGCTACGCGTTCGGCTGACTGCGCGATGCGATACATCTGTAGCAGCCTGCCGCCTGTGTAGATCGGTTGTGTCACGCCTACGTGGGCTACCACAACATGGGTCATATCAACAGTCATGGTGTTGTATACTTGCTGGTAGGCGTTGGCTATCTGCTGACCCGCTTCATTCTGAATATCCATCACCGGTTGTTGGAGCGGGCTGCCTTCCAGATCTGTTGCCAGACGCCCTAATGCGGATTCGGGAGACCAGTTGAAATACGAACTTCCGTCCGGGTTAACGCCTGCAACACCCAGATTGAACTGGGTCTGGTTGGCAAGCATGTGCAGTTTCTCGGAGTTCCACATGTATGCGCCGTTTGCGGTCACACGGGGGAACATAGCCGCCAAAGCTGCTTTGCGGTTATATTCTGCAGCCTTGAGTGCTTCCTGGCTCGAACGGCTCGTAGCTCCGTTGGATAAGGCCATCTCGCGGCAGGAGGCTAAGGTATATCGGATAGTATCACCTGCTGATAAGGAGGCAGAATAGCAACTGACTGCCAGAATGACAATCCATAGTTTACAATAGTTCATAATTATTTGTCCTTTTTGCCGATTAGGCATGTATATATCAATTTTTAAAGCCTCCGTTTAGTCACAAAAAGTGTGCCAGAAAGCTTAAGGACAATCTTTTTCTTCGCACATGTCATCCTGTGTCTCTGTCTCCAAGGTAACATGAGTGATTCCTTCATGAATTAGAGTCTGTTTTATTTGCTGAACGGCTTCGTGGGCATGCTGCATGTCATCTACTACGACATGCGCTGTCAGGGCATTTTCAGTAGTACTCATCGCCCATACATGGATATGATGTACCTCCACCACATGAGGCAGGGCTACTATGTGCTCGCGCAGATGGTCTATATCTACGTCCTCCGGCACGCCGTCCAAAGCCAGCCGGACACTGTCGTGCAACAACTCCCATGTACTGATCAGGATTACCAATGCGATAACCAGACTGATAATCGGATCAATGATATACCATCCGGTAAAGGCAATAATGATTCCGCTGATAACAACGCCTGCGCTCACCATCGTATCTGCTGCCATATGCAGAAAGGCACCGCGAATGTTCAAATCATTCTGCTGGCCGCGCAAAAGGAGAAGGGTGGTGATCCCGTTCACCAGTATTCCTATACCGGCCGTCCAGGATATCGCCGCACCGTCTATTGCCGTCGGAGTGCGGAGTTTGTGAACGCTCTCGGCAATAATGATACCAACGGCAACTAATAGCAGTAGAGCATTCAGTAAAGAGATCAGAATAGTAGATTTTTTATATCCATAGGTGTAATGGCTGTTTGCCGCGCGACGGGCAAGGTAAAAACCGATTAGAACCAAAGCCAGTGAAAATACATCGCTTAGGTTATGACCTGCATCGCTCAGCAGCGACAGGCTGTTTTTCCAGATGCCTATACCGGCTTCTATGGCTACAAACAATAGGTTTAGTACAATGCTGATAATCAGGATTTTCCTCATGCGCTTGTCCGTTGTTTGAGGAGCCGCGTGTTCGTGGTGATGGTGTGACATAATGTAGTATATTTCCGAAATCGACTGCAAAGTTACACTTTTTTTTGCATATATGCAAGATTTGTAGTATCTTTGCGCCGAAAATCACTATAAATGATGAAACGGTCTTACTCGAAATGGGGTAGTATAGCGCTTATCGCGGCTATCTATGTCCTCGCCGGAATTATTGGCTGGCTGGTATTTCACTTGTTGATGCAATTTTTACCCTCCCTTGAGGGGAGGGCATGGGTGGGGTTGTTCCTTGCCGACGTAGTGGCAACTGTCGTGGTATGGGCGTTCGGGCTGCTCTATGAGAACGTGTCGGTCTATGATCCCTATTGGAGTGTCTTCCCGCCGGTGGCATTCCTGCTATGGGCGTTCTATATGGGTGTATGGTCGCTGCCGGTAATACTGCTGCTTGTCGCTTCGTGGTATTGGGGATGGCGGCTGACGCGCAACTGGGCAATCACTTTCAAAGGTATCGCCCATGAGGACTGGCGCTATACCAAGTACCGTTCGCTTCATCCCGCCCTTTTCCATCTCATCAATTTCTTCGGGCTCAATATGGTTCCTACGCTTGATGTCTTTGCTGCCATGCTCCCGGGACTGAAATTATTTGACATATCAGCGAACTATACTCCCTCCCTTGAGGGGAGGGCAGGGGTGGGGTTAGCCCTTCTTTTCTTTGGTTTCATCGTCTGCCTTTCTTCCGCAACCATCCAACTCATAGCTGACAAACAGAGCCATGATTTTCGTGCAGCCCATCCGGGCAAAGTATGCAATGTGGGACTATGGAAACACGGTCGTCATCCAAACTATTTCGGTGAGATTCAGTTCTGGTGGGGTATATGGATTATGTATGCGGCACTCAACGGCATTGACTGGTATATCCTCGGTCCG
>CALEPS010000141.1 GCA_937910305.1 uncultured Bacteroidales bacterium | reverse complement strand
ATGCGACTCGGTGGCAACACTCCATCTGACGATAAAGGACCGCCCCGTATTGGCGTACGACACCGTCTATTTCTGCGCCGGATTCAATACCGAGCATGAGGAGCAGATAAACGAATCGCTCGTACGCCGCTATCGCCGCTATGTATATGAATCGCCGGCGGAATGGGATTACAAAGACGGTATGATTGTGGAGGAACAGCCTAACCGCACCCGCGTGGATCTGCACCGCGTAGAGGAGAACCTGTATGCCCATTATACGGGAGAGTTGGAACCGGTGAACACGGTAGCATGGAGTTATCAGGCTTACGGGGAGACTTCTTCCTCCCGGATAGAACCGGGCACAGGACCGCAGTGGATAGATACCGGCGAGTTGGTGATATACGTGCGTTTCACCTGCGGTCATTCCTATCAGGAGAAGACCGTCATCGTCCGCTCGACAGAGGACGTGGAGGTTACGGAGGACGGAAAAGAACAATGGACCAAAGTGCTGATCGACGGACAGATCTATATCATCCGCGGAGGCATCAAGTATAATATCTTCGGCACAAGAATAGAATGAAAAAAGTACTGTACATATTCGCTCTGATGACGGCCGCTGTCTGTTGTTTCGCGCAACAGCGTATGCCGATGGTAGATACTTCCTGCGAGGGTTGGTTCCCCGGTCTGCCGGATCATTATTGCGAATGCCGTACCACTTCCCAGGCCTTCCAATTCCCGCTCAAAGAGGAAATCAGCACTCCGCGCTGGTTCTCCACTACCATCGATGATATGAAACAGGGGCTCTCTGCCTATTGGATCTCCGATGATACGATCACTTTTGAGATATATGCTTTCTGCAGTTCGGATATCCCTACCATCACGATGTCGGTGGGACCGAACCAGATGCGCGAGATGAGTGTCGAGGCGATAAACGCCAAACTGGAGAGCATGGGGCAACAGGCGCAGATGTTAGGCCAGCTTCTGACTCCCCGCATCCGTGTCTATACCGCTCACGGCCGTCCCGGTACCGTCTATTGCTACCCGTATGACCAAGGTCCGGAGTCCACTTGCGATACCTTCCTTCACGTCCTGCCGCGAATGACCTATGTATGCGATCAACCCGAAGAGGTGTATGTGCTTCAGCCGTCGAAGATTTCTGCTACAGGCAACGGATTCATCCGCTGGACGCAAAAGAAAAACCTGCCTGGTACCTTCCGTATGACCAAAGATTCATGCAACGGTCCGGAGATAGCCCGCTTCGCCCTTTCCGACTCGATGCGCGTCCATGTGTTCAATGCCGATACGATGAAAGCACTCCGTCTGGCAGGCGATAGTATCTATATCCATGTAAGCCATGACTCGGGTTATGTAGGACGTGTCATGTATCACAATGCTATCCGGTGGAACAGCCAGGTTATTGATACGGTGATATGCCAGGGTAAGGCTCTCCAGTTGGCGGATACGGTTCTTCGCGAGTCCACCGAGTATGGAGGCGACACGCTCTGGAGAAAAGCGGACACCCTCGCCCTTACCGGTTACCGGCTTACTATCGAGGCCCCCGCGCCGGTATATGACACCCTCCGGCTCAAGGCTAAACAACTGCCATATACCTATCGCAACAACATCATCCCGAAAGACGGATGGGGCGATTATGATTTCACCGTCCGCCAGACGGACAAATGCGACGAGCGCTATCTGCTGCATGTGGAGCATAATTTTGTGACTGCGACTACCGTGATAGACACTACCCTCTGTCTGGGTAAGACCATTAAAATCAACAATATATCCTATTCGCAGGATACGGTTATCCGCGATTCTGTATGGACCTATGCTGCAGCTACCAACAACACCCCCGATACCTATACCATCCGCGATATAGCTATCCATTTTGCAGAACCGGAGACGGAATATGATACGATCGCTGTGCCGCCCACCGAGATGGCTAAACGCGGCTATTATTACTATTCCGCACTGGCAGCCCAGGTATATTACGGCGATACGCTGATCGTCAAGAAGCGGAACAATACCTGCACCCGTTATATCCAGCTCCATGTAGATAAGAATATCACGATCATTGAACAAGATATAGATACCACGCTCTGTCTCGGAAAAACAGTTCGCTTTAACGAGAAGGTATTCGCTAAAGACACCGTTATATTCGATACAATCATGCTGAGTGGAGACGAGTGGATGGTAGGTAATATCACGATGCATTTTACGGAGCCGGAGACGGAATATGATACTATATCGGTCGTTCCGATGCTGATGGGGCAGGAAGGCTATCTGTATGAAGCCTTGGGAGTTATGGTGACATACGGCGATACGCTGATTGAGAGAGCGGAAGAGGACATGTGTACGCGTTGGATAAGCCTGCATGTCGATACTGCAGCTATCCCGGTGACGGAGATAGACACTGCTCTCTGTCTGGGTAAGTCGGTCGTCTTCGGTGAGACAGCCTATTCGGCCGACACTACCTTCCGTGATACGGTTATGACAGCTCCCGATACCTGGACTATCCGCGATATCACCATCCGTTTCACGGAGCCCGAGATGGAATATGACACCCTCTTTGTCTCTCCGGAGCAGGGAATGGCGGCAGGAGACACCCTGATCGTCATCGCCGAAGAGAATGAATGTACACGATGGCTCATGACTCACGTGGTGGTAACCGAAGCAATCGATAACACCACGGCACCGGGCCTGGGAGCATACAAATATATCCGTCACGGAGTATTGTATATCCGCAGGGGAGAAACTGACTACGACCTTTTGGGTCGTCCAATCAATAGTAAACAATAATTTTAATTAACCCAATTTATTAACTAATTTACAACTCTATGAAGAAATTTCTGACATTAGTTGTCGCGATGGCAATGGTCATCCCATCGATGGCTATCGGCCGTAACGACGGCTCAACCAAAGCCAATGCTATTGACTTTGATTGGGACAATGGGGTAGAGCATGTAAGCGGTACCAAATGGTACCGGGTGGACCTCGCTCCTCTCTACGAGGAAGAGAGCCCCTCTCTTACATTGTATCTGACTAATCCCAGCAACGCAGTTGGTACTTCGGTATATGTAAGTATGCAGGCTACTGTAGCCGGACAGTCGGAGTCGAAAGACTATACGATCGCTGCCCGCCAGTACAAGACCTACACAGCCAATGCTACTTCGCTGGTTCGTATGAAACAGACGGAGATCTATTTGACACTTACATCCAACGGAAGGATCAAACTGAGTGCAAAAGTGTTTGAGACTGCCGATCTGGATGAGACCTGTAAGGATGCGCGTACCCTCGCATGGGGTACTGTAGCAACCCAGGCTCCGAGTTATTCGGCATGGTGGAAAGTGAGCCTGAAGCCCATCAAGGATGCGGCTGATCAGGATGCAAAAATCACAATCACCAACACCGGCTCAAAGACTGTGAACCTGAAAGTAGGTCAGTCTCTCGACTGTCCGTCATCCGGTGTGACCAAGCGTGAGTACACACTCGCTGCCGGCGAATCAGTGATCAACACTATTCCGCGCAGCATGATCGCTTCGGTGCAACCTGATGAACTCTATTTTGGTATTGAGAACGTGGAGTCTCAGGTATCTATCAAGGTAGAGAAAGTGGCTCAGCCGCTGATACCGGTTATCCCGAGCACCGGCATCAGTTGGACTGATCTGAGCGTAACAGACACTATCGAGCCTCTGGGCGCAGGAACTCATTATTTCCGCGTCAAGGTATCTGAGATGGATGCGCTCAACAAGTATGAGCCGGAGTTCACCTACCGCAACGCAGGTGCCGGCAACGCTGCCGTTACCGTCAAGATGGCGTTCGAACTGCCGTCCTACGGTACCAGTGATGCTACTTACGAACTCGCCCCGGGTGAGGAAGAGATCGTGGTGTACAAGAAGAACATGCTCGAGGGTATGGAAGGCGTAGAGTATATCTACCTGGTAACCGAAGTAACGGGCGATGTGAACTTCTACGGACGTTACAAACACGTACGCGAAGGTAAGGCTTGTAAGACCAATATCGATTACAACTGGGAGACCGGTCATACCCAGGAAGCACGTACCACCCAGTGGTATGCCGTTGATCTTGCTGCCGCTAAAGCCGGCATGAAAGATGTGATCGTTTACGTAGAGAATAAGAATGCTTCCGCTGCTGCCAAAGTGAAAGGATCGGTAGCATTCTCCTGCCCGTATATCGATCTCCAGGAGATCACCCGTTCTGTAGCAGCAGGTGCCACGCTCAACCATCGTCTGGCTTATTCGACCTATGCAATGATGTCTGACACCGTATGGTTCGGGATCGAGACCAACCAGGATATCAGATTCTGGGCAGACACCGTAGATGCTGAGAAGCAGGCAGTAGTGGATTCGCTCTGTCTCCAGGCAGTTGATTTCAACTGGGAAGAGGGAGTACTCCAGAAAGCAGATACTACCGTATGGTATCGTATCGACATGACGCAAGTGCGTGATCTCGCAGCTAAGTTCCCGACCGTATTCGTACAGAATATGAGCAGCACGGGTGCCGCTGTTATCACGGCTGAGTTGTCGCTTGAGTGCCCGGATTCAATTGCGAATGAAAAGCGTACCAAAACGATCGCTGCTAACGAATCGTACAGCAAACAACTCTCGCGTAACCTGTTTGAGAATATCAAGAGCGATGAGGTGTTCCTTAAGGTTCATTCTACCCAGCAGATCTCGCTGCAGGTTCGTTTGACCGAAGCAGCTGAAGGTACGGATTGCTCATCGGCTATTCCGTTCAACTGGGTTTCCGGTAACTCGCAGAAAGCAAACGAGAACCTCTGGTACTCCGTTGATCTGCGTGATGTAATGAAACGCGGCAACGACCTCCGTCTCCATCTGGAGAACAAAGACAATGCTGCGGGCAAAGGCGTTATCCAACTCTCCTATGAGTGCCCGGTAATGGCTGCTCCTTCTATCAGGAACTTCAACCTTGCTGCTCATGGAGAAAAATCGGCTACCATCCAGAATAGTGCGCTTGAGGCACTGGAAGACAGTATCGTGTATGTAAACGTACAGGGTACCACTGCTCTTCGCTTCTGGGCTGACACGCTCCCTGTTACGCCGTTTGACACGATTTTCAGCGCAGCACCGCTGATCAAACTTGAGTGGGACAGCACTTATACGCAGACCCAAGATACCGTATGGTATATCATCCCGAAATCGGAGATTGACAAAGTCAATAATAAGGAAGACAAGGTGAAACCGGTAGGACACTTGTGGAATATCGGTACCGCTGAGAATACCTACAAAGTAGAGGCTGCTTTCGCATTCCCGATTGTGAAGAACATGATGACCAAGAGCCAGAAACTGGCAGCTGGCAAGCATTTCTCGGATACCATTCCGGCAAGTACGTTTGAGCAGTTCCTGAAGAAAGACTCGATCATCATCCGTGTAACCCGTCCGGTAGGAAGTGGTAACTTCCAATTCAGAGCGGAACTGGTGAAAGCGTTCAGTGGCAATACGCGTAATGACGCTCTCCCGATTCGCATGAACGAGGCTTATAGCCAATCCGCTAACACGGAGATGTGGTACAAACTGAATACTGCAGACCTCAAGAAAGACAAGGATCTGTACAACAAAGTACTGCGAGTAACGGGTAAGAACGCCGGCAACGGCGATGCCAAAGTGAGTGTGGCTGTTTACGAAGGCTTGCTCTCCGAGACTGACCTTGTAGATAAATTCGGTTTGAGCGACTATCGCGAGCGCACGATTAAGAAAGGTCAAGGCAAGACGCACAACGTACCGGCTCAGGCTGTATATGGCCTCGGTGATGTAGAACTCTATATCAAGGTGCGCACTACCGACTCCCTCTATTTCGCTACCAAATTCAATGGTGAGTATGCGCCTCAAGCCGTTGATCCGGCTCAGGCAGAAGCCAAACTGCTGGTTCCGAACGTAGAGTACGTAGTTCCGGGTGATAACCAGGAACACTGGTATCTGGTATGTATCCCGATGATGCAGAATAACTACATCTACACCGCTGCCAGCACACTTGACTATGAGTTGAACGGCACAGCAACGATCGAAGGTACCTTCACGTTCCAGGATGAGATGGATTGCAAGATGCCGGTTCGTAAACGTACGATCAACAAAGCCGGTGGCTTGCGTCATGGTTCCAAGCCGCTCAGCGAACTGGTTAATAAGGCCATCAAGCGTGTCACCAACCGCAACTTCGATGTCTCTACGTTCCAGGAGGCATTTGTGGATAGCATGCTTCACCGCTATATTACCAGCGACTCTATCACCGGTTATATCCGTATCAAGACGGATAACGACCTGAAGGTTAAACTGAATGTACCGCAGATCACTGGCGACGTATGTGAAAACGGCATGATGTTCGACTGGGAACACGGAAATGTGAACCCGGCAGGTGCTGATACATGGTACACTGTATTGCTTGACTCAGTCATCATTCCGGATACCTGTGACCTCCGTCTCCATATTGATAACTGGAGCGCAACGGCGGACAACAATCTCAACGCGGATCTCTATTTCGATTGCAATGAACAGGCTACCAAGAGCCAGAGCTACACGCTGGCAGCAGAAGGCAAAGACTCGATCGATATCGACCGTGACTTCCTCCAGCAACTCGGTTGGGCTCCAATGCTGATCAACTTCAATTCGGATCAAGTAGCTCATATCTGGGCAGAACTGATCCCGAACACGCTCCGTGACACACTCTATGATACCATTACGGTATATGTATGCCAGGGCGGTAGTTTCGAGGATACCATCCGTAATAACTATAAACTGATTGATCCGGTTGAATATTCCATGGAATGGAATGACACCGTTACCTTCCGGGATGGCGTGACGATGAAAGACTCTGTCATCACCTTCTATCTCCATCCGCTTGTAAAGCCGGAGGCTCTTACTGTGGATTCGATGAAGAAACTGGATGCAGCCCCGCTGCTCGTACAAGGTATGCAACTCTATGTGGATGCCTCCAACGCAGCGCTGACAGAGTACTATCGTAACCTGGGCGAGAGCGTAGATACGATCACCCGTATAGATACTGCTTACTGGGCTAAACCGGTTTATTGGTCTAACGGAGACTTGGATGAAGATAGTGAAGATCCGCTGGATCTGACCTCGTATTATCCCAAAGGCAAGGAGCAGGATACCCTCCTCCTCGTTATCGTCAGTGATACGTGCGGCTTCATCCATCGTCAAGACATCGTCTTCCCGGTAGAGGACTATAAGTACACTGCAAAGGGTGATACGCTCTGTCCTGCTGATTTCAATGCCCTGGCGAAGAACCCGGATACATTGGCTTGCGCAGCTCCTGTAGCAGATACGCTCGGCTTGCCGCGTTATATTGATACGATTGTTACGTACGTATCGCGCACGCTACCCGTTCTTTATGCACAAGGTGAAATCCTTGAGCCGCTCGTAGCGAATGATGCTGCTATTGATACCACCGGTACAATCGCTGCCCTCCTGACCCAGTTCGCTACAGATGCAGACGAACTGACAATGGCGGTAACAGGTGCCAAGTGGCAGGTTAACGTAGGCGGTGCATGGCTGGATATGCCTTATACTGTTGCTCATGACGAGACACCGGTAACGATGCGCTATGTCATTACTACAGAGTGCGGAACAACAATGGAAAGCGGTAATTTCGTTTACAATCTCGTTCCGCCTTGCGATAATGATACGGTATACATGACTACTCCGATTGAGGTATGCGGCTCTTATACTTGGGATAAAGACGGACAGACTTATTCTTTGTCCGGAATTTATTACTATGATGCTTTTGGAGAGCCTGTAGGTACTTCTTGTCATGTAGTTTATGAGCTGTACCTGATTGTTAATCTGCCGGATGAGGTTACTGCTTCGCCTGTAACGGCATGTGATTCGTATTACTGGGCAGAGGCGGATACTACAATCCTTACCAGCGGAACGTACAAGCATGTATTCACTAACCAGCTGGGCTGCGATTCCATAGTAACATTGACAGTGACGATCAATACTTCTGTTGAGGTAACAGCTCCTGCTGTAACGGAATGTGACACCTATTACTGGGCAGAGGCGGATACTACTATCATCACATCCGGTAGTTACAAGCATCTCTTCCTGACTAAAGCAGGATGTGACTCACTTGTAACATTGGATGTAACGATTAACTACTCCAACACCGGTGATACTACCGCTGTTGAGTGCGACTCGTTCACATGGTACGATGGTGAGCATACAACGAGTGGTGACTACGAGTTCACGCTGAGCAATGCTGCCGGATGCGACTCTGTTGTAACCCTCCACCTGACCATTAATAACAGTGTGGAAACGACAGCACCTGCTGTTAGCGAGTGTAACTTGTACTACTGGGCATTTGCCGATTCTCTCATTACGACGAGCGGTACTTATTCCCATACGGAGGCAACCGTTAACGGCTGTGACTCTACCGTCACGCTGAACGTAACAATCAACACGCCGTATGTGGATACCCTCGAAGTCCGCGGTTACTATGGCAATCGTATTATCATGATCAACCGTAACCAGATCAACGAGATGCCGGGATGGCAACTGGATTCTATCGATAATGGCGAAGGCTATGTGAAGTGGTACCAGATGCTGGGCGCAACGCCGGATCCGACAACGGATACACGCGTTGCTGTCGGCTATTACTACACACTCGAGACTGGTGAACCGATTCCTGCCGGTTCGTACTACGCTACCGTCGAGATCCCTGCTTCCAGTGCAGCTCTTTGCGGCGCTATCGGTACGACGGAGGTTTACACGATCGGCGCAGCCGCTCCGGCTCCGGCACTCATCCCGTCGCTCGCAAGACCGGGTGAGGAGATTAAGGTGATCAACCTTGATCCGGAGGTAGAGACTACAATCCGTATCTATACCGCAGAAGGATTGCTGCAGAAGAACTTCACAGTTTCCGGTGAGTCTTCCTTCACGATCCAGGCTGCTTACGACAATGGATTCTATCTCGTTGAGCTGATCTCGAACAATCTGAAATCAACCTTACGTTACATTGTTAAATAATAGGAGGTAGCACTATGAAGACTATAAAATCAATTCTAATTGCAGCCACCCTGATATGCACTTCTTTTGTGTCGACTCTGTCGGCACAAGAGGAGGCTCAAGAAGCTCCTAAATATGAGTTTGGCGTGGCTATCGGCGACTCCGTAATGATCAGACGCGAGTGCGTTGAGTACAGCACAGGCGAGAGACCTTCTACTTGGGTGTGGGATAAGGTTCATACCGTACGCCAGTTGGGTACTAAGAAACACCCGGACGGAGTACTCCTTATGAATATCTATTCATGGATATGCGACACGTGTTTGATTCCTGTTAACGAGCATGCAGAGGAAGCTGCTTCCAAAGCTGTCCAAGAGCAGAAAGAAGAGCGTGAAGCATGGGAGCAAGCCCAGAAATCCGGAGAAGATCCTGAAGCTGCAGCTAAAGCAGCAGCAGAAAAGAAAGCTGCTGAAGAGAAAGCTGCCCAGGAGGCTGCAGCCAAAGCTGCTGCCGAGCAAGCAGCCGCAGAGCAGGCTGCACGTGAGGCAGAGGAGAAAGCTGCCGCACAACAGGCCAAGCAGGATTCTATCAAATCGACTCAGAAGTTCAAACACAACTACGACCGCTTCACTATCGGCGTGCGCGGCGGTGCTTCGGCGCTCATGCACCATGCTGATAATGACTCCGCTCGTTGGACATGTGGTGGAGACGTCGTTCTCGACCTGCAGTATGCTCACTATTGGGCAAAAGACGGTCGCCCCGTTGACCTCGGTATTATCGTAGGTCTCGGTATCGGCTATCACCAGAGTGGATTTAGAAAAGACAGCGATCTGACTGCGTTCACCAAAGGTACCGTTGACTACACCGTCTATGCCAAGGATGTTAAGGAAACAGACCACCAGCTTCAACTCGAAGTGCCGGTTATGTTCTCTTTGATCTCCAAAGAAGGTGTGTTCTTCAATATCGGTCCTAAGTTCATGATTCCGGTTTATACGCCATATAACCAGTCGGTTAATCAGGATGAGACCCATATCTCGGCTTTCTTCCAGGAGACGGGCGTTACCGTTGTGGACAAGGAGGTAACCGGTGTTTATACCGGCCAACAACCCGAGGAGAAGAACGGCATCCAGTTCAATATCAATGTGATGCTGACTGCAGAACTTGGTTATGAGTGGATACTGAAGAGCGGTAACTCGCTGGGCCTCGGTGCATATGCTAACTACAGCGTCTATAACACATTCAAGAATACTCCGAACGCGGAAGGTCTGTTCAATCTGACCGCTCCGACAGACACGGATAAAGCACACTTGGATGTATTGTCCGCTACGCACGCATATGCTAACAAGTTGGGATACTTTGATGCAGGTATCAAACTGGCATACCATTTCAACTTCCCGAAGAAGAAATATTTCAGAGATTCCAAACTCTTCTAAATCATGACGATACTATGTATCGAAACTAGTACATCGGTTTGTTCGGCCGCCATCTGCAAGGATGGCGCGCCGATCAAGCAGTGTATATGCCTGGAGGGTAGCAACCATGCGCGGTTGCTACCTCGCTATATAGAGGAACTGCTCTCGTTTGCGCGGGAGCAGCAACTCTCTATAGACGCGGTCGCGTTGTCCGAAGGACCGGGCAGTTATACCGGCCTCCGTATTGGTACCTCTACTGCCAAAGGACTATGCTACGGCATGGATATACCTCTTATCCCGGTGCCTACCTTGGCTGTCCTCTGCGAGGCGGCAAAAGCGCAATCACCAATCACAAATTACAAATCACAAATCACAAATTACAAATCAGCTATTCTGGTGCCTATGATAGACGCCCGGAGGATGGAGGTCTATACTACGGATGGCGGAGAGAAAGCACGCGCCGTAGTGGTAGAGAACGAGGAATCAGTCCTTCCTCCCTCTCTTGCGGAGAGGGACGGGGAGAGCTTACCCGTCTATTATTTCGGCGACGGAGCCGCAAAATGCCAATCGGTGCTGACTTCTCCTAACTGGCATTTCATACCCGGAATAGTGCCGGAGGCGAAGTATATGGGAGAGCTGGCGGAGAGCAATCTCCAATCACCAATCACCAATCACCAATTGGCATATTATGAACCTTATTATCTCAAAGAGTTCGTCGCAGCGCAGAGTCATGTAAAAGGATTGAGTTCTTAAAAATAGTACATTTTATTACGTCCAAATGAGACTGTGAACTTTTACGACTCACTTACGACTCGTTTACGGCTCATTTACGGGACAAGAGCAACTTCATATTTGATGCGGGGAATCTTAAAAATAGTACATTTCTTATCAGTAGGGTTAGTCATCCTGCTTCTCTCCTCTTGTTCCACCCAGAAAAACACATGGGCGACCCGTTCGTTCCACCAGACGAAAGTCAAATATAATATTCTCTATAACGGCAATATAGCGTACGAAGAGGGCCTCAAAGCCATCCGGGACGCCAATACGGATGACTACAGCCGCGTGCTGTATCTTTATCCGGTGTCCAATCATGCAGCCGCAGAAGCGTCGGCTACTCAGATGGACAAGACCATCGAGAAATGCCGCAAATGTATCAAACTGCATTCTATCAAATCGAAACCGAAACGCGACCCTAAAAAGGCGAACGATCCTAAATATAAACTATGGCTCAAATCCGAAGAGTTCAATGCCAACATGGACCTTGCGTGGATGCGCCTTGGCGAGGCGGAGTTCCACAAAGGCGATTTCCTCGGAGCCGTCAGCACCTTCAACTATATTATCAATCATTACCAGAACGACCCGGATATGATTGCGCAATGCCAGCTGTGGATTGCGCGCGCATACGCCGAGATGGGATGGCAATACGAGGCGGAAGATATGCTGAACCGCGTGCAGATAGATGCGCTCAGCCGCAAGCATGCCAAACTCTATTCGGCGGTCAAGGCGGACGTGCTGCTCAAGGGCGAACATTACCGCGAGGCGATACCCTTCGTCAAACTGGCGCTACCACACGAGAAACGGAAGATCTACCGCCCGAGGTTCGCATATGTCCTGGGACAACTATATGAGATGAACTCCCAACGAGAGGAGGCGATCCAGTCATACAAGTCTGTCGTACGCATGGCGCCGCCTAACGACATGGAGTTCAACGCACGCATACGCATGGCGGAACTGGGTGGGAAGAACTCGCTTCGCAAACTGCGTACCATGACCAAGCAATCGAAATTCAAAGACCGTCTGGACCAGATCTACGGCGCGATGGGAAATATCTATCTCCAAACGAAAGATACAACCAAAGCTCTGGAGATGTATGAGAAGGCAATAGCGGAGTCAACCCAGGCAGGGACAGCCAAGGCGGCAGTCCTCGTGCGCGCGGGCGATATATATTTTGAACAACGCGCGTACGTGAAAGCGCAGCCATGTTATCGCGAAGCAATCACTATCCTGACAGCCGAGCATGAGGACTATGCACGGGTGCAGAAACGATCGGAGGTGCTGGACGAACTGATCGTCTCGTACAACCAGTCGCAACTCCAGGATTCGCTTCAGCGGCTCGGACATATGTCCGAAGAGGAACAACGGGCTGTTGTCGATAAAATCATCGCCGAACTCATAGAGACGGAGAAACAGGACTCGATCCGCCAGGCACAGGAAGCGCGTGAACTCGCGCACGGAGACGATATGCCCAGAAGTGTGAATACCGCTAATATGTTAGGCGGAGGCGGAGCGCAGAAAGGCGAGTGGTATTTCTATAACCCCCAGTTGATGAAACAGGGTCAGCAGGAATGGCGCCGCAGATGGGGCAACAGACCGCTGGAGGATAACTGGAGAAGGCAGAACAAACAAGTCACAGCCTCGTTCGCCGATGAGGAGAATCCGGAGGATCAGGACTCTACCGCACTTGCAGCGGATTCAACGGAACTCCGCCAGCCGGTGGAAACGGACACCCATAAACCGGAGTATTATCTCCAGCAGATCCCGCGCACGGAGCAGGATTATGCCCTCAGCGACAGCTTGTGGCGGGAAGCTATGGTAGCGCTCTATTTCATCTATCGTGACCGCTTGGAGGATCAGCAGCAGGCGGAAGAGACCTTGCGGGAGTTGGAGCGCCGTTTCCCGAACCATGCTTGTCTGGCTCCTATCTATGAGGACCAACAGATGCAGGCGTTGCGCCAAGACTCGGCGTATATAGCGCGGATGCAACGGATGCTGGCGGAGCAGGACTCACTCTATGCGGCTACCTATGGGGCTTATACCAAAGGAGAATATGCGCTCGTCAAGGCCAACAAACAATATGCGGACACCGCTTTCCCGCAAAGCGCGCTCATGCCGCGATTCCTCTTCCTCAATGCTGTCTCGGTTGCCCGTACGGAAGGACAGGATGCTTTCGTGGCGGAACTGCAAGACCTCGTTTCCCGTTATGGAGATACGGAGATGGGTGCTATGGCGAAGGACATGTTAGCAATGATGGGGCAAGGAATGGAGAGCCAGAAAGGCGGCTCTACGGGTGATTTGGCCGAACTGAGAGAACAAACGGAAGCACAACCGCAGGAGAAGAAAGAAGAGGAACAGCAATGGAGCGAAGACCGCAACCAGCCTTCGGTGGTACTGCTGATCCTGCCGAAAGCGGATGAGCAGGCTCTGAATGACCTGTTATACGAAGTGGCGTTGTTCAACTTCTCGCAGTTCCTGATCCGGGATTTCGACCTGCAGAAAATGCCGGTCTTCGGTAAAGGCTGCGCGCTGCGAGTCAGCGGATTCGCGGATATGGATGAAGCGGAATGGTGGATGGGACTGTTGCAGCAGAATGCAGAAATGCAGACCGTCTTGCAGAAAGTACAATTAAAGGCAGTTACCGAAGTAAACCTGCCTTTAGTTGTCGGGGAGTAACGTGCCCTTGTGGCTAAGAACACCGTGGAGAATTACGTCTACAAAAAAAGAGAACCGCTTGGTTCTCTTGTCGGGGAGACGTGATTCGAACACGCGACCTCCGGTCCCCCAGACCGTTGCGCTACCGGGCTGCGCCACTCCCCGTCTCGCGTCTTACGCGAAATCGGGTGCAAAGGTACTGCTTTTTTTTGAAATATGCAAGAAAAATGATAAAAAAATTCTATATAGAGACTTATGGCTGCCAAATGAACGTGGCGGACAGCGAGGTTGTGGCTGCAATTATGCAGACTACAGGGGCTGAAATAACGGATAGTTGGGAGACGGCGGATGTCGTGCTGCTCAATACCTGTTCGATACGTGATAACGCGGAGCAGAAAGTGGGTGCGCGCCTGCGGGAGATGAGCGCTCATCTGCGAAACCAGAAAATGCCTATCGGGAACAGGGACAAGATTATTGGTGTGATAGGCTGCATGGCGGAACGAATGGGGCGCCAACTGCTCGATGAGTATAATGTGGATTTTGTCGCAGGACCGGACGCTTATCTGGATATACCTAATCTGCTGGCGCAGTGCTATAAGGGACATAAGGCGATGAATGTGGAACTCAGTACTACAGAGACTTATCGCCAGATCGTACCGGCACGGATTGGACGCTCTATAAGCGGTTTTGTCTCTATCATGCGAGGATGTAATAATTTCTGCGCCTATTGCGTGGTTCCTTATACCCGCGGCAGGGAACGAAGCCGCGACGTGGAGTCGATCCTTAATGAGGTGCGCGATCTGCAGGCGAAGGGATATAAGGAAGTAACCCTCCTCGGACAGAATGTCAACTCCTACTGCTATACTCCGATGGTAAATGGTAAATGTGAAAATGATAAATGTATTGATTTCGCAGACCTGCTGGAGATAGTGGCGGACGCGGTGCCGGATATGCGTATCCGTTTTACCACCAGCCATCCCAAAGACATGTCCGACAAGACGCTCGAGGCGATTAGCAGGCACCCTAACCTGTGCAAGTTCATCCACCTGGCGGTGCAATCGGGGTCGAACCATGTCCTTAAACTGATGAACCGCAAATATACGCGTGAGTGGTATCTGGATCGTATTGCCGCTATCCGGCGAATCTTGCCTACTGCGGCGATCAGTACGGATATCCTGTGCGGCTTTCATGACGAGACGCAGGAGGACCACATGCAAACCCTCAAACTCATGCGGGAGGTGGGCTTTGACTCCGCGTTTATGTTCAAATATTCGGAGCGGCCCGGTACCTATGCTTCGAAACACCTCCCGGACAACGTGCCGGAGGAGGAGAAGATCCGCCGGCTCAACGAGATCATAGCGCTCCAGAACCAACTCTCCATGGAGTCCAACCACCGGGAGATCGGCAAAATAGTCGAAGTGCTTGTGGAGGGCTTCTCCAAACGCAGCCGGAATGACATGTTCGGCAGAACGGAGCAGTACAAGACAGTCGTCTTCCCCCGTACGGACGAAAAGATAGGAGATCTCGTTATGGTACGTATTTACGAGGCCACTGCGGCTACGTTAATGGGCGAAATAGTAAAAAAACAAACAAAATAAGCATTTTTTTGTAAAAAAATTTGGCTATTCCAAATAAAAGCAGTACTTTTGCATCGAAAACAAAATTTTCATAGTTAAGGTTTAGGTTTAATGGTAATAGGAGGCTGTGAAGTTTCCTATTACTTTTAAACAAAAAGCAAAGGCGTAGGCCTTATTTTTTATATGGCTGAAGAAACGAATACCACGAAACCTCAGATACCGGACTTAACGGATATAGAGGAAGTTCGCAAAGCGATTATTGCGAGCGAGATTTTAAATCGTAAATGGTAAATGATTTAATGGTAAATGACCCATACGGCGAAGCAGATCGTTCGACCGGAGGGAGATTAGAAATGGTAAATGATTAAATGGTAAATGATTAAATGACAAAATATTATGGCAGTAACGTACATGACCGAAGAAGGTCTTAAAAAACTGAAAGAGGAGCTCCAGTTCTTGGAGACTGTGGAGCGCCCACGTATCATTGCCGCTATCGCAGAGGCACGTGAGAAGGGCGATTTGAGTGAGAATGCGGAGTATGACGCAGCGAAAGAGGCGCAAGGCGCTCTGGAGACCAAGATCGCGCTGCTGAAATCTCGGCTGATGGATGCACGCGTGCTGAACACCGCGGATCTCGGTACAGACGAGGTCAAACTCCTGACCAAGGTGCGCGTCCGTCAGAAAAATACCGGCATGGAGAAAACATTCCAACTGGTAACGGAAGGCGAAGCAAACATTGCGGAGGGAAAGATCTCTATCTCTACTCCGATAGCGAAAGGCTTGCTGGGTAAGAAAGTAGGAGACGTGGCGCAGATCCAGGTGCCGGTCGGTCTGTTGGAGTTCGAGATCCTCGAGATCAGCCTCTAAATAAATGACTAAATCGTAAATCGTCAAATCGTAAATGTTATGACTCTCTTTACCAAAATTATCAAGGGCGAGATTCCAAGCTACAAGGTAGCGGAGGATGACAAGAACTATGCTTTTCTGGATATCAATCCGATCGTAAAAGGGCATACCCTGGTTGTGCCGAAACTGGCGGAACCGGAGGCTGACTATATCTTCGATCTGACGGACGAGCAGTTGCAAAGCCTCATGACGTTCGCTAAGAAAGTAGCGAAAGGAATCAAGGCTGCCACGGGCTGCAAACGTGTAGGCGTTGCCGTTCTTGGGATGGAGGTAAACCATGTGCATGTACATCTGGTACCGATGAACTCGGAGAAAGATATGCTCTTTACCAACCCGAAATTGAGTCTTGAGGCAGAGGAAATGGCAATCATCGCCAACTCGATTGCCGAGGCGATGGATAAGCAATAAGACATACAAGGTCATAAGACCCGATATCATTTTTACTAACCATTTAAATTTAAACTCTATGACAAGAGATGAAATCGTTGCCGCTTTGACAGTGGCTTATGGCGTAGCCTATGTTGACGGAATGACAAATGACGAAACAGAGATGTTGCTTCGCGAGATCAAATCATTCAAGTTTGCTAACGATCCTGCCGAGGTACAAGATGTTATCGATCGCTACAAGAGAATGTCTATCCGTCAAGGTATCAACATCATTGCTGAGGCTGATGAAGACGCCCGCAAAGAGGCACATGCCTTGATTCTTTATACCGTCGCCGGTGATGGCGAAATCTCCGACATGGAAAAGGGCGCTTTTACCCTGATGAAGGATATCTGCAACCTGCCGGAGATTAACTCTATCGAAGAGGCCAAAGCGATCTTGTGCTGGTAAAGATTCATGCATAATAAAAGAGGTCCGCAAAACTGCGGGCCTCTTTTTTTTGTCTTTTCTCTTTTAGCGAAGCGGTCTTTCGTCCTTACCAGATACTTACTCGTTCTTCCGGTTTGACATACATCGGGCTTTCTTCCGTTACGTTCCATGCCTCATACCACGCATTGATCTGCGGGAGAGCACCGTTAACGCGCCATCTGCCCAGCGAGTGAGGATCGCTCTTCGTGCGGTTGAGGATCTCCTCCGGACGGATGTTGCCTGCCCATACATTGGCATAAGCCAGGAAGAAACGCTGTGCCGGCGTGAATCCGTCGCGGGTCTGCAGACGGTCTTTCTCCGCTTTCGCCTCCTCATTCAGCGTGAAGGCCAGGTAGGATACCTGCAGACCTCCGTGGTCGGCTATGTTCTCGCCTAAGGTAAAGGCACCGTTGGCGTGTACGCCAGGAGCCACTTCGATCTTGTTGAAGGCTTCTTCCATTACTTTGGTGCGGGCGTCGAAAGAGGCTTTGTCCTCTGCGGTCCACCAGTTCACCATGTTGCCGTCTTTGTCGAATTGGCATCCTTGGTCGTCGAAGCCGTGTGTCATCTCATGACCGATCACTACGCCGATAGCGCCGTAGTTGAACGCATCGTCGGCACTCATATCGAAGAACGGGTATTGCAGAATACCGGCAGGGAAACAGATCTCGTTGGACGAGGGGTTGTAGTAGGCGTTTACCGTCTGCGGGGTCATGTACCATTTCTTCTTGTCCACCGGCTTGCCGAGGTAACTCAGGCTGTACTCCTGCTCGAACTTGGCTGCGCGCTCCAGGTTGGCGTAGTAGGTGTCTTCCGGGTTGATATCCAGCTTGCTGTAGTCGCGCCATTCGTCCGGATAACCGATCTTGATAGTGATGGCGTTCAGCTTCTCCAGCGCTTTGGCTTTGGTCTCGTCGCTCATCCATGTCAGGTTCTCGATACGGATACCTAACGCTTTCTGCAGGTTCTTGACCAGAGCCAGCATACGCGCTTTGTTCTCCTCCGGGAAGTATTTCTTCACGTACATCTGTCCCACAGCTTCGCCCAGGGTTCCGTTGACGATTCCTACGGCGCGTTTCCATAACGGACTCGGTTCTTCGCGACCCGACAGCACCTTGCCGTAGAAATCAAACGAAGTCATGTATATCTCCGTCGTCAGATACGAGGAGGCGCCTTCGATTACCTGCCAGCTGAACAGCGTCTTCAGATCCTCCAGCGGCTCTTCGGCTAACATCTTGCCTGCTTCCTGCAGATGAGGAATCTGGCCGATGGACAGGCTGTCCAACGTCACGCCGAGAGCCTCGAAATATACTTTCCAATCTACTTGCGGCACTAACTCCTGCAGTTCGGCTACGCTCATCTTGTTGTAGTTTGCCTGCGGGTCACGCAGTTCCACATTAGAATAGGCGGCTTTGGCAAGACGGGTCTCCAGACGCAGGATCGTCTGCGCTTTCTCCGCCGCGTTCTCAAAACCGAAGAGTCCGAACATCTTCTCTACGTATTTCACGTACGCGTCGCGTATCGAGCGCGTGTGCTCGTCTTCATCTATATAATACTCTTTCTCTCCCAGCGAGAATCCGGCTTGGTACTCGTTGAGGATGTTCATCGAGCTGTTCATGGCGTCTGCATCTACGTACATCGCCCATAACTGGAAATCCATAGCGGCTCCGAGGACGCGGGACAGCTCCTCACGCGAACGGATGTTCCGGATCTCCTCCAGCGTCTTTTGTACCGGCGCGATGCCTTCCTGATCGCGTCTGGCGGTGTCCATCGCCATGTTATACATGTCGCCGATCTTCTGCTCAATCGAGCCTTTCGACTTTCGACCTTCGACTTTCGACTTTTCCGCTATCTCTTGGATCAGTCCGTTTACCTGCTCGAGGTTGTTCAGCCCCAGTTTGTCGAACGAACCGAAACGGCTGTATTCCGGTGTCAGCGGGTTGTTAGCCATCCATCCGCCGCAGGCGAACTGGTAGAAATCATTCTGCGGAACGGCGGTCGTGTCCAGGTTGGCAGGGTCGATACCCGTAGTCTGTTGTTTGTTGGTGCAAGCTGTTGTCATAACTGCTAACGCTGCTAGCGTAATAAGAATTTTTTTCATATATTTATCAATTATCAAAATTTGACTTGTCAAATAATCGTGCCCTTCGGGCTAAGAATTATCGATTACAGAAAAAGAGACCCGTGAGAGTCTCTTTCTGCGCTTGTGCGTGGTGCCACCGAGAATCGAACTAGGGACACAAGGATTTTCAGTCCTTTGCTCTACCAACTGAGCTATGGCACCCGGAGGTGTTCCCGTTAATCGGAAAAACCGGCCTCCGCCGGAAAGGGCAAAAATATGCTCTTCGAACGAAAGCGGGTGCAAAAGTACTGCTTTTTTTTGAATTGACCAAATTTTTCAGTGTTTTTTTTGCAAAAACTTGCATTTTTGCGTAATTTTTCGTACTTTTGCAGTCAAAATCAGGGTGATTATGGAGTTAAAAGTGATAGCATATGCCCGTAACGGACACACGGACAAGTTTGGTATTCCGCGCCAGAGCCGGGAGGAAAGTCCGATTTTGACACGCATCGTGTTTGAACCCGAATACAGCGTGCGCGAGGCGCTGAGAGGTATAGAAGGGTACAGCCATCTGTGGCTCCTGTGGGGATTTAGCGAAGCGCCCATGGAAAACTGGTCGCCTACGGTTCGTCCACCCCGTTTAGGTGGCAACAAGAGGATGGGGGTCTTTGCCACACGGAGTCCTTTCCGGCCGAATCCAATAGGACTGAGCAGCGTGAGGTTGTTGAAAGTGGACGAAGGAGAGTTGATTGTCAGCGGAGCGGATGTGCTGGACGGTACGCCGGTCTATGATATCAAACCCTATCTCTCTTTCAGCGACAGCCATCCGGATGCGCTGAACGGCTTCGCGGAGGACACGGCGGACTATCGGCTGCAACTCGCTAACGGCGACCTGCTGGCGGCTAACGGAGTGCCCGAAAGCGTAGCCCGGGACATCGCGTATATCTTATGCCAGGACCCGAGACCGGCTTATCAGAACGATCCGTTCAGGGAGTATAAAATGGACTATGACGGATGGAAGGTCTCTTTCCGTGTCGGCTCGGACAGCCGTGTCTATATCCTGAGCCTCACCCGTGATGCGGATAAGTTTTGATTTTTTTGTTTTTTTTTCTTGCATATGTCCGATTTTTATTGTACCTTTGCAATCGCAAAAGATTATTGAGCGCGTGTGGCTGCGATGTAAAAAGGCGTCAAATAAATTGAATGTTTTAATACTTCAACACCATGAAAAAGAAGATTCTCGGTTTAGATTTAGGTGTAGGTTCCATAGGATGGGCTTTGATAGAAACAGAAAATAACCAGCCTAAGCAGATCTTAGGTATAGGTAGCCGTATTGTACCTATTAGCAAAGATGATAACGACCAATTCTCTAAGGGACAAGCAATAACTAAGAATGCCGACCGTACGCAGCGTCGCACTGCTCGCAAAGGCTATAATCGTTATCAGATGCGTCGTGCATTGCTGACACAGGCATTGCGTAACAATAACATGTTGCCGGAGCGGATGGATGAAAATGTAATTGATCTGTGGAAACTGCGTAGTGATGCCGCTACAGAAGGACATCAACTGACACTTCCGCAAATAGGTCGCGTACTATATCACATTAATCAAAAACGCGGCTATAAACACAGCAAAGCGGATGATAATGGGGATAGCAAGCTGACTAAATATGTTGAGGAAGTAAACAACCGTTACAAAGAGATACAGGAGACTCATCAAACAATCGGACAGCATTTTTACTTAGAATTGCTGCGCAGTAAAATCGAGCGCGCCAATGGTCCATATTATACGTATCGCATCAAAGACAAAGTCTTCCCGCGTGCCGCGTATTTAGCCGAGTTTGACCAGATTATGCGGGTGCAACGCGCGTATTATCCTGAAGTACTTACCGATGAATTTATAAACATTCTACGCGATAGGATAATATTCTATCAGCGTCCGTTGAAATCGTGCAAGCATTTGGTTAGTCTTTGTGAGTTTGAGGCTCGTCCATATAAGACCAAAGATGGCAAGATTGTGTATGGCGGTCCTAAATGCGCTCCGCGGACTTCTCCTTTAGCGCAACTCTGTGCAATGTGGGAAACCGCCAATAATATCACATTGACCAATCGCAATAACGAGAAATATGAGTTTACATTGGAGCAGCGCAGACAAATTGTAGATTTCCTCTGCCATAACAAGGAAATGAAAGTCTCACATCTACAGAAGATACTGGGTATTGGACGTAATGATGGGTGGTATGGCGGGAAAGCTATCGGCAAAGGGATCAAAGGCAATGCTACTCTTAACCAATTGCGCGAGGCTCTGGCTGGTAAATATGACCAGTGGCTGGAAATGCCGATTAATCATGTAGATGTAGTGGATACTATTACAGGAGAAGTCTTTTGGGCAGTTAGTCCTGAGATAGAGGAAACGCCGTTGTTCCGCTTATGGCACGCCGTTTATTCATTACAGAATGCAGAAGAATTAGCAAAAACACTACGTGAGAAATTCCAAATAACGGATGAATCAGTTATTGAGGCTCTTTGTAAGATTGATTTTGTTAAACCCGGTTATGCTAATAAATCCCATAAGTTTATCCGCCGGTTGTTGCCTTATTTGATGGAAGGAATGATGTATAGCGAGGCGTGCAATCGCATCAACGTTAATCATTCCAATAGCATGACACGTGAGGAACGAGAACAACGTCCATTGAGTGCCCGCATCCAACTGCTGCAAAAGAACCAACTGCGTCAGCCTGTGGTAGAGAAAGTGCTTAACCAGATGATCAATATCGTCAATTCACTAAAAGACCAGTATGGCGAAATTGACGAAGCGCGTGTGGAGTTAGCCCGTGAATTAAAGCAGAGTAGGGATGAGCGTGAGAGTGCGTATAAGGCAATCAACAAAAACGAACAAGACAATAAGAAAATTGCTGCTAAAATAGCCGAGTATGGCATTCGTCCTTCGCGCTCGCGCATACAGAAATATAAGATGTGGGAGGAAAGCATGCATAAATGTTTCTATTGTGGCAAAACGATTGATCTAGCCGAGTTCCTCAATGGAGCAGATGTAGAGATTGAGCATATTATACCGCGTAGTATATTATTTGATGATAGTTTTAGTAACAAAGTGTGTGCTTGCCGCAGATGCAATCAAGAGAAAGGCAACCAAACGGCAATGGAGTATATGGAAACCAAACCGGTTGGAGAACTTGAGGCATACAAACGCCGCGTGGATGAAGCCTTTACATCGAAACGTATCAGCAAAACAAAGCGCGACCACCTCTTGTGGCGTCGAGCTGATATTCCTGCAGATTTTATAGAACGGCAGTTGCGGCAAAGCCAATATATTGCTGTAAAAGCTGTTGAAGTGCTACAAGAGGGTATCCGCCAAGTATGGACAAGTGGCGGTAGTGTAACTGATTTCTTGCGTCACCAATGGGGGTATGATGAGATTTTGCACACACTGAATTTGCCGCGCTATCGTCAGGTAGAAGGCTTGACTGAGTTCGTAGAGTATGAACATGCAGGACAGAAACATACCGAGGAACGAATTAAGAATTGGACCAAACGTATTGACCATCGCCATCATGCGATAGATGCCTTAACGGTTGCTTTGACACAACAGGGATATATTCAGCGTTTGAATACCCTGGAGGCTTCGCATGACTTTATGGAAAAGCAAGTCAAGGAGGCAGGTACGCATTACAACGAGAAGAAATCTATCTTAGAGAAATGGATCAACGAGCAGCCGCATTTCTCTGTTGATGATGTAACCAAAGCGGTAGATGGTATTCTCGTTTCCTTCCGTGCCGGTAAACGTGTTACCACGCCTGCGCGCCGAGCAATATATAAAGGAGGCAAACGTGTTATTGTACAGCGAGGGATAGAAGTACCGCGGGGAGCATTGACTGAAGAAACGGTTTATGGCAAACTGGGCGATAAATATATTGTAAAATATCCTCTTAATCACCCGTCCATGAAGCCGGAGAACATTGTAGATCCCACAATCCGCGCACTTGTGCAAAAACGTGTTGCAGAGCGGGGAAAAGACGCTTTCAAGGAACCGCTTTTCTCTGCGGAAGGTATGGAGATAAAGAGTGTGCGTTGCTATACCAGCCTTTCCGAAAATGGCGTGGTGCCTGTTAAATATAACGAAGCAGGCAAACCAATAGGCTATGCCAAAAAAGGGAACAACCACCATATTGCTATTTACAAAGATAAAGAGGGACAATACCAAGAAATGGTCGTCAGTTTCTGGGATGCGGTGGAGCGCAAACGCTATGGTGTGCCGGTTGTAATCACTAATCCGCATGAGGTATGGGATAGTTTGCTCAATCAAGATTTGCCACAAGAGTTCTTAGAAAAACTACCCAAAGATGATTGGCAATATGTGCTCTCAATGCAAGAGAATGAGATGTTTGTTTTAGGAATGGAAGATGATGAATTTAATGATGCTATCGAACGTCAAGACTATGCTACGTTGAATAAGCATTTATATAGAGTACAAAAATTAAGTTCTCACGATTATACTTTCCGCTATCATACGGAAACAAAAGTGGATGACAAATATGAGGGGACTGCAAATGGACGTGATGCGAGCATGTTGTTAGGCGCATTAGTTCCCATCCGTAGTTTCGGAAGTCTCTTTGCAAAGTATCCCCATAAAGTAAAAGTCGATTTATTGGGGCAAATACACAAATTATGATTAAGAGAGTACTTTGTTTTGAGAATCCTGCACGACTGAGTCTCAAATTAGAGCAGATGGTGGTCGAACTGCAAGATACAATGCGTACCGTGCCCATTGAGGATGTCGGAGTTGTTATTCTCGATCATAAACAAATAACTATCACGCATGCCCTCATCGACGCACTCCTGGCAAATAACTGTGCGATTGTTACAAGCAATGACAAGCATCTCCCGGTCGGACTGATGCTTCCGTTAGACGGACATAATCTACAAAGCGAGCGTTTCCAAGAACAGATAGAGGCCTCCGAGCCACTCAAAAAACAGATGTGGCAACAGACGGTAGTTGCTAAGATTTTAGGACAATCGCACGTATTGGGAACACAGCAAATCGAGCACGGAAACATGTTCAAATGGGCTAAAGATGTACGTTCCGGAGATACAGATAACATGGAGGCACGCGCAGCGGCATATTACTGGAGAACAGTATTTAAAAATGATGAGTTCATCCGGGACCCACAAGGTATGCCGCCAAATAACCTGCTTAACTATGGTTACAGTATAGTGCGCGCTCTGATGGCTCGGGCATTGGTGGGAGCAGGTTTATTGCCGACATTGGGAATACATCATCATAGCCGGTATGATGCCTATTGTCTGGCAGATGATATTATGGAACCATACAGACCATTTGTAGATATGAAAGTACTGGAGATGTGGAATAAGGGTGGGGTAACAAGCGACATTTCTTCCGAGCAGAAACGCGAATTATTAGGAATAACCACCATAGATGTCAATATCTCTGGTCATCGCAGCCCAATGATGTTAGCTATCCAAACAACAGCACAAAGTGTGCAAAAATGTTTTAGTGGAACAGCAAGAAAAATCATTTATCCCGATTGGTAATACATAAGGGTTAATCTATAAATTAATTTGTTAATTTTCAGTTATTTATTTGCATATAT
>CALEPS010000140.1 GCA_937910305.1 uncultured Bacteroidales bacterium | reverse complement strand
CGCTGACAGAATACGGACCGAATTACACCATGCGGATGGTAAATCGGTCTGTCAGTGAGCAGAGCGAACGATCGGCTGAAGCCGTATGGAGAATTTGAAGATTTGAAGATTTGAGAATTGATTCTGGCTAACTTTAATCTTCAAATTATCAAATTGTCAAATAATTAAATTTGATTAAACCGCTTTCGCTCTTTATCGAAGAGCCAACCCCATTTGTTGAAATACAGACACATGTTCCAGATATGAACGCGGAGCATGTGTTTGTTTTTATAGGAAGAGCGCGCGTGCGCATGAACGATCGTCCACGCGGGGTAATAAAGCGTCAGATAATTGCGGTGGATGGTGCGCGTGAGGTCCATGTCCTCCGGGTACATGAAATACCGTTCGTCAAAGAGCCCTGCTTCTACCGCTGCCTTGGTGCGCAGCAGCATGAAACATCCGCTCAGGTACGGCGCATTAACCGGTTTCTCCAGATCCATATCCCGCAGTTCATACCGCCTGTTGCGACGGGCTATCATCCATGTCGGCAGAAAACGGCGGCCGAACACATCTATCGGCGAAGGAAGGCGTTTGGCTAAATACTGCTGCGTGCCGTCCGGGTTGAGCACTTTCGGCATCAGTTGCCCCACCTCCGGGTGCATCAGCATCCAGTCGTGCATGGCGTCAATATCCTCCGCCTTGACGCGGATGTCGCTGTTCATCACCAGGTGCAAGTCCGTCCGATAGTACGCACTCTCGCGCAGCGCGATATTATGCGCTCTGCCATATCCCATGTTCTCAGGCATCGCCATGTAGCGCAGTTTACGTGAGACCGCTTGCGCTGTAAGACCGCGTTGCTGTAAGACCGCTTGCGCTGTAAGACCGTCCTTCGGACTGTAAGAAGGTTCGGTATTGTCCAGCAGATAGATCTTCCGCAGGTTCTTCACCCGCAGCAGTTCCTCCACAAGAGGCAGCACCTCCTGTTCCCATGCCGGACGATATAAGACGATCGAGATATTGAGCATAATTGAGAATTGAGAGTTGAGAGTTGAGAATTGAGAATTATGATTTCCTCAGGAATTGGCGGATTTTGCGCAACTGCTTGCAGGCAACGGTGAGGAGACCTGCTCCTACATGATTCTTCTTCAATACAAAATAGTCCTCCTGGGTCTTGCTCAGGCGTGCTTTGGCGTCGCGGTTGCTGGCTCCGCCTGTCTCCATGGCTACCAGCACTTGCGGGATATAACGGGTCTTGTACCCGGCAGTAAAGATCCGCAGGATCATGTCGTAGTCCGCGGATATACGGAACCATTCGTCGTACGGACCTACCTGCCGGTACACCTCGCGGCGCACATACACGGTGGGGTGCGGAGGCATCCAGCCGTACTTCAGATCGCCGCGGCAGAAGGCATTGCTCCGCCACCGGCGCACAACTTTATCGCCGTGGCGGTACTCTAAATCGCCATATACCACATCGGCTCCGGAAGACTCGAAAGCCGCGGCTATCTGTCCGATGGAATCGGGCGAATACAGCACATCGTCGGAGTGCAGAAATCCTATTACATCCCCCGTCGCCATCGCAATACCTTTGTTGAGCGCATTGTATATCCCATTATCCGGCTCTGAGATCCAACGAACCTTTGGTGATTGAGAATTGAGAATTGATAATTGATAATTGATAATTAACTCTTTCGTGCCGTCGGTAGAAGCGCCATCGACGATGATATGCTCGATGTCTCCGTACGTCTGGCTCCGCACACTCTCCAACGCCCGCGGAAGCGTCGCCGCGGAGTTATATGTGATGGTTATAATAGAGATTTTCATGATTGCATCGCAGTTAATTCACCATACAGGCGAATATATTCTTGTATTTTATCGTCATTGTTAAATTTGGTCAGCACGTGTTTTCTGCACTCGCCGGAGCATTGTTGCTTCCATTCGCGCCCCGCTTTGGCTATTTCGCGCTGCACAGCATCTATATCCCTATCCGGCAGGACAACAGCGGTCTCTGAAGTGGTCGTTTCCGGTATGGCAGTAGTGTTGTAGGATATACAGGGTGTACCGCACGCCATCGCCTCCAACAGAGTCAGTCCGAAAGCCTCCTGGTGCGCCAGATTAACATATATATCCGCAGCGGAATAGACTTGGGCTAATTGGGTTCTATTGTTCGTTTTGGAGATCATAACGCAGTGATCCGGCAGTTCCTGTTGCTGCCTGCGGCTGACTCCCACCATAACGACCGTGTAGCGGTTTTTATCGAGCCGCTGCGCCAACCGGATCCAGTCCTTCCAGCCTTTCGTCTCCGTCCATTGGGAAGCAACGCCTAAAATGACCACTTTGCCCTCTGTATTCCATTGCTTGCGCAATTCGGATACGGTAGGTCGGAAGGTCTCTGTGTCTATTCCGTTGTAAATAGTACGGCAAGAATAGTCCCGCAAAAACGATTGCTGCACAAGCTCGTTCAACCAGTTCGAGACAGTGGTTATACTCAAATGCTCCAGCCCGGTAAATGCCTGCTCTTTTAATATAAAGTTCCTATGGGTGTTTCCTCTGTACAAACTGCGCGGATAGTCCGAATAAGCGGGACATTCCCTGCATTGGGTTTGCCACTGATTGCAACCGCTGAGGGTAAAATAGGCACACCGTCCTGTTATTGCCCAGCAGTCGTGCAATGTCCATACAACCGGGATGTTTGCCTTTTTCAGGTATTCAAACAAAAGCGGATAGTTCAGGTAATAGCCGTGGATATTATGCAGGTGAATCAAGGACGGTTGCCACTCCTGAATAAACCGGATGAGCCGCTTTGTGGCAGATTCGGAACCCAGACCGTGGGCATTGCAGAACAAGGAATAAACGCCGTGTGCGTATTCCTCTATACGAGACGAAAAAGCATAATGCGGGATTTGCGAAGCATGCACATACCGCGCTCCGTGCGCCACCATACACTCATAGCCATTCTTCATCGCAGAAGAAGCTATTTCCTCCACTATGTGACCTGTTGAGCCGGTATTGAGCGATTCGTTGATATATAATATCCGTTTATTCAATTCTCAATTCTCAATTTTCAATTCTCAATTTTCAATTCCCGATCACCTTTTCCCACTGCGGCATGATTGCCGCCTCGCTGTAAGTCGCCTGCGCGAAAGCCTGTGCTTTCTGCGCACGAGCGGCGGCTTCTTCCGGGTGCGATATAGCATAGATAATCTGTTGTGTCAATTTTTCCACATTGCCGTTCTCTACCAGCCATCCTCTGCCGTCTGCCAAGAGTTCCGCCGGTCCCTGCGGACAGTCGAAAGCCACACAGGGCACACCGCACCACATCGCCTCTATCAATGCCAAAGGCAATCCTTCATACCGCGAAGAGAGCACAAAGAGCGAAGCCGCAGCGTATTCTTCCTCCATATCTGCGCTCCGGCCTGCCAGCACTACGTGCCCCAAACCTTGCTCTCGTATCTGCCGCTCCAGTGCCGCCCGTTGCGGACCCTCGCCCACAATGCGCAAACACCAGTCCTTCGTACATCGTACATCTTTCCTTCGTACTTCATTCCATGCCTGCAGAAGAAGGTCAAAGCCTTTCTGCTCATGCAACCGCCCAACCGCCAGCACCGTCTTGGTCTTTCGACTTTCGACTTTCGACTTTCGACTATTTATCGCACACGGATTGGGTATGACGGTCACGTTCGTGCAACCGGCTTTCTCCCAGGCTGCTTTGTCTGCTTCGGTCAGTACCACCAGCCGCTCCAAAGGCTTCACGGCGCGCACCAGCTGCCGCGTACGGATACGTCCCAGTAAGGACCAGAAGAGACTTTTATGGTTCGCCTCTATCAGCTGCCGCCGCTGGTTCATGGCGAAGTGCATCTCGGCGATCGTGCGGCATGGCAGTTTGTGCAGAAAAGCTATCTCTTTGCCTCCCAGCGAGATACAGAGGTCTATTTTATTTGCACGTATGTAGTCGGCAAGGCATGCTTTGTACAGCCACATACGATCCATGTGACTCCACCATTTAGCCGGCAACGGTTTGTTATAGTCGGCATTAAAATTCACCGGAAGAATTATCGCCTTCACCCGCTTGTCCAGCGGAAACCATATCTTCTTTTCCCCTTCGGGCGCCGGCTCCGTCGTCAGGATCGTGATCTCATGCTCCGTGTGTGCTGCCAACCAGTTCACTTTCTGGGTCAGCACACGCTCCATGCCGCCGGAGTTATATAGTGCCGGGATACAATAAAGGATTCTCATGACTGCACCTCCTTCTTTTTACCGATGGATTCGATCCAATTCACTATTTGGGTCTGGTGGGTGGTTATGGTCATGACAATCGCCAGTAGCAACAGGCTCCAGGTCACCAACCGCGGATCGAAGAGCAGCGGCGCACGCGGATAGATGAGTGCATGCCCGACCAGCAGGAAAGACATCAGATACCAATAGACGCTGTCCTTCGCGCGGTAGAAACTCTCCTTCACCCACAGTCCGATCAGAAACATAGCGATTGCGGTACCTACCGCCCCGAACGAGCGGTATGCCTCGCCTACCATGTTCGTGCCCGTTCCCCACTCCGCGTCCGGTCCGAGGAAGAGGTACGAAGGCAGATCACCGCCGTGCAGCATCTGAGGCGGCACGTCCGAATGAGCAATGATATAGCCTCCTAATCCCGGTATAGGCGAAGCGATGTCAAGCGTCATGCCCTGAAACCAGGTAAGGTCATTCTCCTGCGCCCAACCGAAAAGGCGGAAGAGATTGACGTCATTGACGATCAGGTCCTCGTATATATCCCAGAACTCCTCTAACTTGAGATGGGCTAACTTGGCCTGCCATGCCCCGGGGTCCAGTCCCTCCGTGCGAAGGGTCATGACGAGGAAGAGGGCTATAGAACCGCCTGCTACCAGCGTCAGCACC
Source organism: uncultured Bacteroidales bacterium (assembly GCA_937910305.1). Lineage (GTDB taxonomy): Bacteria > Bacteroidota > Bacteroidia > Bacteroidales > Paludibacteraceae > Colicola. The sequence goes on along the minus strand of CALEPS010000140.1, from coordinate 80,310 downwards.
TGCCACCAACGGAAACGGTAGACATACATGCTGAATCCCACTATAAGGATCAATGCCAGACTGACTGCCAGCTGGCGGCTGCCGGTCGAGAGCAGAATAAGCATGAAAGCGGCTATCACCGCCAGGTAGAACCACCATTTCTGCTTCGGCAGGCGGAAAAGGAATATCGCCATCAGGTAACAACCGATGGTGAAGATATTGTTGAAATAGCTGTAGATACCTACGTCCCGGAGGTTCGCACCCTCGGCATAGACGCTCTGTAGCGCAGCCAGTCCGCCGGTAACGACAAAGAGCGCCCATGCTACCATGGTGATACCGAAGAACCAAAGATACTGGCGCATAGAGATGGTGAAAGTGGGTTTGTCCGGTTCTTCGCGGTTCAGTTGCAACAGCCGTGTTGCACCCAGCATGTACCATGCGTAGCCGAAATAAGCCAAAGCGGTAGCCCGCGTGACGTAATTATCATTAAACGAGAAAGAGAAGAAGGACCAATAGATGCGCTCAGTCGGCGCATAGAAGACCGGATAGACGAAATTGACGAGGAAGAACGAGAGGGCAAAGAAGAACTCAAAGCCCAGCCAGTTCTTGCGTTTGTTGGTAGCAAAGAAAAGCACATTTTGCGCAATAAAGCACGCCATGAGGGTTACGCAATAGTCGTAACTGTACGTCCACGGCGCTTGGATATAGAGCACCGTAGCCACGATGGCAAAAGCAATATTGAGCAGGTAGGTCAGCATTTCTCTTTGGCTCTATGGAGCAGGTAAAACAGGAATGCCATCCGTCCGAATTCGAGTTCTTCATGCCAAGCCGCAAGGGCGCTCAACTGCCCTTCGGGAGACACGGTCGGCCGGTGCATAGCTTTCCAATGATAGCCGCAGATCACATTCCGCTCATGAGCAGAGAGACCAAGCCCCGGCGAGACAAGACGGTATATCTCGTGGTCCTGTACGATATTGAGCCCCTGGTATTCGGCACCTCCGGAAACCTTATGGGTATGCTGGCGGAAGTTATTAAGCGTCTGCGGGAGGTATGCCACGCGTCCCTGCGAAGCCATGCGGATCCAGAAGAGGCGGTCGCCGGAGGCGGTGAACTGCGCTACTTGCGACATGTCCACGTTCAGAGCCGCCGAACGGCGGAAGACCACCGCAGAGGCATTGCATATATGGCTGTAGCCGAGCAGGTACCGCCGTATAAAAGTCTCTCCGTCCATTGCCCACGTACGTTTCCATATCGAGTCACGCTTGCGGGAGATAGGTCTGCCTTCGCTGTCGATCCACCGGCTGTGGCAAAAAGCGAGCACCGCGTCCTCTTTCTCTATGGCGGCTACCAGACGGCTTAACAGAGTCGGTTCTGCCACGTCGTCGCTCTCCGCGATCCAGACATACTCGCCCGTAGCTTCCTCCAGCCCGCGCTGCCATTGGAGAAACGTGTTGCCGGAGTTGCTCCCGTTGACGATAAGCGTTTTGACACGCGGATCGCTCTCGTAGGTCCGCAATACCGCTACGCTCTCGTCCGTCGATGCGTCGTCCAGCAGGATCACCTCAAAATCCGGATACTCCTGCGCGAGAATACTCTCCATGCGTTCCTTCAAATACGGCGCATGGTTGTAATTAGGCATTATGACACTTGCTTTCGGCATAGTCGGGCTCCTTTCATAAGAACATTTAAGGGCGCAAAGATACAACAATTTTTGCACATGTGCAATTTTTTTTGTGTAATTCAATTATTTTGTGTAATTTTGCAGCGAAATTAAGAAAAATGACGAGTACTGCAAAGGAAATATCGCTTCATCCGCGCAACCGGCGCATGGACATCCTCCGCGCAATAGCTATTGTACTAGTTGTATGGGGACATAATTTTCCCCATCCGGGTTTTACATGGTTTGACATCTATTTCCCGATGGCGCCGTACAGGCTGGCTATCTTTCTGTTTGCCAGCGGCTATTTCTTCTGGGATCTGACGTGGGAGAAGTACCCGTCTTTTCTATGGAAGAAGACGAAAGGGCTTGCTCTGCCGCTATTGGGATGGAATATCGTTTATGCCGGAATTGTCTCTCTTCTGGTTTGGAGGAATGTGGTAGATTATTTGCCTTCTCTCGATAGTATCTGGTCATTCAATTCCTTGTTGGTCGAGCCGTTTGTGACGGGGCACCAATACACCCTCAATCTGGCTACTTGGTTTGTAGGCATGCTCTATCCTGCCTTGCTGATGTACGGGGTGCTGAATATTGTGCTGCGCCGGGTGAACGATCATGTGATGTTAGGGGTGTATCTGCTGCTGGCGATAGCGGGACTGCGTTTCGCATCTCTGGCGCAGATGTCGCATTATTGGTATCTGCCTCTGCATGTCAGTTACGCGCTCTTCTTCATACATTTCGGCAAATATTATAGAAAGTATATAGAGCCATATATAGAGAGGCTGAGTTCATGGATTCTTATTCCGGCATGCCTTCTGGTTTCGTATCTCGTAGTACACATAGGCGGGGAAGTACCTTATTCGCTGGCATGGATGAATTACGGAGGGCGGGTTATTACGCCGCTGCTGATGGCGATAGCGGGTATCTTGCTGTGGGTTCGGATAGCCGGGATTATTGAGCGGTATGTTGTTCCGAACGGGATAGAGAAAGCCGTGAGTGAGTCCACATGGGATATCATGACCCATCATCTGCTGGTCAAACTGGCGGTCGGATGGGCGCTTATCCATTTGGGCACGGAGCCGGAGTTAGTGGATGCTTTCCGTTCTTCTATATGGTTCATGCCGGCGCGGCTTGATTGCTGGGCACTGGTCGGATTGGAGGTCGTGCTACCTGTGGCATGGCATTATCTATTCGGCTACTTCAAGGATAAACTTGGGATTAAACTATAAAAGAGAAGCCCGAAACGAATGTTCCGGGCTTCTGTCTGATGGCTGACAGCTGACGGCTTATGCCTCAGCCTCTTCTGCAGGAGCTTCGCCGTTAGCCTCTGCCTCAGCGGCAGCAGCCTCCTGTGCAGCCTCTTGAGCGGCAGCAGCGAGCGCAGCGTCAGCAGCAGCACGCTTCTCAGCGATAGCAGCAGCTTTAGCTTTGTTGGTCTCAATCTCCTGGTTGTGAAGAGCCTTTGCTGCAGCGGCTTTCTTGTCTGCCTCAGCCTGGCTGATCTTGCCATTCTTAGCATCTTTCTGCGCTTTCCAAGCCTCGAAGCGGCGTTGAGCCTCTTCCTCGCTGAAAGCACCTTTGGCAACACCGCCTTGCAAGTGTTTGCAGAGGAGTACGCCTTCGTTAGAAAGGATCGTACGTACGGTGTCTGTCGGCTGTGCACCTACGCCTACCCAGTACAGGGCGCGCTCGAAGTTGAGCACTACGGTTGCAGGGTTGGTGTTCGGGTTGAACGAACCGAGACGTTCGATAAATTTGCCGTCACGCGGCGAGCGGCTGTCTGCTACTACGATGTGGTAGAAAGCATAGTCTTTGTGACCATAACGAGCCAAACGAATCTTTGTTGCCATTTGTTTTTGTTTGTTTTGTGGGCGGTGAATTACACGAATTCTTGCCCGGGTTAATAATTAAGTACTGGACCTTCGTACATCGTACTTTCGTCCTTTGTACATTTTCTTGGCGTGCTTTTTACTCGAAAAAGCCTGCAAAATTACTGCTTTTTTTTGACATACACAAGATTTTAGTCACTTTTTTGTCAAATTATATGAAAATTCGTCCGATTTAGGCGGCAAAACATTAACCCTGCATCACCGCAATGCAATTGTTGTGTAATTGTTGTGTAATTGCTGTATAATTGCTACTTAATGCTAGACCATAGCTAGACCATAGCTAGACCATACAAACTCTGTTTCTGCTAGATTTAAATGCCGGCTGCATAATCAAAGATTACTCCTTCCCGCAACAACAATTTTTTGAATTTCACAAGAGAAAAGCAAGAAATAATGACAAATCTGACAAAGTATTTATTATTTTTTTTGTATATCTCAAAAAAAAGTTGTAAATTTGCACGCTAATTTGTGCAAATGAAGATCACAGACCCCAAAATAGAGCAACCTATCCTGCATCTGATCGGCGAAGAAGCCGACCGGTTGGGGTTGGAATGTTATGTCATCGGCGGCTGGGTAAGGGACTTGTTTCTCCATAGACCGTCCGACGACATAGATGTAGTAGTAGTTGATAACCCCCTCCAACTCCCCCTCAAGGGGAGAGAAAAGGAAGATGGACGCTCGGGAATAGGTATCCTGTTGGCAGAGGCGGTGGCAAAGCGGCTGGGAAAAGGTGCGCATCTCGCTGTCTTCAAGACCTACGGCACTGCACAAGTAAAACATAAAGGTCAGGAACTGGAGTTCGTCGGTGCGCGCAGAGAGAGTTACCGGCATGACAGCCGCAACCCGATAGTAGAGGACGGGACTCTGGAGGAAGACCAGAACAGGCGCGATTTCACTATCAACGCCATGGCGATTTGTTTGAATAGTCGAAAGTCGAAAGTCGAAAGTCAAAAGACTTATGGCGAGTTGCTGGATCCGTTTGACGGAATGGGAGACTTGGAGCGGTGTATCATCCGGACGCCGCTGGACCCGGACATCACCTTCAGCGACGACCCGCTGCGTATGATGCGCGCCATCCGTTTTGCCACGCAATTAGGATTCAACCTCGACGGCGAGACCTTCGATGCCATCGCCCGCAACAAAGAGCGCATCGGTATCATCACCAAAGAGCGGATTGCGGAGGAACTGAACAAGATCATGCTGAGCCGCCGTCCTTCGGAGGGCTGGATATTGCTGGACAAGACAGGTCTGCTGCCGCTCATCTTCCCCGAACTGGCGGCACTCAAAGGCGTGGAGGTCAAAGAGGGCCGCGGACACAAGGACGTGTTCTACCACACCCTGAAGGTATTGGACAATGTAGCGGAGCTACAGAGTAAAGACCGCTTCGCTGACAGAATACAGACCGCTTCGCTGACAGACCGAGATAGTATTTTATGGCTGCGGTGGGCGGCGCTTCTGCACGACATAGGCAAGCCGCGGAGCAAGCAATGGGACCCGCAAGCCGGATGGACATTCCGCAACCACAACTATATCGGCGCCAAGATGGTACCGAAGATCTTCGCGCGGATGAAACTGCCGCTGAACGAGAAGATGGAGTACGTGAAGAAGATGGTGGACCTGCATATGCGACCGATCAACCTGATAGAGGACACCGTGACCGACTCCGCCGTAAGACGGCTGCTCTTCGAAGCCGGAGACGACATAGACGACCTGATGATGCTATGCGACGCAGACATCACCAGCCGCAACGAACAGAAAGTGGAGCGGTACCACCGCAACTACCGGCTGGTAAGGCAGAAGATGGTGGAGCTGGAGGAACGCGACAGGATCCGCAATTTCCAGCCGCCAGTCAACGGCGACGAGATCATGCAGATGTTTCATCTTGAACCCTGTTCCCTCGTAGGAGAGATGAAAGCCGCTGTCAAGGACGCTATCCTTGACGGTATCATCCCTAACGAATACGAGGCAGCGAAACAATATATCATTGAATTATGGCAGAAGAAAAACATATAGACGAAAGTCGAAAGAGAGGTGACGGGTTACGGGTTACCGGTGACGGGATAGAGCCTGTCGAAAGCTCAGCCGTGGAGTACGGCGAGGCTAACATCATCCACCTCGACGACATGGAGCATATCCGGCGCCGTCCGGGTATGTATATCGGCAAGTTAGGCGACGGAAGCCACTCGGACGACGGCATCTACGTGCTCATCAAAGAGAGTATCGACAACTCCATCGATGAGTACCGCATGGGCGAAGGCAAGGTGATTGAAGTGGAGATAAGTGACCAAGTGACCAAGGACCAAGAGACAGAGACAAGCCATCAGATGGTGCGCGTGCGAGACTACGGACGCGGTATCCCTCTGGGCAAACTGGTGGAGGTTGTCTCGGTGCTCAACACCGGCGGCAAATACGACAGCAAGGCGTTTAAGAAATCCGTCGGTCTGAACGGTGTGGGTACCAAAGCTGTCAATGCTCTGTCCTCTTTCTTCGCCGTAGAGTCCTACCGCGAGGGCAAGATGCGCAGGGCGGAGTTCGCGCAAGGCAAACTGACCTCTGACACCGGGATAGTGGACTATAACGGACCGGAGAAACGCGGTACGATCATCGAGTTTGTGCCCGACGACAGCAAAGGGCTGTTTGAGAACTACCATTTCCGGGACGACTATATCGAGGAACTGCTGCGCAACTACGCCTATCTCAACACCGGCTTGACACTCGTTTATAACGGCAAGAAGTTTGTCTCCAAGAACGGTCTGCTGGACCTGCTGACGGAGAACATGACCGTCTCGCCGCTCTACCCGATCATTCATATCGTAGGAGAAGATATAGAGATAGCCCTGACGCACACGGACCAGAACGGCGACGAGTACTACTCGTTCGTCAACGGCCAGCATACTATCCAGGGCGGAACGCACCAGACCGCTTTCCGCGAAGCCATAGGCAGAACCATCAAAGAGTTCTTCAACAAGAACCAGGAGCTGGCGGACATCCGCAACGGCGTGGTTGGCGCTATTGCCATCAACGTAGAAGAACCGGTCTTCGAGAGCCAGACGAAAGTCAAATTAGGCTCCAAAGACATGAGCCCCTCCGGCGGTATCTCCGTCAACAAGTTCGTCAATGACTTCGTCAAACAGCAACTGGACAACTACCTGCACAAGACTCCGCAGACCGTGGAGATCATGCTGCAGAAGATCCAGGACAGCGAGAAAGAGCGCAAGGCGATAGCGGGTGTGACGAAAGCGGCTCGTGAGCGGGCGAAGAAGAACCTGGTCAACAACCCCAAGTTGCGTGACTGCCAGATACACCTGAACGACCCCAAGCCGGTGAAGAGCAGCAAGGACGCCGACGACGATCTGCGACTGGAGAGCTGCATCTTCATCACCGAGGGTCTCTCCGCTTCCGGTTCGATCACCAAGAGCCGCGACGTCCGCACACAAGCCGTTTTCTCCCTCCGAGGCAAACCCCTCAACTGCTATGGGCTGACCAAACAGGTGGTGTATGAGAACGAAGAGTTCAACTGTCTCCAGTCGGCGCTCAACATAGAGGACGGACTGGACGAGTTGCGGTACAACAAAGTGATCATCGCCACCGATGCCGATGTCGATGGTATGCACATACGACTGCTGATGCTCACTTTCTTCCTCCAATTCTTCCCCGATCTGGTCAAGAAAGGGCACGTCTATATCCTGCAGACTCCGCTCTTCCGCGTGAAGGACAAGAGCCAGACGATATACTGCTATTCCGAGGAAGAACGCCAGAAAGCAATGGCTAAGATCAAGACGCCGGAGATCACACGATTCAAAGGTCTGGGAGAGATCTCACCGGACGAGTTCAAGGGGTTCATCGGTGCCGGTATCCGGCTCGACCAAGTGACGCTGCGCAAGGACGACAATGTGAAAGAACTGCTGGCTTATTACATGGGCAAGAACACCACCGAGCGGCAGCAGTTCATCATCGACAACCTCGTGATCGAAGAAGACAAGGTGGAGGATTTTGATAATTGATAATTGATAATTGAGAATTGAAAGCATTAATTGCATTTATTATATTGGCAGTGGTTGTTCTCACCCTCACGGAGGTCAATGAGCGCATAAAGGCGAAGAAGAACAATAGCCAACCAAACCAAACCCTCAAGGAAGAAGTCGAAAAGGACGAGGACTGCAAAACAAAAACAGACGGAGACTGCTCCGCCTGTGAATTGATTTCCGTGTGTGATAAAAAAGTTGAAGGCTGACGGCTTTCCCTACCCCCTCACCGTGATGTGGAAACAAGACTGTTTCCATTCGTACTTGACGTAGATCTTTCCCGCCCGCTGATGGTTCAGCAGCACTTGTCCCAGAACCAGTTTCAAGTTATCCTCATGCATGTACGCACGCGTCTGCGTTACCTTATCATATCGCATGTACGCGAGGTCGAAGGTTGTGCCGTAGCAATGGCAGGACCGGGTGACGGAGTTGATGTTTCCGCTCTGTTGCAGGTATTTGATGTCCTCCTGCGTACGGAGCACGGAAGTCACGTAGAACCGATAATGCGGCAAGTTGTTGCGTGACAGGATGTCCGCCCATTCGGCTCCGATAGCATCCAGTTCGCGTTTGGCGGAAGGAATCAAAAAAGGCACCGAGTGGGTCAAACTATCTACGATATAATTCTCGTTGGTCTTAATCTCCACCAGCTGATGGCGCATCTTCGCCGCGTCCTTCCGGTTCTCGGGCGGACGGGACAAGCCGATACGCGAAGCTACTTCGTGCTGCTTCGCCTGCAGGTCGTTGAACTTCGCCTTGTAGCTGAATGTCCTGCCGGGATACCATACCAGACTGTCCTCGGTTACGACCGTCTCTTGCGTCTGGTGAGAGCAAGAGACTAAAGGAATAAAGAGTAAAGAATAAAGACTTAAATGCATCAGCAGGCGCAAACAAGTCTTTACTCTTTGAACACGGTGGTCTTTATTCTTTATTCTATATAGACCACTCAAAGCCATCCTTGGTGTCTTTAATTTGGAAGCCGAGCGCCGTCAGTTCGTTACGAATCTTATCGGATGTTGCCCAGTCCTTGTTTTGTTTTGCTTGCAGACGGATGCCAAGGAGCAGATCTACAGCTCCGTGGAAAGCAGATAGCTGACGGCTGACGGCTGATGGCTGATCGCCATTCTCGCCAAGCCGCAAACCTAAAATGTCAATGGCGTAGGTCTGCCATACCTCGCGCAGTTCGTTCAGATCAGCCTCGCTGATTGTCCCTTTGCCGTCATGGACGGTGTTGATCGCTTTCACCGAGTCAAACAGGGCTGCAATGACGAAAGGCGTGTTCAGATCGTCGTCCATTGCTTCGGCGCAACGGGATGATAACCCCACCCCGTCCCTCCCCTCAAGGGAGGGAGATGTTTCCTTTGAAGGCTGGATCTTCAGCAGGCGGCTATATGCCTCTTGCAGACGCTGCAGACCCTTCTCGGCAGCCTCCAATGCTTCGGACGAGAAGTCCACCGTAGAGCGGTAGTGAGCCTGAAGGATGAAGAAACGGATGACCATCGGACCGAACGGTTTGCTCAACAACTCATGCTTACCGCTGAAGAACTGCTCAAGGGTAATGAAGTTGTTATAACTCTTGCCCATTTTCTTGCCGGCGATAGTGATCATGTTATTGTGCATCCAGTAATGCACCGACTCATGCCCCAGCGCCGCGCAGCTCTGCGCTATCTCCGCCTCATGGTGCGGGAAGATCAGATCCAGACCGCCACCGTGGATATCAAACTTCTCTCCGAGGTACTTGGTACCCATCGTAGAGCACTCCATATGCCATCCCGGAAAACCTTCGCTCCACGGGCTGGGCCAGTGCATGATATGCTCGGGACTTGCCTTCTTCCAAAGGGCAAAGTCATAACTATGCTTTTTCTCGGACTGTCCATCCAGTTCGCGGGTCTCGGTGACAATATCGTTGAGGTTACGTCCGGAGAGTTTGCCGTAAGGGTAGTCTTTCGCGTACTTCTCCACGTCCATATAGACGGAGCCGTTGGAGACATAGGCATAGCCCTTGTCCAGAATCTTCTGCACGAAGGCGATCTGCTCGATGATATGTCCCGAAGCGTGCGGCTCGATAGACGGCGGCAGGACGTTCAGCGCCGCCATATCTCGGTGGTAGCGGTTGGTGTAGTACTGCACTACCTCCATCGGCTCCAACTGCTCCAGACGGGCTTTCTTAGCAATCTTGTCCTCGCCCTCGTCCGCGTCGTGCTCCAAGTGTCCCACATCGGTGATATTGCGCACGTAGCGCACTTTGTACCCCAGGTGCATCAGATAGCGGTAGAGCACATCGAACGTAATCGCCGGACGGGCGTGTCCCAGATGGGCGTCACCGTACACAGTGGGCCCACAGACATACATGCCTACGTGCCCCTCGTGCAGCGGTTTGAATGTTTCCTTTAGTCGTGTTAATGAATTATAAATTTCTAACATAATCGAAAGTCAAAAGACTGCTCCGTTCAGAGAAGCGTTTTAGGATCGAGGTTGTTTTTCTCGATGTCCTTGAAATACTTGAAGGTACCTACTTTGAGTTCGTCGCAAGCGGCTTCGTCGCAGACGATGATACCGTGCTGGTGCATCTGGAGCGCGGAAACAGTCCACATGTGGCTGATCGGTTCCTCGATAGCGTGCTGCAGCGCGCGGGCTTTGTTATGACCATTGACCATAATGAGCACTTCCTGTGCATCCATGACAGTCCCTACACCTACGGTGAGGGCTGTCTTAGGCACCTTATTGACATCATTGTCGAAGAAACGGCTGTTAGCAATGATCGTATCGGTGGTCAGCTCTTTCTTGCGGGTGCGGCTGGAGAGAGAAGAACCCGGCTCGTTGAAGGCTATATGTCCGTCCGGACCGATACCGCCGAGGAACAGATGAATACCTCCGTAGTTTCTGATTTTCTCTTCATACCGTGCGCATTCCGCTGCCAGATCGGCTGCATTGCCATTCAGGATGTTCACATTCTCCTTGCGGATGTCAATATGGCTGAAGAAATTATTCCACATGAAACTATGATAACTCTCCGGGTGCTCTTCCGGCAGGTTGACATACTCGTCCATATTGAAGGTGACTACATTGCGGAAGGATACTTTTCCCTCTTGGTTCAGCTTGATAAGCGCCTTATACATACCAAGCGGCGAACTGCCTGTCGGCAGACCCAACACAAACGGAGCCCCCTCTTTAGGTCCGAAATCATTGATTCGTTTTGCTACATAGTTCGCAGCCCACTGACTCAGCAGGTCATACGAAGGTTCGATAATTACACGCATAGGATTTATTCGTTTTTCACATTTTCTTATTTTCACATTTATTCACCGAGAAGGATTTCCGCCAACTCCGGTTCCTCCGGGTTGACAGCAACAATCTCGCCCTCGCGGTCGATCAGTACGGTGAAGGGGATATACTCCACTCCGTATTTATCGGAACACGGGTGCTCCTCATCCTCCCGCATCTGAAGCCAAGGCATCTGCTCTTCCTGGAGCGCAACGCGCCAAGCCATAGCGTCTTGATCGACAGAGCAACTGAGTATCTGCAGATGTCCTTCCGGCTGCGAAGCATAGATTTCTTTGAGCACCGGAATAAAACGGCGACACGGTCCGCACCAGCTTGCCCAGAAATCAAGCAATACATAGTCGGTCTTGCCTACCACCTCGCTCAGGGACAACTCCTCGCCTTCCGGCGTGAGAGCGGTGATATCAGTGTAGGCGTTTTCACTCGCTGTTTCTGCGACTTGCTCCTGAGCCTGTTCCTGCTCTTGAGACTCTGCGGCTTGCTCAGCCGGTTTCTTGGTACAGCCGATTAATAAGGTACAAAGGGACAAAGTACCAAGTACCAAGGAATGATAGATTTTCTTTTTCATTGTTGTATTGTTTTAGTCAATTTTTTGTAACACTACTGCGCTTCGTGCCGGCAGATACATCTTCAGCCACCCCTTGCCGTCTTTGGCGTAGAGTTCGTCGTGCTCCGTGAAATGCTCTACCGAGTCATCGCTCAAGCCGAAGCCTGCAAACTCCTTGGCATCGGTATTAAGCACCACTTTGTATTTGCCTTCCGGCACCAGCATACCATAGTCTGCAAATGATTTCTGACCGTTCCAGTTGAAGATGAAAAGCAGGTCTCCACGTGAATAAGCCACCACCTGGTCGCCTTCATTATCCCACCATTTCATCACCCACGGCAGATGTTTGCCTACGTTGTACCGTTTCTCCTCTGCCGTCGGGTTCTGCGTCAGCAAGTGGCTCTTCAGCAGATGGATCATGGCTTCGTCAAAACGGTTCAAGTCGGCAAAGAAATAATTGGGGTTGTCCACCAGACTCCACTGTCTGCGGGCGTATTTATAACTCCATCCGTTCCCCTCGCGCGGGAAATCGATCCACTCAGGATGGCCGAATTCATTCCCCATGAAGTTCAGATATCCGCCATTGATCGTAGAGGCAGTCACCAGCCGGATCATCTTATGCAACGCAATACCCCGGTCTGCCATATAGGTAGAATGACCATGCTCGAAATGCCAGTACATATCCGCGTCCACCAGACGGAAGATAATAGTCTTGTCTCCTACCAGCGCCTGATCATGACTCTCAGCATAACTGATGGTCTTCTCGTCCTCGCGTCTGTTAGTCATCTCAAACAGGATATGACCGGCTTTCCAGTCCTCGTCTTTCACCTCCTTGATATACTTGATCCAGAAATCAGGAATACCCATTGCCAGCCGGTAGTCGAATCCGACGCCGCCATCCTCTATCTTAGCCGCCAGCCCCGGCATTCCCGATACCTCTTCCGCTATCGTGACCGCATCAGGTTTCACCTCATGAATCACCTTATTCGCCAGAGTCAGATACATGATTGCGTCGCCGTCCTCGTTGCCGCTGAAATAACTCGGATATCCGTTGAAATCCTCTCCCAACCCGTGGCTGCGATAGATCATACTGGTCACACCGTCAAAACGGAATCCGTCAAAATCATATTCATCCAACCAGAACTTGCAGTTGCTCAACAGAAAATGCAGCACTTCGTTCTTGCCGTAATTGAAGCAAAGGCTGTCCCAAGCCGGGTGCTCCCGACGCGCGCCGTCGTGGAAATACTGATACGGAGTACCATCGAAATTACCCAGTCCTTCCAGTTCGTTTTTCACCGCATGGCTGTGTACCAGATCCATGATCACTTTCATTCCATGGCCGTGGATGTCATCAATAAGGGCTTTCAGCTCATTCGGTGTACCGAAACGACTGGAAGCGGCAAAGAAGTTAGACACATGGTATCCGAAACTGCCATAGTACGGGTGCTCCTGAATAGCCATGATCTGCACGCAGTTATAGCCCAGTTTGACTATACGCGGCAATACATCGCGGCGGAACTCCTCGTAACTATTCACCTTCTCCTGTTCCGACGACATGCCTACGTGACATTCGTAGATATAAAGACCGTCTTTGCCGACTTTCTTGGTCTTCGCGGAATTACGGTGTTTCCACTCGTACTCCGGTTCATCCCATACTTGGGCAGAAAAGATCTTGGTGTTCGCATCCTGTACGACACGCCGCACATAGGAAGGGATGCGTTCGCCGTATCCTCCCTGCCACTCCACCAACAGCTTATAGAGTTGCTCATGTTTGAGTGCTTCTTCCGGCATTCTGGCTTCCCATACACCGTTTCCGACCGGCTGCAAGCGGTAGGCTTCATCTTTCTGCCATCCGTTCATATCGCCCTTGATATAGATTGCAGTCGCATTGGGAGCCCATTCGCGGAGGACCCATTCGCCGGCTACTTTCTTGCCTTTCTCGTCAATATAGGGCTTCTTGTGGTGGAGACCGAAATAGAGGTATCCTGTTGCCCAGTCGGCGAGTTTGGCACCGCCGGTTATTTCTGCTTCCTTGCGTCTGGCATAGTCAGCGCGCGCCTGCAACGCTCCTTCATAGGGTTGCAGATACGGGTCACGCTCTACTATCGGCAGATGTTTTATTTCTTTCTTTGTTGCCATAAGTGTGTGTTTTTTAATGGTTTGTTATTAAGGATGGTCGGGAGGTTATTGATTTACTCTCGCTTTAACGATGATCTTACGGTATTCTTTTCCCGGAGCGATTCCCGGTTGGTGGGCATCAGAGGGGAAGAAGACGGCAAAATGACCTGCGGGAACTGTAAACTTAGCCGTAGCTTTGTCGCCATAGAACTCTACATCCTTGCCTTCGTCGTATTCCTGGGTCACTTCCTGGCAGTCCACCTGCGCTTTCCATCCCATCTCTTCGTCATCACCCAGCGGTATCTGAATATCCAGATAGTCCTTGTGCGCCTCCATACGGCATTTGGATTCCTCCTTACCCTTGAAGTCAAGAATGTTTACAAACAGATCCTTTCCGTCCAGATAGATCTTACATGCCGGCAACTCCTCAAGATCATTGTCATTGTAGAATTGCATAAATTGTTTCAGTCCGGGTACGCTGTCGAAATACCAATCAGCGTTCTCTAATTTGTCAAGTATCATAATTCTTTTTGTTTAATTTTGGCTACAAAATTACAATAAATATTTCACATACGCAATAACTTACACATTTTGCGTCAATTATTCATCATTCGAGATATCTCTTTCGCAGGATTTGCATATCCTCCCGAGAGAGACATAAGATCTCATGCAGGTAGTTTGTCATTCCTCCGAATTCACGGTCTATGAGATCCAATGTAGAGATAAAATTCGCCGTTGAGACCCCCATAAACGCCTGGATGACAGCCATTTCATCTTGTCCTCCTCCTCTTTCAATAACATCTTTATTCAGCCGTTCTACAAGAGGTCTGTAAGCCTTATTGCTTTCATCAAAATCGGCAATAACGGTTTCTCTCTCCACGCCGAGGGCAAACATCAGGAAGGCAGCGCCCCATCCGGTCCTGTCCTTTCCCTGCGCGCAATGCCACAGAATACCTCCGTCTGCGGGTGCCTCCACGATCAGACGCAGAAACGCTGCATATTGCAACTGCGAGAACTCGCTCCTGATAAGAGACGGATACATATTGGCTGCCATCTTCTGTACCTCGGGATAAAACGAGTAATTGACAATATGCCGGTCCAGTTCAAAAAACGCCTCATCAGGTATAGGTTTACCTGTCTGTTGCTCTGCACGCATATCAATCGTCGGCAACAGGTGGTGCTGCACACCCTCTATCTCCCTGTCCGGCACCACCTGAAACTCGCCCATCGAACGGAAATCAAATATCCGGCAGAGGTTATATTCCTGCTTCAGCCGTGCTATATCTTCGTCCGATGCGTCATGCAGGTGCGCGGTACGCAACAGGCGGTGAGGACAGACGGATTTTCCTCCGGCTCCGAGAATACCGCCCAGGTCACGGGCATTGTCAATATGATCAAAAACGATGGTCATTACGCAAACACCTCATCTATCAGTCGTACAAATTCGCGGTAGGCGAAGGTGTCGCTCAGTTCACTCAATGCTTTAGCCAACCCGCGGTAATGCCATTCATGCGACGCCTTGTCCGTCACATGGAAGATCTGCCATAACTCATCCCCTTTGATCTGATAATCCCGCCATATGGCGCGCATGTTGCTCAATTTATCCCCCATCGCTACCATTTTCGCATCGCGGGAAGCGGCAGCCAGACGGTCTATCGCCGCTTGTTTACGGGCATGCCATGTTGCCGACTCGTCATTCGTTTCACCGGCGTTGAACAGTGCGCCATTCAGTTGGTCACTCTCGTCATGCACGATAGCGGCTACTCTCTCTCCGAACAACTCGCGCAACTGCTCTACGGTCACATCGGTATCTTCCACCGTATCATGCAATGCCGCAGCCGCCAGCAGTTCCTGATCGGTAGTCATGGTAGCTACAATCTCCACCGCCTCCATAGGATGAACAATATAAGGAAAGCCCTTTCCTCTCCGCTCGGTGTTGTGATGCGCCTGTACGGCGAACACGATCGCTTTGTCCAGCAAACCGGTATCTATATATTTATTAGCCATTCTGTTATCAATAAACGGTTCCTTCCAGCATAGCACGGAACTGCGGCATAGGGCAATGCGTGTCCCTCTCTACCATCAGTGTTTTAATTCCGGCATAAATCTTCACTTCTTTTTCCACCTGCTCCAGATCCGCCTCCGGACCGAAGTACTCTCTTGCAAAAGCATCCCAGAAACGCCGGGCTGTTGCATTGGACATATGGTTTACCTCCTGTGTCCATTCCTCGTTATTGAGGCAGCAGCACAGATAAACCATACCGAGATCGAACATATAGTAGCCATATGAAAAATCTCCCAAGTCGATGAAATACTGCTTGCGGACTCCGTCTTTCTCCACGAAGATACCATTACCGAACTGCAGGTCTCCGTGCAAAGCCGTATCGGTATCCGGAGCCGCCTCTATAAACCGGCGGATTTTCTCTTTCTGCTCTGCCGTAAAATCGGGATTGTCCGCCAGCATCTTGTAGAACCGGTCCTTCACATTCTCAAACTGCGTGGTATCCACGTGCGTTGCATGCAGTTTCTTACACATCCGGGCGAACTCTCGTGCATATTCTTCCGTATGTTCGGGGTCGTCCCCGCATGCCCGTGAATAGGATTTCTTCCCTTCGATGCGTTTGAAACGTATTCCCATCTGTTTGCCATCCGTAACCAGATCTCCCGGTTCGGGCGTAGGAATGCCCATTGCATATACTTTCTTAGCCAGCTCCAGCTCCAAAGCCGCAGCATCGAAATTACGGAAATACATCTTCATCATGATGCTTTTGTCCGTCTTGTGGTTGTAACTGGCGCCATTAGCACCTTCCCCAACGCGCTCGTACTCATCGAGCGAAATAAGAAGTGGTTTCATGTTATCTTTATTCTATTTGCATTTTAGAGGCCTGCTGATAAGTCAGTTCGGCCAGCGCTTCATTTTGAGAATTATGTCCGTTCAACGTATCGAAGAGTCGTATCAGTCCTATTTTTCCTCCACCTGTAGAGAGGATACAAACGATACAGATGTTTTGCAATCCGACCGCCGAAGATATAATATCCAGATCTGTGTTACCGAGCTGGTGTCGGGCGAGGCGGTATGCATCCTCTTCATACTTGCGTATCAAACGGCTTACGTCTCCAAGCGTCTTGCATCCGAGCGCTTTGAGCACACGCAGATAGCGGATAAGCGGTGCTTCCTGGATCTCCGCCTGATTGATAGCGGCGATCCGCTTGTTCAGGGCATCCAAGGGACGAGCCTGCAAATAGGAGCGGAAGGTATCGCCGTCCAGCAGCACGTCGTCCAACTTGCCGTTCTGCACCAGTTGCGTCACGCGTCGGCGGTAGTCGTTGATCTCTATCCTGATCCGGCTGAACTCATCATCCGCCATCTCGAGCAATCCCGCCAAACGGTTGATACGGCGGATATATTCACGCGGTATTTCTACGCCGGACTTATATCCCGTATCATGATTGATCGACGCCCAAGCATGCTGCAGCGTAGTACGCAACTGCAATTCGAACCGATAGTCATATCCCGGCAGACGGCATATATAATGCAACGAATTGTAGCCGAAACTGTCAATCTGATGCAGTTTGCGTTTGTCCACCGAGTTGTCCCAGTCAATATCAAACAGCTGTTCGGCGATAGCTGCAATACGGTCCACATCATCCGTATAGAATGTCACTATACGCCCGCCTAAAATGTCGGTAATATCGCTGAGCGACGTGTATTTAGCCCCTTTGAGCGCCAACTTTCCAGCCAGACTTTCCTCCGTTTTGATACGCGTCTCTATCGTCGTAACGATAATCCCGTTACGGTCCAACGCATCGCGCAGTTTAGCTTGCACTTCTGTCTGCATGTGTTCAAAAACAGGCAGTGCCTCGCGGTACTCGTCGAGGATGATTTGGGAATGCAGGTCCATCTTACTGAATCTCAAACAAACTGATAAATCCGGTCATCATGAATACCTGACGGATATCCGCATTAATATTACGTACGATGACCTTGCTTCCGTGGGCGGCAGCCTCTTTTCGGATACCAAGGAAGATACGCAGACCGGACGAGGAGATATACTCCAGAGCTGTGCAATCGAGAATAATCTCTTTGCCTTCCGCCTCCATCAGCGGTTTCACGTCTTCTGCTGTTTGTACTGCTGCTGCGGTATCCAAACGCCCCGCAAAAGAAGCAATGAGTTGATTGCCGTTAGTCGTAATTTCAATTTTCATATTAATTATATGTTTTTTATAAGTGTCAGTATATTCTTGTTTTCTTCGCGTGCGTAACGCACTTCGTCCATAATCTGACGTACCAGATGAATTCCCAATCCGCCTATCTCGCGCTCTTCAGCCGAGAGAGATATATCCGCCTCGGCATGCTGCGTGGGATCAAAGGGAATACCGCTATCCGAGATGGTAAAGACAATCTGCTCTGTCTGCTCCCGATAGCGGCGCGTACATTCGACGAGGACCTGTCCGCTCTGCTCCGGATAGGCATACAGCATCACATTGCTTACCGCTTCTTCCAATGCCAGATTAAGCGGCATGTTCAGTTCAGCAGGGATATCCAACCCTTCCATCCACTCGGCAAGAGTAGGTATCTGCTGTATATCGTTACGCATCACAAGGGCTTCCGACTGGTAACGGATAGCCAGCATCGTCAGGTCATCGCTCTGCGGCGCACCGTTTACGAACTGCTTCACATCCGATTGCAGATGCGCGACAATCTCCTGGGGACGGTTAGTAGCCATAGCTGACAGGGTCTGCATCATCCGCTGCTCGCCGTACTGCTCATGCTTGCTGTTCTCCGCCTCCGTCAGTCCGTCGGTGTACAGGAAGAGGATGTCGTCGCGTTGTATCTGTACTGTTTGTGCCGTAAATTCGAAGGACGGCTCAATCCCCAATGGCAGGTTCGGTTTCACTTCCAGCAACTGCCATCCGGCTTTGTTTTTTAACACGGGAGCATTGTGGCCGGCGTTGCAGTAATCCAGTTCGCCCGTCCGACAATCCATCACTCCCAGGAAAAGGGTGAGGAACATGTTCTGCGAGTTCTGGTCAGCCAGCGCGCGGTTCATCTTCCGCACGATAGAAGCCGAGTGTTCGTCATGCGCCGTAATACTACGGAAAAGAGACCGCGTCATAGCCATCACCAAGGCAGCCGGAACGCCCTTTCCGCTCACGTCGCCAATGCAGAAAAACAAATGATCCTGGCGCACATAGAAATCATAGAGATCGCCGCCTACCTCTTTCGCCGGTTCCACCATTCCGTATATATTCAGATCCAGCCGGTCCATGAACGGAGGGAACACTTTGGGTAACATCGCCATCTGGATAGTGCCAGCGATATTCAACTCGTCCTCTATACGGCGGTTTTTCTCGTTGGATGCTATCAGTTTGCGCGCTGTACGGGCAGAATAAGTCAATATGAGCGCAAGCACCACCAGACCTGCCAACATCAGGAAGAAGACAATCAATCCTATGCGGTTAATATCCGCAAACAGTTCTTCCTCCGGAATAATGATCTCGATATGCCATCCTGTGGCGTCTATCTCTTCGTGGAAGATGTTATACTTGCGACCAGAGATAGTGTCCGGAGCGGGTACTATATCTTGTCCTGTGCCAGAACGGATAGAGTAATAACTATTCGGATAGACCTGCAGATATTCGGATACCGTCTGCAGATAAGCGAGAGACAGATCCACACATACAACCGCCACCACTCTGCCTTGCGGGTCATGCACCGGATAGGAACAGCTCACCACCATCGTCTGCGATCCTGAATCGTCCAAATAAGGCTCGCACCACCAGCAACTATCGTGTATGAATCCGTTTTGGTACCACTCCATCAGCGTATAGTCGTGCTCGGCACTGCCTATCTGACGGGTAAAGATACTATCCTCCGATATACGGCTGCTGCATGCCTCGAAGTAACGTTTTCCCGGGAAATAATCAGGGATATAGGCAACAGCCATACTGGTGTTCTCCCGCAATGTGCTTACGGTCAGACGTGTTGCAGCATAGATGGAATCGGGCGTGTCAATATGCCGTTCCGCCAGAAAAGCCAACGTCTTGGCAGCGGTCTCCATCTCAACGGTATGTTTCTCTATCTCCAGTTCCGCCTTACGCAGTTCCGTCCGCGCACGCAGTTCCGCCTCATGGCGTATTGCCACACGGCTGGTGAAATACTGAAGACACGAGATGCTCTCCAGTATCAGTCCGGCAACCACCAGAATCCAGACACCTGCATGTTTGTTTTTTATATCGTTTACCATATAGATTGGATTATAGCAACGGTCATCAAGCCGCAGCAGATCAGTTTAAGGACCGTACCGAAAAGCAGTCCTATGAAACTACCCCAACCTGCTTTGAGAGCCTCTTCCACCTGTTTGCCGCCCAGCATCTCACCTAATATTGCCCCTGCCAAGGGACCGATTATGACTCCCCATGGTCCCAGGAACAGTCCTACGAAGACACCTATCGTACTGCCCCACACGCCGTACTTGTTACCGCCGAACCGTTTCGTACCCCATGCCGGCACCACATAATCCAGCACGGAAACAACGATTGTCACGATTCCCCATATGAGTAGCATCTGCCATGAGAAATCAATGCGGTCAGTAGCTTGCGCCACCCATAAACCGGCATAAGCCAGAGGCACACCGGGCAAACCGGGTACGATACATCCGATGATACCAACCAGCATCAGCAGAAATGCAACTATCAGTAAGAAAATATCCATTATAAACTCTTTATATATTTGTCTGCTTCGATGGCGGCTTTCGCACCGCTTCCGGCAGCCACTATCGCCTGACGGTAATGGGGGTCAGCGCAGTCTCCTGCGGCAAAAACACCGGACAACCTCTCCCCAGTTCTCCCCTCAAGGGAGGGAGTATAACATTGTGTACTATCGTCATGAGTGATGATATATCCCTCCGGGTCACGGGCGACGAAGTCTTTGAACAGTTCGGTGTTCGGGTGGTGACCGATAGCGAGGAAGAAACCGTCGATAGCTATGTGCTTCGTTGCCTCATCGGGTTCGCCTTTGCGATAGAAGAGATCTACTCCTTGTACCTTTCCTTCGCCTGTCAGGCGGATGGTGTTATGCTCAAAGAGGACTTCTATCTTGGGGTTGTTGAGCACACGCTGCTGCATAATCTCCGATGCGCGGAGGTAGGGTTTGCGGACAATCATATAGACTTTCTCACAGAGCCCTGCAAGGTAGTTCGCTTCTTCGCACGCCGTGTCGCCGCCGCCTACTACCGCTACTGTTTTCTTGCGGTAGAAGAACCCGTCGCAGGTGGCGCACGCACTCACACCGCGACCTTTGTAGGTACGCTCGGACTCGATGCCGAGGTATTTCGCAGAAGCGCCCGTAGCGATGATGACTGCGTCCGCTTCGTATTCTATTTCATCCTCCACAATGATTTTCCTCGGGCTGACAGAGAAATCCACTTTGGTGACTACGCCTGATACGAACTGCGTACCAAAACGTTCTGCTTGACGGCGCATGTCGTCCATCATCTGGAACGGCTCCACACCATCCGGGTATCCGGGGAAATTCTCCACTTCGGTAGTAGTGGTCAGCTGTCCGCCGAGTTGCGGACCTTCGATGAGTACCGGTGCCAGGTTCGCACGGCCGGCATAGATGGCAGCTGTGTACCCCGCAGGACCGCTGCCTATTATCAAACACTTTACTCTATTTACTATTTTCTCATTTACCATTTTCTCATTTATTTTGTTATTTGGTTATTTAGAACCGCATATCGTTAACATACGTATTTTTGCTTGGTTTCAAGACAAATATATACTCCGGATTGGTTGGCACGAACTTCGGATCTTTCATCTTCAGGGTCGAGGTCTTTTTCCCCTCTTTGATTTCCACCGAGAGGGGCATGAGGTCGCTGTTTCGCACTTTCAGCACAAAGCGGTTGATGCCGATAGACTGATCCTTGGGCGTCAGTGTGACGATGGTCTGTTGTCCGTCCTGCGTCGTCCTTTCCGTGACGTTGCAGACCGGCACTAACGCCTTGGCGTAGAGGAACGGATTGGCTTCCAGCAACTCCTGCTCAGTCGGGTTAGAAAGATTCAGTTCGTCCGTCTGGCCGGAATACATATACATCGTCTTGCCGTCGTACGCCGCCTCAATATCCATCATCTCCAAATGGAACTTGTTTCCCTGCATAATGATCTCGCCGGGATAGTTCATCGGTGCATTCACCTCTTCCGCCACGGTCACGGTGAAAGCCGATTGCAGCGTCTTTTGTTCCAAGTTCGCCATAAAAGACGAAAGGACTGTTAGTATGGTTAGCAATAGTTTCATAGCATTTTACTCCTTTTTCCCCTCGTAATACTCTCTGTTCGCTTCTCTCTCGTTAGTGTCTCGCCAGTCTGATTTGGCTACTTAACGCCCAATTCTTCCAACAGTTGGTCAAGCTGGGAGAGGTCTTGGATGAGGACGTCACGGCCTTTGGGTCCTTTGTTCGGTCCGACGATACCGGCTGCCTCCAGTTGATCGGAGAGTTTGCCTGCCCTGTTGTAACCGATCTCGAAGGCACGCTGGAGACGGGAAGTGGAACCTTCCTGTTTGGTGACTACGTAGCGCGCCACGTCTGCAAACATCGGGTCGAGCCGTTTCATATCCACGGCTCCGGGAGCCAATGCCTCTCCTTCGCCGCCTTCGCCCACATATTCCGGCAACTGGTACGGCTCGGTGTAACGCTGCTGTTTGGAGATATGTCCGACGATAGCGTCCACCTCAGGCGTATCAACAAAAGCACACTGCACACGTGTGATGGAGGCGTTACCGGCGTAGAGGCTGTCGCCGCGGCCGATGAGTTGCTCCGCTCCCTTCGCATCCAGCACGGTACGGGAGTCGATGACCGACTGCGTGCGGAGGGCAATACGGGTCGGGATGTTCGCTTTGATGACACCCGTGACGATATTCACGGACGGACGCTGGGTAGCAAGAATCATGTGCATTCCCACGGCACGCGCTTTCTGAGTGATACGTGCAATAGGCGTCTCGACCTGCTTGCCGGCCTGCATGATAAAATCTCCGTACTCGTCAATGATGATGACGATATAAGGAAGGTACTGGTGGTGCAGGCTGTCGGCTACCAACTTATTGGGGTTCAAGCGGCGACGCACGAACTTGTCGTTGTAGTCCTCAAGGTTGCGCACGCCGGCGTCCATCAGCAGTTTGTAGCGGTTCTCCATCTCTATGACAAGCGAGTTGAGGGTGTTGATGACCTTGTCGCAGTCGGTGATGACGACCTGATCCGGGTCTGTGTCCGGCTGCGCGGCGAGGAAGTGTTTCAGGAGCGGCTTGTAGGGCGCGAACTCCACCATCTTCGGGTCCACCATGACGAGTTTGAGCTCCGCCGGGTGTTTCTTATACAGCAGCGAAGTGATGATGGCGTTGATGGCTACCGACTTACCCGTTCCTGTAGCACCGGCTACGAGCAAGTGCGGCGTCTTGGCAAGATCGAACATGAAGACCTCGTTGGTAATCGTCCGTCCGTAAGCGATCGGCAGCCGCATCTTCGTCTCTTCCTGGAACCGCTTGGAGGCGATGACGGAGTGCATGGAAACGACCTGGGGCTTCTCGTTCGGCACCTCGATACCGATGGTTCCCTTACCCGGCATAGGCGCGATGATACGGATACCCGTAGCACTCAGAGAAAGCATAATATCGTTCTCCAGCGCCTGTATCTTCGCTACGCGGATACCGGCTTTCGGCACTATTTCATAGAGCGTCACAGTCGGACCGACTGTCGCTTTGATGCTATCAATTTCTATGCCATAGTTACGGAGGGTCGTCACGATCCGTGCTCCGTTAGCACGCTGCTCGTCTTCGTT
Source organism: uncultured Bacteroidales bacterium (assembly GCA_937910305.1). GTDB lineage: Bacteria > Bacteroidota > Bacteroidia > Bacteroidales > Paludibacteraceae > Colicola. The sequence continues at coordinate 56,982 of CALEPS010000140.1, read as the reverse complement.
GATGACCGGAGCAGCCTCGTTGTCATACACTTTCAGCAGGTTCAGAGACGGGAATTTATAGAACTCCAGGTCTTTGCGCGGGTCGTACGGACCGAGTTTCTCCAAGAGTTTGTCCGGATCTTTCGTGTAGAGTTCGTCCTCGGTGATATCTTCTATCTTGAGGTCCGGATCGTCGGAAGAGTCCTGCTGTTCCTGTTCAACCGGCGGCAGCGGTTCGTCTCCCAACGGCTCGCCCTCTCCGTCCAGGACAGGGTCCGCGGGCTGAGGCTCGTCTTCCTGAACAGGCTCGATAGTCAGTTCAAACCCTCCGTTTTCAGTCTTTTCTTCACCTATAGGTTCTTCGTCTATCGGAATGTCGATAACTACCTCGTCTTCCGCGGTGTTTTCAGGCTCTTCGGGCGTTTCCGGCACCTCGGGATCCGCAGGTTTGGGCTTGCGTTTGAAGAGGTTCTTACACCATTCTCCGAAAGCCTTGCATTTATCTATAAACCGGTGGTCGCTCACGATCAAGAAAATAGCCATCGCCGCCAGCAGAATAAGACCCGTACCGATCTCATTCATATAACTCACCATCCATTGCGCAGAAGCGGCTCCGAAGGCTCCTCCCCAGAGGAAGACGCCCATCCGGTGGACCATGTTATGCGCAAAACCCAAGGTTATCGAAGTCCACAGTACCACGAAAGAGCCGCAGAGGAACATCTTCAGCGCAGGAATATCCCGGAACACATGCATCAGTCGGAACGCATAAACGCCCACCATCACAATCAGCAACAACGACACAAACCCGAAGCTGCCGTCAATCAGAAAGCGCGCCAGCATAGCTCCCGGCAAGCCCAGCATATTACGGATCTCCTCGCGGTTAGCCAACCGGTCGGGACGATCCATCGAAAGGATTGACTGGTCATAGGAGCCCGTGAAGAGATAGCTCACGTACGCCAACAAAGCGATTACGGAAAAAGTCAGCAGCACTACCCCCGCAATCATACGGGTCTCGCGAGCCTGACAGACACGTTTGATGCTGTCCCACACTCTCGGTCTCTCTACTTTGATCGTGCGAGCGGACGGAGAGGAGGCAGCCGTATTGTTCAGTTTGGATGATGTCCTGGGCATATTAACTCACATTTAGCGTGCAAAGGTACGAAAAAAAAATGATATTAAAAAATAGAACCTGCAAATCTGCGTATTTTTAGCCCTAAAATGCGTATTTTTTGAAATAAAGTTCGCGTGCGCTTGCGTATATGAAAAAAAAACACTATCTTTGCACCCGCTTTAAGTATGGGCATGGACGAATTGATCAAACATGAGGGTATCGTAGTAAGCACCAGAGAGGGTCTGGCGCACATCCAGATTGTGCAGACGAGCGCCTGTTCGGCATGCAAAGCCAAGTCGATGTGCATGTCCGCCGAGAGCCAGGTAAAGGAGATGGACGCGGTCATGACGGAGCCCATGGAAGCAGGCGACAAGGTAGAAGTGCTGGTACATGAGAAACTGGCATGGAAAGCCGTCCTGCTGGCTTATATACTGCCCTTCTTTGTGATGCTGGCGGTATTAGCGCTGCTGACCGCCTGTACCGATTTGTCCGAATCCGTTGTGGGGACACTGTCGCTTTGCGGCATCGCACTCTATTATATAGGCCTCAGCATCTTCCGCCACCGCCTACAGAAAGAGTTCAGCTTCACAGCGCGGAAATTATAAAACATCTAATATTAACAACATAACAAACAAAAAATCCAACAAACATGAATTTAATTCTGATTTCAATGGGAGTTCTGGGCGTTGTATCATTACTTGCAGCCATTCTGCTGTATGTGGTCAGCCTGTACTTCAAAGTGGAAGAAGATCCCCGCATTGACCTTGTGGCAGCGGTGCTGCCGGGTGCCAACTGCGGCGGATGCGGATTTGCCGGATGCCGTAATTTCGCGGAAGCATGCGTCAAGGCCGGTGGCATTGACGGTCTTGCTTGCCCCGTAGGCGGCGAACCGACAATGGAACAAGTGAAAGCAATCCTTACCCCTGCCGATGCGCAGGAGGAGACACCGGCAGCCGAAGCAGGAGACAAGAAAGGCTTCGACCCTGCTATCGCCGCGAAGATCAAAGCACTCGCTACGCCGAGAGCTGCGTTCCCTGCCTCTATCCTTATGGCGCAAAAATGAGTAAAATGTGAAAATGTGTAAATGATCAAATAAATGAAGACTTTTCATATTGGCGGAGTTCATCCGCAAGACAACAAACAATTCTCCGCTCACCAGCCTATAACGGCCTGTCCGCTGCCTAAACAAGCGATCATTCCGCTTGTTCAGCATATCGGTGCGCCCGCGCAAGCTGTGGTAGAAGCCGGAGCGAAAGTTAAAGTGGGCGAACTGCTGGCTAAGGCCGGCGGGTTCGTGAGTGCGAACATCTGTTCGCCGGTTAGTGGTACCGTCACTAAAATAGGCGACTGGACCGATGCATGGGGTGCTCCCGGACAGGCGATCTTCATTGATGTAGAAGGTGATACCTGGATTCCGGAGATTGACCGCACACCCGATATCATCCGTCAGTGTACGCTCGAACCGAAGGCTATCATCGACAAGATTGCCGCTGCCGGTATCGTAGGTCTCGGTGGCGCTTGTTTCCCGACACATGTCAAACTGCTGCCCCCTCCGGGAAAGAAAGCAGAAGTGCTGATCGTCAACGGCGTAGAGTGCGAACCATATCTGACATGCGACCACCAGCTGATGATGGAGCATGGAGAAGAGATCATCATCGGTATCCAGATTCTGAAGAAAGCCCTCGGCGTAGAACGCGCCATCATCGGTATCGAGAACAACAAACCAGATGCCATCGAGCATATGCGTGACCTGGCTGAGAAACAACTGGGAATCGAGGTACAGCCGCTCAAACTCAAATACCCACAGGGTGGCGAGAAACAGCTCATCGATGCATGTATCGGACGCCAGGTACCCTCCGGAGCACTGCCTATCGAGGTAGGTGCAGTAGTGGACAACGTAGCTACTATCTACGCAGTATATGAAGCGGTGCAGAAAAACAAACCGCTTATCTCCCGTGTGATGACCGTGACGGGCAAGCATGTTGCCAAACCGGGTAACTACTCCGTTCGTTTCGGTACTCCGATCGAGGAAGTTATCGCTCTCGCAGGAGGTGTTCCTGCGGATACAGGCAAGATCATCGGCGGCGGTCCGATGATGGGTCGCGCCATGGACCACATCGAAGGCATGCCTGCCAACAAACGTCTGTCGGGTCTCCTCTTCCTGAGCGAAGAAGAGAGTGTCCGTCCGGAGGAAGAGAACTGTATCCGTTGCGGCAAATGCGTACAAGCATGCCCGATGGGTCTGGAGCCGTATCTGCTCAGCCGCATGGCGGAACTGGAGATGTACGACGAGCTGGAGAAGCATGACATCATGGACTGTATCGACTGCGGTTGCTGCGTCTTTACCTGTCCTGCACACCGTCGTCTGCTCGACGGAATCCGTCCGGGTAAAGCCAAAGTGGGTGCCATCCTCCGTGAACGCGCAGCTGCTGCGAAAAATAAATAACAACTAACCAATTACTAATTACTAATATAAAATGAAAAATTTTATAACCTCTCCGGCTCCGCACGCCCATAGCGGCGATTCAGTCCGCCGGAATATGTTTCTGGTCATTCTCGCGCTGCTGCCCGCTTACGTGGTTTCGGTGATCGAGTTCGGCTGGGGAGCACTCATCACGGCTTGTATCTCCGTGCTCGCTTGTGTCTGCACCGAGTATGTTATCAGCCGTTATTTGCTCAAGGAGCACAAACAAACGATAGGAGACCTCTCAGCTGTTCTGACGGGTCTGTTGCTGGCTTTCAACCTGCCTTCCAACCTGGACTGGTGGATTGTAGTCATCGGCGCAGTGGTAGCTATCGGCGTAGGCAAGATGACCTTCGGCGGTCTGGGACAGAACCCGTTCAACCCTGCTCTGGTAGGTCGTGTGTTCCTGTTGATTGCCTATCCGGCACAGATGACCACCTGGCCGACTCCGCAAGGTTTCGCAGGCTCGTATATTGACGCCGAGACGGGCGCTACTCCGCTCTATTATCTCAAGCACATCGTCAAATCCGGTGACTCCTCCGTCATTGACCAGCTGCCTTCGCTCATGGATTCGTTCCTAGGCGTGATGGGCGGTTCGCTCGGTGAGGTATGCGCGCTGGCGCTGATCATCGGAGGTCTGTTCCTGATCTGCTGCCGCGTCATCACATGGCATATCCCTGTTTCCATTATCGCTACCGTGGCATGCTTCGCTGCTTGTACCGGTTGGGCGGGTGTACTGCCGGAGGGTATGGACACATGCCATTATGTAGCTTACGAACTTCTCACCGGAGGTCTCATGCTCGGTGCGTTCTTCATGGCTACCGACTATGTCACCAGCCCGATGAGCGCGTGGGGTAAGATCATCTTCGGTATCGGTATCGGTTTCATTGTGATGGTCATCCGTACATGGGGTAACTATCCTGAAGGTATGTCGTTCGCCATCCTGATCATGAATGCCTGCGTTCCTCTGCTGAATAAGATCCGTCCGCAGCGTTTCGGCGAGAAAAAGAAATAAATTCGTATTGGTAAATTACTAAATTATAAATGAATTTATGGCAAAGTTAGAAAGTACATTCAAGAATATGGTGCTCTCCCTGGTTATCATATCCGTGGTAGCCGCAGGAGCTCTCGCCGGCGTATATATCCTTACGGCTGAGAATATCGCCCGTCAGGAAGCGCAGAAACAGCAAGCCGCTATCCTCGCCGTGCTGCCGTCCGGCTGCACAATAGCCGAACCGGAAGAGGTAGAGGGTTTGAAGATTTACAAAGCCTATGCTAATGATCAGTGGATTGCTACTGCAGTGGAGACCTCGGAAGTCGGTTTCGACGGACCGCAAGTGATCATGGTCGGTCTGGATGCGGAAGGCCAAGTGTTGGATTATGTAGTGCTCAAACAGACGGAGACTCCGGGTCTGGGCGCGCACATCGACCACTGGTTCAAAGACGCAGCCGGCAACCGCTCTATCATCGGTAAGAAAGCCGGAGAACTCGCTGTCTCCAAGGACGGCGGAGAGGTAGATGCTATCACAGCCGCTACGATCTCTTCCCGCGCGTTCCTTAAAGCAGTCAACAAAGCCTATGCTGCCATCGCTGCACAGCCTGTTGAGGCAGCTACCGGCGCTTCGCAATTACAAGAACAACCCGCTCAAGAAGCACAAGAAACGGAGGTAAGTCATGAATAATGGTCTTAAAACACTCACCAACGGTATTCTCAAGGAGAATCCTACTTTCGCGTTGGTTTTAGGTATGTGTCCTACTCTGGCTACTACCACCAGCGCTATCAACGGTATGTCTATGGGCTTGGCTACTTTGTTCGTGCTCGTATGCTCGAACGTAGTGATCTCGCTGCTCAAGAACCTCATTCCGGACAAAGTGCGTATCCCGGCATTCATCGTCGTTATCGCTACGTTCGTAACTATGGTTCAGCTCGTGATGCAGGCTTATCTGCCGGCTATCTATGATGTGCTGGGTCTGTTCATCCCGCTGATTGTGGTCAACTGTATCGTGCTCGGCCGTGCCGAAGCGTTTGCAGCGAAGAACAGCGTAGGTCTCTCGGCTCTCGACGGGCTGGGTATGGGCCTCGGCTTCACCCTCTCGCTCACCGTGCTGGGCGTCATCCGCGAGTTCCTGGGTGCAGGAACCGTCTTCGGATTCCAGATCTACAGCAGCCATTTCGCTGCACTGATCTTCGTCCTCGCACCGGGTGCATTCATCTGCCTCGCATACCTCATGGCTGCCGTCAACAAACTACAGAAGAAGTAAATGACCAAATTGTAAATGATTAAATTGTAAATAGCTTTATGGTATACTTTCTGATATTTATCTCTGCAATATTTGTTAACAATATTGTATTGAGCCAGTTCCTGGGCATTTGTCCGTTCCTGGGTGTAAGTAAGAAGATTGACACCGCGCTGGGTATGGGAGCCGCTGTGACGTTCGTCCTCACCCTTGCTACGGTTGTTACCTATCTGCTGCAGAAGCTGTTGGTACTTTGGGGCATTGAGTTCCTCCAGACCATCCTCTTCATCCTCGTTATCGCTGCGCTTGTGCAGATGATCGAGATCATGCTGAAGAAAGTGTCTCCGGCGCTCTACCAGGCACTCGGTGTCTTCCTGCCGCTGATCACCACCAACTGCTGTATTCTCGGTGTAGCTCTTATCGTGGCTGACCAGAACAAACTCTTGGCTAAACTGCCGCTTGGCGCAGAGTACGGACTCCTCTCCGGTACCGTTTATGCCTTCGCTACTGCCGTTGGCTTTGCTCTTGCCCTGATCCTCTTCGCAGGTATCCGCGAGCAACTGGCAATGAACAAAGTGCCCGAAGCAATGAAGGGCACGCCTATTGCACTCCTCACTGCCGGTCTGCTGGCGATGGCGTTCATGGGCTTCAGCGGAGTAGTATAACAAACTAGGATTCTAGGGCACTAGTATCTTAGTCTTTTGCACACACGCGCGTACTCTTTTATTGTACGCGCGTGTGTTGTTTTATCCACCGACCGATGACCGACTCACAACCGAGACAAGACCGAGAGACAAAAAATGCCCCTGCCGCAACGATTTTCGCCCCAAAACCTTGCATAATTCAGAAAAAAGCAGTACCTTTGCAGTCGAATTTTTTGTGTAAGTACACATTTTTTTAGAGGAAAGCGATTTTTACTATGCAAATCAACCGAGACAAATACCTGCAACAGCTCATTCATGCGTGCGGAAATCAGATGATAAAAGTGATTACAGGGATGCGCAGATGCGGCAAGTCATACTTGCTGTTCACGTTGTTTCATGACCACCTATTGGCGCAGGGCACAGAGCCATCACATCTAATAGAGGTGGACTTGGAAGACCGTCTAAACAAATCTCTGCGTAATCCGGATACGTTGTTGGAATATATCTATTCCCGAATAACGGACGACGGACATTATTATGTATTGCTGGACGAAGTGCAGATGGTGAGCGAATTTGAGGATGTGCTCAATAGTTTTCTAAAAAAAAGTAATGTGGATGTCTTCGTCACAGGAAGCAATGCGCGTTTTTTGAGCAAAGATGTCATTACCGAGTTTAGAGGTCGAGGCGATGAGATACGTATTCATCCCCTCTCATTCCGTGAGTTTGCTGATTTTCGCAAGGGCGATATGGTGGACATGCTGAATGAATACATGCTGTACGGCGGTCTACCACAAGTAGTACTCGAGACTGACGAAGAAAAGAAAAAGGCTTATCTGCTTCAGCAGTTCACGCATACTTACCTGCGCGACATACGCGAACGCTATACCATTCTGAATGATGACGACCTCAGCGAATTGGTTAGCACGTTAGCTTCGTCGATCGGCTGCATGACGAATCCAAGCAAACTGGTAAACACTTTCCATTCCGTAAAGAAAAGTACCATCTCCTTTGAGACGATAGCCAAATATCTTGGTTATCTGGAAGATGCGTTTATGATTGAGCGTTCGGTTCGCTATGATATCAAAGGACGCAAATATATTGACACGCCGTATAAATTCTATTTTGAGGACTTGGGTCTGCGCAATGCCCGCATCGGTTTCCGACAATACGAAGAAGGCCATTTGATGGAAAACCTCATATATAATGAATTGAGGATGCAAGGTTATTCAGTGGATGTGGGACAGGTAGTCGTTGAGCAGAAAGACGAGAACGGCAAGCGCAAAAGGCAGACTTTCGAAGTGGATTTTGTATGCAATAAGGGTTATTCCAGAGTATATATTCAATCGGCTTACCAACTACAAGACGAAGACAAATACCGCCAAGAGATCAACTCTTTGACTCGCCTGTCAGATGGTTTCCGTCGAGTAGTTATTTCCGGCATGTTAGAGCCTACGCACATGAATGAAAACGGAATATATTTTGTGAATGTGTATGATTTTCTCCGCAATCCTGCGGCGTATATAGGCAACTGATAAAAAAATTGTACCTCTGCAACGGATTTCACTTTCCAAATTGTAAAAAAATAAAATTTTGGGAAGTTCCACTTTTGCAAATCAAAAGGATGTGTACCCCAAATTCATCTTTGCCAGCACTTGCGTACCGAAATATGACTACCAAGAGGTATTCTAATCATCGATTTGGCAGAGTGGATGCTTGGAAAGGAATAAATTCTATCTCAAGGTTACTTTGGACAAATGGATGATTAACTTCCACCGACCGATGACCGACTCACAACCGAGAGAAGACCGAGAGAAGAAAAATAGCACAAAAATGATGTACGTTCTTGCGTATGTCATTTTTTTATTGTAACTTTGCAGCGATTTTTAACTTTAAAAAGTAAAATATCAGTTTGCTATATTACTTTTGAAAACACAAATCAGCTTAATTATTCACCCTTAAAAGGTAAAGACATGGAGCAATTAGTTAATTTCTTTTACAGATTATTGGATCGTTATTCCGGATTCACGCAGATGCGTTATTTGTATAACGAGATTAATTGGAATAACCAACTTATTCTGATTCGCGGACCGAAAGGTTCCGGAAAAACGACCATGCTGATGCAGCATATTCTGCATACATTCCCGGATAAAAGCAAAGTGCTGTATTGCTCTGTAGATCATTTTTGGTTTGCATCTCACACGCTGCTAGACCTGGCGGAATATGCGTACACGCATGATATAACACATCTGTTTTTGGACGAGATACACAAGTATGGGAATTGGGCGCAAGAACTCAAAAACATCTATGATGGCTACCCTAAATTACATGTAGTAGTAACTGGCAGTAATGCCTTGGATATTATTCATCAGATGTACGATTTGTCCCGTCGCTGCCGCGTATATACAATGCAAGGCATGAGTTTCCGCGAGTATCTCAAAATGGAAGATGTTGCAGATTTGCCGGTTGTGTCATTGGAGGAGCTGGTTAACCACCATATAGAAATCAGTCGGGACATCACGATTAAGCAGAATGTCAAAGTATTGCTGCATTTTGAGCGCTATATCAAAGAAGGGTATTATCCGTTCTACCGTGATGAGTCCATGAACTTCGGAGAACGATTAAGCCAAGTCATTGACACGATTATTTTCAATGAGATACCTGCAGTCTCCAATTTGGAATACGAATCAGTATATAAAATCAAGCCTCTGTTGGCTGTCTTGGCGCAGCAAAATCCATATACGCTAAACATTTCCGCATTGGGCAAATCGCTGAACGCTTCGCGGAATGTGCTGCTTAAACTAATCGAACTATTGGATCAAGCGGCCTTAATTCGCCGGTTATATGCGGCTTCTGAAGATTGGGAACAGATCAATAAGCCGGAGAAGATTTTGTTCAACAACACGAACCTGATGTATGCTTTGTCTCCTAATGCCGATACCGGCACTATGCGTGAGACATTCTGCGCCTCCATGTTGGCGAAGGGACACAAGATTGCCATGCCACAGAAAGGAGATATTGTAGCAGACAAGCAGTATTTGTTTGAAGTCGGGGGCAAAAGCAAAGGCTTTGGGCAGATTGCCAAGATTCCGAATAGTTATGTCGTTGCTGACGGCATTGACATGGGATTTGAAAACAAAATCCCATTATGGATGTTCGGCCTGCTCTACTAATCCGTATAACAAATCCATTTACAAGCGGTAATCCAAAGCGGTTTACCGCTTTTCTTTTATAATAGGACGAAAGGATTATCCTCATCACCGACCGATGAGCGGCACAAGACCGAGACAAGACCGACATTTTTTTTGCACCTCGGACACCTTTTGTCCGCCTCATGTAGTAATTTTGCCACCGATTTACAAAATGAAAGGGCAAAATTATGAAAAACGAAGTTTATCGTGCCAAAAAGGCAAAGACCACAGACAAAGATTTACAATTTCTCTCTTCCTGTGAGAACGAGGATCTGCGCGTCCTCTGCGACATCCTCACGCATGACCGCCTCGGCAACATCCGCATCACGGAGCAGCTGACTTCCACCGATGCGTATAACCGCAACTATCCGGAAGATATGCTGTTTCTTGTCCCGCAGATCAGCAACGAGTTACTCAAATACGGTTCCAATACCCTCTCTACCTTCTGGAAACGCGAGCCGGATTCGTACGCCACCGTGCTTCGCCGTGTCTGCAAACAGATGGATGTCCGCGTCTCCGACCACGACACGGTAACCAAGATGGAGCACAACCTGCTCACCACGCTCTGCCGGGACACGCTGAACCGCATGTCCGAGCGCGAACTCCGCCTGCTTGCCAACGAGAACGGCATACCCGACAAGACGCTCACGCGCCAAGCCTTGACCGCTGCATTGCTCATGGCTGTCCGTACAAGCAGAGCCGTACTCACGCGCATAGCTGCCCGTGTAATTCAATATATAGTGGAGATCATTACCGTCCGCGGAGTGGCAACGGCAGGCATTGAGACAGCCACACGTGCTGTAGGCGGCGTTTTAGGTCCCGTCGGCTGGATTGCGCTGGGCGCGTGGACGGTCTATGACATCACCTCGCCGGCTTACCGCGTCTGCATCCCTGCCGTGCTGCAAGTGGCGTACATGCGCCTTAACCGTTTCAACGGCAAAGAAAGGAGGGCGGCATGAAAGCTTCTCAGATCATGCACCCTGCCGATGCCAAGGCATTGCAGGTGCTCAAACAGGCGCGTGGATTTAACACGCTGGTCAAGTACTTCATGGAGAAAGGCGACGAGCGTATCATGCGCGGAGAGAACCTTGGTACGATGCTCCGTGTCACGCCCGACAACTTGCCGAAAGTATATACCGCTTTCCGCGAAGTGGTCAACCGCGTCGGCATCGATGAGCCGGAGCTGTATGTCTATAACGACCCGGTGATGAACGCTTATACGTATGGCGACACTCGTATTTTTGTCGCTTTGAGCAGTTCGCTGGTGGAACGTCTCTCCCTTCCCGAACTCCAAAGTGTCATGGCGCATGAGTGCGGACATATCCTCTGCCGTCACACGCTTTACAAGACCCTGCTGTATATCATTGAAGATATGGGAAAAGCAGCGCAAGTTATCACCGAATCACTTGCTTTCCCTGCCTATTGTGCTTTGCAGTACTGGAGCCGTACGAGTGAGTATTCGGCGGATCGTTGTGCAGCGGCAGTTGTCGGCGAACAGGTATTTCAGTCCGCTTTTCTCAAACTCACAAGCGGCTTGTCTGAAATACAAGGCGACCCGTATCAGTTAGTCGAACAAGGCAGGAAATATAACGAAATGAAGAACGCTTCTTTCTTGGACCGCGTACAGCAGGCATGCCGTGAGATGTTTTTCTCCCATCCGCAGAACTGCCAGCGCGCCTATGAAATAGACCGTTGGAAATCCTCTGCCAATTACCGCAACCTCACCAAAGATCTCTCTGCCAATTACCGCAATCTCACCAAAGATCTCTCTACCAATTACCGCAATCTCACCTAAGCTCTCTCTTCCGATCGCAACCGCACAAACATACCTCCCGCACTACCCCCTTCCAAGCGTGAGTATCCAACACAGGATTAACACAAGATAAGCGAATCGAAAAAGGGAAAACACAGTAACGAAACCGTCTTCCGGATTAGCATAGCGGTCTTGTATTCAGGATTTTCCGGACTTTCAGGATTGTCAAGATTTTCCGGTAAAAATCACCCAACCCTTGTATATCTCGAAAAAAAGCAGTACCTTTGCAGGCGAAATGCCTGCATAAAAGAAGTGTCTAGCGCGTATAAACATGTCGTATGAAAGGATTATAATAAAAACAACCATATTCACAATTTTTAATGGAAATATCTAATAATGAGAATTTTTCGTCCAAACTGCAAGGTATTATGGATGAATATGAGATGCGCATAGACGAACAAATGCGTACATTTGATACTTTCGAAGAAGGCATAAAGAAATTACCTCCAAGGATAGTCTCTATCCATGAGGATTTTGAGCGAAATTCTGAATTAACAGATACTGATATTGCTTTTGTCGTTGTAGGAATTACTATTCGGGAAATCGTAAGCCATATCTTTAGAGCAATGAAAATAGATAGGATTAGTGATAAAGAGGCAGCTAAAAAAGTACATCTGGGTAAAAAAGAGAAGTCTCAGCGCACAGAGAAATATTTCGCTTCTATTCCACAAATTATAGCTAATCCCGTTCCTTATGACGCTATTACTTCTAGTAACGCGGAAATTAAATCTGAAGTAAGTTTGGGCGGTATGAATCATCGTTTTAAAACGATTGGGCACGACCCTATTCTTGGATTTATTTTTGGCACAGCTAATATAATGACAAATACTATTACCTTATCAACTGGAGTCTCTTTTGAAAATATTCTACCTTTCAAAACTTATCATGTCGGTACTATGCTGAGGAGTGAATTAGAACCAGCTAAAGGAGTGATGGATAAACTGTATGAACGAGCAGATACACGAGAAATGTTCATTAGTATTATTAATAGGGTCCAAAATGATTACCAAGAGGGGTTTAAAGCTCTTGGAACAGCGATTATTAAAGAATTAATGCATCTCATGTCTGACGTAAAAACAGCTCATAGTTTACCTATCCCATTTACTGGAGTTATATCTCCTGACATATCGCGTAGAATGCAGTTATATTTAGGAATGGATTCTTTAGTTCTGGCAAGTAATACTACTGAATATATAGTTGCAAAAATGGTTGATTATGGTGTCTTAGTAGCAAGAGAATTTTGGTGGAAAAATGTGGAAAAGGGTGTTTGTGATGAACAATGTTTGCAGACTCGATTAAAAAAGATCGAAACATTTATTAATGATGGTGCCATATTGGGAGAAAATGTTTATATGGTCAGGAAACTAATATCATCAGATATAAAACTAGCTATACAAGGCTATAGTTTTGGCAATGTGTTGCATTCTGTGAAAACAATTATAAACAATGAGGTAATTATTAACCAATTAAGACACGAGTATGTCGTTATACACGCAACAGAATATATTAACAATTTATAAATATTAAGATTATGGGTAACATTTTGAAATTTTTAACTGAAAACTGGAAAGGTATTGTGACTGTTATTGGTGCAATTATTGTAGCCAGCACTTTAACAACAGTTGTTGTATCTCACTACAAAGAGAACGTTCATAAGGAATTTTTGAAACGACATGATGAAGAATTAGCTCAAAAGTTAACAGATGAATTTGTTCAAAAAATGAATAATTTCAAAAAACAGCATGATTTGGAGAAACAAGATCTCGTAGCTAAAATTAAAGATTTGTGCGCAGAGTATAAATTATCTACATCCTTGGTGTTAAAACCTCAATATGTATGATCCCCTATACCCACTAAAGAAATGCGATTTCTTAGTGACATTTAGAATATATAACTAAAAAATTTGTATACACAGCGAATAATGTTTAAGTTATAGTTTATTATGAATTTTGACATTAAATTAAAATTAGTTGGATACTATTCGGGTGAAAAACAGAATATGTACCCTGAAAAAAGGTTTGTGGATGAAGCTGCAAAACTTAATGATCTCCTAGAGAAAACATTTCAACAAACTTTTTCTGGTGAAAGTGGATCGGTTTCAGAAGATGTCGCAACCTTTTATGAGTCATTCTTAAAAGATAGTGTATATATTTTTAAGGATGAAGACAAAAATCTATACGCATGGTTTAAGACTAAACATATTGCACGGATTTCACAGGTAAAATATGATCGAAGTTGTATAATCCCAATCCCCATGCAATTTCAGTCATGGTTCGTCTTAGGAGAGCCTATTCCGAGAAATGAAGTAGCGCATCGAATGATTGACAAAAGGGACTGTCAGGAGATAGTATTATACGATACAAATGATAACAAACATGTTTATCAAGAGAAAGATCTCATAATAACCACGGCAGGAAGTGACCTGCTGATATTATTAAATAAAACCCGCTATGCTTTGAGCTGGTCTCCACAAGAACGTATAACCATCAAAAATCTTAAGAAACTTATCTTACACAGATGGTCTTATCTTCAAGAAATTCCAACTAGTAGTTTATGTGGTGATTGTAGCGGATGGGACTATAGTCATTGTGACCCAGATTGTGATGGAGATTGTGAAGGGTGTAATGTGAGACGTAATAAATGCAGAACTTGTTTTTGCAATAGATATGATACATGCGTTCAAATACAAACATATAGAAATGCTGGGGAAAATGAAATAAGCGAGGCACAAAACTACATAAGCGCAATTATGACGCCTAAGTCGGATCATTTACAGTTAATGGAAATGCACAAAGATTTTCTTGAAACACTATATAGCGAATGTGCTTCATATCCATTGTATCACAAAACTCTTAGCAAATATTGTGAAGTATATAATAAATTGCAAAAAAAGGAGAAAGAAAGAGCTCTTCCTAAAGATAAATTTGTAAATGTTACGATAATTCGTCGTAGTAAGAAACAGAATTTTCTCATACCTAATAACTCATTTGACATAGAAGAACCTGGGTGTCTGTTCTTTTGGGGAGCAAAAACATTAGAAATACAAGGCTATAATAAACTAACAGATGACTATATACCGCCTCAAAGTATATACCTAGATTTTGCAAAAGACTATAAAAAAGATGTGTTTTTTGCTCATATTAATAATTTAGATTTCTCCGGTTTATCCCTTGCTATAGACGAAAAGAGCAAAGTTAAGTACGAATTCTCATAATATGTCCAAACTCCAGAAATGCCTGTATCTCATTGACCTCTTGGAACGGAGAGGGGCAATGAGTCTGAAAGAGATCAATGAGCACTACCGCTATTCGTCCCTATACGAAAGCGACATACAGCCGCGGACATTCTTGCGGTACAAGGATTATATTCTTCTCAATTTTCCTTGTTACATCGAGTACAACGCCGCCACGCAGAAATACTACCTGATCAAGAACGACTACAACAAAGGCAATCAGTCGCTTTATGAGTATCTGCTTTCGGCTTTTCATATCGAAGGCATGTCCGAGTTGGCTATCAAGCATCGCGACCGGATCATGCTTACCGATTCGCCAACCGGCATTGTGAACGTGCAGCCTGTTTTGGAAGCCATCGACGCAGGCAAAGGCATTGAGTTTGATTATTGGTCGTTCAACAAACAGACCAAGAAACACTTGGTGGCAATCCCGTATTTCTTGCGTACATGGGAAAGGCGTTGGTATCTGGTGGCAGAGCCGGACAACCATCACCACGGCCAATCGGTTTTTGCACTCGAACGCATGGAGAACATAGTCATTACGGAGCACGAAATGCAGCCTTCCTCCAATATCTCCGTGCAGGACTATTTCAAAGGCAGTTTTGGCATCAACCACAGCGACGACCAGCATCCTGTCACCATCCGTCTCCGCGTCTATGGCACGCAGGCTGATTATGTGCGTGCGTTGCCTATTCATGAATCGCAACGAGAGATAGAGCGAACCGACGAGTGGACGGACTTTGAAATGGATCTCGTTCCGTGCTATAATTTTTATCAGCAGCTCCTCTGGCATCGAGAGAAATTAGAAGTCCTCTCTCCAGCCTCCGTCCGCGACGAATTGCATAATATCATCCACCAAACCCTCTCTCTGTACGAAAAAAGTAAACCATGACCACTTATATAGCCGATACGGAACATTATTCCGAGGTCGTTTCGCGGATGTGCAAAGCGCGAAGGTTGCTATGGATAGCGACCGCTGACCTCAAAGACCTGTATGTTATGCAGGGTAAGGATGATGCTGTGCCTTTTCTGCAAATACTCCGCGATCTGCTGAAACGCGGTGTAGAGGTGCGTCTGCTTCATGCCAAAGAACCGGGAACGGCTTTTCGCGAAGATTTCGACAAATACCCGCTTCTGTGGAAGCGTCTGGAACGCCGGCTCTGTCCGCGTGTTCACATGAAAATCATCGCTATCGACAGCGAAATCGTCTATATTGGATCAGCCAATCTGACAGGGGCAGGTATGGGTATGAAATCCGCTGCTAACCGCAATTTCGAGGCAGGTATCCTTACGGACGAACCGGGATTCATTGATTCCGCCATGAGCCACTTCGACCAAGTCTGGGAAGGTACTTTCTGCGCTAAATGTGGACGAAAAGATTATTGTAGCGATAGAATAAACTCATAATTTATTTTAAAAATAAAAAAAGTTGCAAACGAGGTGATAGATTTTGCCTCTTTTATGACTATATATAGAGGGGTATGGAATATGCTTCGCTATTGTTCTGATTGTACTTTTCTTAGGCCGTTCTCGGGACATGGTCCCGTGATGGTCGCGTTCTCGACACAAAAGTCGAATCACGTCGTCCATCCTCTCGGTCGGCTTAGGCTCCCCGCCAGCCTTCCCTTTTCCGACTGCCAAGTCAAGGCAGTCGTCCAGGTCCTGTTCTAATCCGCATATTTATGCGGAACGATTATTACTTATCCGTATATTTATACGGAATGATTATTGCTAATCCTCACATTCGCACGGAACGATTATTACTTATCCTCACATTCTGGACACATCAAGCGATTTATAAGCGCAGATAATCATCGATATTGAATGGTGTGACTACACTAAATGAAGCATCGGGATATGCCTTGGAAAAGGCTAGCGGACAGCGTGGAGATTTATGCTCATTCCATTTGAACTCAAATGCCTGCAGTGAACCATCCTGTTCTTCGATATAGTCAATCTCTGTTTGCTGTTTGGTGCGCCAAAAATAAGATTGAGCAAACGGATGCCGGTAGTTAATCTGTTTCATGCGCTCTGCAATTGCAAAATTCTCCCACATAGCACCAATATCAGATCGGGTCTCTACCAAAGAGAAATTACCAATGATAGCATTGCGGATACCCATATCCCAGAAGTATATCTTTTTGCTGAACTTAAGTTCGTTGCGCAGATTACGAGAGAAGCTGCCTAATCGGAAGATAATATAGGATTGCTCAAGGATAGTGATGTACCGCTCTATGGTTTTGGCGTCGATTCCTACTAATCCACTAAGCTCGTTATAACTGACTTGTGACCCGATTTGCATAGCCAGTGCTTTAAGCAAAAGGACTAATTTGTCCGATTTCGCCACTTTGTCCAGTGTTAGAATGTCTCGGTAGAGATATGAATCTGTCAGTTCTTTGAGAATAGCAGCCTCCTGTCCCGGATTTTCTACTACTTCAGGATAATATCCATACACCAGACGGTGAGGAACTAAACGCAGTTCTTCAATGAGTGAGGAGTGCTCAACCATCTCGCTGAATGCGAGAGGGAAAAGTTTAAACTCCCGCTTGCGTCCGGTGAGAGGTTCATTGACCTTAGAGGCTAATTCGAAACTACTACTGCCCGTAGCAATAACTTGTATGTTAGGAAGCTGGTCAATGATAATTTTTAGTTGTACGCCGATGTTTGAAATACGCTGTGCCTCATCAATGACCAATATGCGCTTAGTTCCCATTAAAGAGTGTATTCTTTCTGCGGAAATAGCCGTAAACAATGCTTGGACATCATTGTTGTCTCCATTCAGCCAAAGTACGTCTTGCCGTTGTCCTAATAATAGTTGTAACAGGGTTGATTTTCCGACCTGCCGTGCTCCCATCAGGATAATGGCTTTGCGGCTACCAAGTAAGGACTCTAATTGAGGTAGTAAGAAACGATTAATCATAGCACCTATCATTTGAGGGTGCAAATATACAAAAAATAAATGAAACAGCCAAATAAAATTAACTTTTTCGGATAAAGATCTATAAAAATCATAACTTTTAAGGAATTTATTCCTGAAAAATCACTTTCTGTGCATAATATTTCAAACATATAAAAGATTATTGTGGTGACTGAATAAACTCATAATTTATTCTAAAAATAAAAAAGTTGCAAACGAGGTGATAGATGTCTTATCCCCAAGGGGAGCGATTACTACGTGTGCGCCTCTTTTGTGACTATACATAGAGGGGGTGTATAGAATTTATATCTCTGCCACCGCAAAAGTCAAAAGCAAAAATGCACAAAAAACAAAATATGTATTGTTTAACCGCCCAACCAAAGAACCATGCGCAAAGTTGAATGGGAAGAAACAATTGACAATTACCACTTCTTCTGGCGGAAGAGACCGCCGATGAGAGAAAGGAGAAGGTAGAAAGGATAGAGGAACTCAAGTAGCAGTACGACTAAAACCCCACCCGGCCTCCCCTCGGAGGGAGGGGACGGGAGGCGTTTCTTGACCAAGTTATATTCGATCGGGAATTTGATAAGGATGATGAGCGGGCAGAGGAGTTGGAGGATGTTGGCTACCACGACCAATGCGCCGCAACGGATGATGTCCGGGTCGGTGTATTTGGAAGCTTTGCCTGCCCAGCGCATCCGCTGGCGGAAGAAAGCGCGCCAGGTGGGGACAGGACGCACCACCGCAGTATAATCCGGTTCGTCGATGACGGCAATCCGCATGCCGCGGCGTTTCATGGCTTCCAAGAGAAACATATCGTCGCCGGACGGAATCTCGGGATGCAGGTCGGGTTCACATTCCAACCATGCTTCTCTCCGGACGATGAGGTTCGCACCGGAACACATCACCGCTCTGCCTGCTTTCGCCGTACGCATGGTCAGTTCCTGTATCGCCGCATATTCCGCTATCTGGAGAGAATGCAATAACCCCACCCCGAGTTGTTCTACGGACGGCCACCGGCAGTCCGATCGAGCAGAGCTCTTCACCCTCTCAAGGGAGGGAGATTCCATGCGGAGGGGAAGGATGATGAGGTCGGCTTCGCCGAATTGACAATTGACAATTGACAATTGACAATTATTCGTTGCCGCTGGAGGCAGTATGACATCGTCGTCGTGCAGCCAGACGTATTCCGTTTGGGCGGCATGGATGAGTTTGGAGAGGGCATGTTTCTTACCCAGATTGTCATCATTCACGCCCTTTATCGGGGTAATATGGGTCAACGGCGTATCAGTTACGTTAGTCTTGACTGTCGGTTGACCGTCGGTTGACCGTCGGGATTCAGTCGTAATTTGGATTAAATTCTCTATGAATCGGGGGTAGCTTTTGGCGATACACTGTTGCTCGTCGTCAGCAACTGGAAAGTCCGCCGCCATCAGCGCCATCGCCATCCGGTGGTCGTTGCGTACTTCATGGAGTCGGACGGCTTCGAGGCGGTCGGATTCCTTGAAACGCAGGTGCTCCGTGCCGGTGGCATGCAGTTCAATTGATAATTTTTCGCACGTAAGTGCTACTGCCGGATATAAATCCGGGCAGTTCGAAAAATCGATAGTGACCGCCCTTGGCTGACAGACCGTTTCACTGACAGACCGCTTGGCTGACAGACCGCCCAAAGGACTGACAGACTGAATTACTGCGCCTTCTGGTACAAACTCCGTCTTTACACCGAAATGCTCCGCATAGATGTCCGCCACAACCCTGTCGCCTTGCAGACTGTTTTCTTTTAATCCCTCCAGCAGTAGTTCGCCGCCATGGATGGCAACATATTCGTACCAATACGAAGCACTGCTCCAGCAGGCTTCCAACAGCCAACCCCTCTCCGGCTCTCCCCTCAAGGGAGAGAGATAGGATTCCTTCATGCAGCGGCTCATGGTGATATAGGGGGATTCGTTTGCCGCGACGGGGATGGGTTCGCCGTGGAGAATCAAGGCGGAGGTAGTCTGGGTCGTCGGCTTGCCGTCACGTTCCATGAGCCGCGGGTCACCGGTGAGGGTGATGGGTGCGCCCGGATAACACTTCTCCAGATGGACTTGCAGGAAGCGCAGGGCGGTACCGCAGTTCTTGAGATATAAAGCCCCCTCCGGCTCCCCCGTGGAGGGGGAGAGAGAAGATGCGTATTGTGCGGGGGTGCCGAAGGTGTCACGAATTTGTTGGAGGGCATCGTGCAGGACAATCACATCATCCGGCATATCCGCAGATACCCTCATCAGAGGGTCCCCGTGAATAGCCTGCAATAGAAGAATTCTATTCGCTATAGATTTTGATATCGGAAGGGAAATTTTCAATTCACAATTTATAATTTACAATTCACAAAGGGCTTAGGGGGTTTGGAACGAACCACAAGAATCCGTACGGACTCATAAGTTTGTACAAAAGTCATCAGGACGCTTTGTTAATTGATAATTGTTAATTGTTAATTGACATCCGGCAGCGGACTGTAGTCTTTGCTGTAACGCAGGTGCTGGTCTACGTAGCCTTCGGAGAAGTCGATCTGCACGTCCGTGATGTTGCCTTCGGCGTCACGCACCGCAGTATAAACCGGGTTCACAAAGCCTTTGTAGGGCGCGAGGTTCAGTTTCTTGTAACGCGCCAGGATCTCTTGGTGCAGTTCGGGATTGACTTTCACGGCGTATTTCTCTACCATCTCTTTTGCTGCAGCGTAATCGCCTTCGGACGTGATGCGCTGTATCTCCGCCAGCAGTTCGCCATAGAGACGGCGCAGACCCTCGTAATCATTCACTTTCAGGTAGTGTTTGCCGTCACGCTCGATGATCTCCACTTCTTTGTTCGTCGCATGCTCATAGACCCAGTTGGCAATGAGCTGGCGGTTACGCATATGCGCCTCCTCGATGTCCTTGCCCGGCTCGATACGCACGAGCTGGGTCATCAGACCGTTCATCTGCTGCTGGTAGTAACCGGCTTTGTAGGCATCAGCGGAAGGCAGCAGACCCAGTTCCACTAACTTCGGGTCTCCCAAGAAATACAAACCGAACAAATCCGCACGCGCCTCTTCGATAGTCGATGCGTGCTCCTTGAGGGCATCCTTGGTCACACCCGGCATCAGTTTGCCACTTCCGTGTCCGACACACTCATGCAGGTCGGTATGCAGGTCACCGCAGACAGCACCGTATTTTTCATAGAGCGCGCGCGTCTCGTCGTCGATCATGAACTCCTCGTTGAAGCCGTTGCCTTTCGCCGCCTCGTTATAGGCGTGTACGAGGTTGTCTATCGTGACAGATTTGGAGCCGTATTCCTTGCGGATCCAGTTGGCGTTCGGAAGGTTGATACCGATAGGGGTTGCGGGATAGCAGTCGCCGGCAAGAATAGCCGCCGTGATTACCTTGGCACTCACGCCTTTCACTTCCTCTTTCTTGTACTTGGGGTCAGTGGTGGAGTGGTCCTCAAACCACTGTGCGTTCTTTGAGATCGTCTCCGTGCGCTTGGTGGCAGCCAGGTCTTTGAAGTTGACCATGGACTCCCATGTGCCGGTGATACCCAGCGGGTCGGAGTATGTCTCCGTGAAACCGTTGACATAGTCCACACGGCTGTCAAGATCTTTCACCCACGCGATACAATACTCATTGAAGGTCTTGAGGTCGCCCGTCTCGTTGAAGGCAATCATCTTCTCGATAGCCAGTTTCTGGGCGTCGTTTTCGGCGTACTTGAGTGCCTCGCGGAGCCAGTAAACGACATGCTCCAGCGCCTCTCCGTAGAGACCGCCCACTTTATAGACGCGCTCTACTAATTGAGAATTGAGAATTGAGAATTGAGAATTATCAGCTTTAACCAATTGCGAGTTCAGACCGATCCACAGCGGCTCGGGGCTGTTGTCCTTATGCGCAGCATACCATGCTTCGGCTTCCGCTTGGGTCACGCCTTCGCCATAGTAGTTACCGGCAGAGTTGAGCACCAGATCCACGCCGTCCTGTGCCGTCGTGCGCTTGGGCATGACAGCCGGATCGAACATGACGGGGAGGATCGCAGGGTCGTAGGTCACACCCGCTTGCTCACAGGCTGCCACGAACCACTCCTGGCTGAACTCCGGCAAGAACTTGTCTTCGGAATAATGATGGTGAATACCATTGGAGAACCAGACGCGCTTGAGGTAACGCTCGAAGGCGGCGAACTCCTCTGGATTTGAAGATTTGAGGATTTGAAGATTTGAAGATTCGTACAATGCCTCGCAGGCACGGCGGATACGGAGGTTATACCGTCCGTTCTGGTCAAAGAGGATGTCGCGACCCCATAATGCCGCCTCACTCAGACAATAGACGAGTTGCTTCTGCTGCAAACTCAACGAATCAAACTCCGGCACGTCGTAGCGCAGGATCTCCAGGTCATAAAACTTATCCACGTTGTATTGGAAGGATTGCGGTTGCTCTTTCTTTTGGCAGGCTACAAGCGTCAACGCCGCAGCCAAAACGAATAGGATTTTCTTCTTAGCCATAAAGGCACGATTAACTTCGTTTTTCATCAGATTCTCTCAAGTACAGTGTGTACCAACTCTTTGATACGCGGTTTGTAGTCAGTGTTCGCGGCTTCTATCTTACGCTGTGCGATGACGCAGCAGACGGTCATGGCGCGGTGCCCCATATGGAGTGCCAGACCGGCGATGCAGGAGCCTTCCATCTCATAGTTGGTGATTCGCTGACCCTCATAGCGGAAAGCGGAGATCTTCTCGTTGATATCAGGCACCGCCAGATCCACGCGCAGCACGCGGCCTTGGGGCCCATAGAAACCGTTGGCAGCGATCGTGCAGCCGCGCATCATGTCGTCTTTGGCGATACGGTCCACCAGTTCGGGGTTAGCCGCTACTACGTATGGTACAGCCGCCTTTTTCGGATAGCCGACGAAGTCCACAAAAGCCTTCTCGAAACCGAGGTCGGCTATCTTGTCGCGGTTCTCATAGAACGCCAGCACGCCGTCGAAACCGATGGATTTCTGGCTGACCAGGAAAGTACCCAGAGGGATGTCCTCCTGCATACCGCCGCACGTACCGATACGGACAATATCAAGCACCCGTTTCTCGGCTTTCTCCGTACGGGTAGCGAAATCAATGTTCGCCAGCGCGTCGATCTCGTTCATCACGATATCGCAGTTGTCGGTTCCGATACCGGTCGATATACAGGAGATACGTTTGCCGTGGAACTTACCGGTAATGGTATGAAACTCGCGACTCTGAACGTCGCACTCGATAGAGCCTTCGTCGAAGAAGGATGCCACCATATTTACACGGTCCTGGTCTCCCACAAGAATCACTTTGTCTGCCAGGAACTCCGGTTTAAGATGTAAATGGAACGCAGAACCATCTGCATTGATGATCAACTGCGAAGCAGGGAATGTTTTCATAGCAATGAATAATGATTAATGATTAATGAATATCAGGCTTCACCGCCGGTAAAAGTAAGCGGGAGTGTAGTGCCGTGAGCAGGACCTCCGACAGGATTGATTGTTCCGAATTTCTGCTCGTATTGGGCAATGTTGTTTTGCAAAGCACCGAGGATCTTCTTTGCCTGGTCAGGCGTAACCACTACCCGTGACACTACGTTTGCCTGAGGCATGCCCGGCATAATTTGGGCAAAATCCAGTACGAACTCCGTCGGTGTATGTGCTATCAATGCCAGATTGGCAAATACTCCTTGTGCTTTATCAGGAGTGATGTTGATTGATAATTGTTTTTGTTCGTTTGCCATAATTCTAAATTTTTAATTGTGAATTGTGAATTGTTCTTACCATTTGTTGTTTCGTTTCGGGACTATGAGGATCCATAGGTTGACCAGCGGCAGCATGATGTCAAACCACAGGACGCTGAACATATTGAATCTCTCCAACCCCATTCGCCGCGCTGAGACATTGAGGATGGCTGTCTGCATGATCCACCGGATGAAAAAGAGCCCTATAGCCACCATAAACGGTATGGCAGGGAGTGCAAGGGAGGTGGGACAATAGAGTACAGATACCGCTATCACAGCCGCATAGAAAAGCCCTCTGGTCATAGGTTCTATGCCTAACCGCATTTTGGTGCTTTCTTTGTATGCCGGCGAGACGGAGAGATGGCGCCGCTTCTGCTGAAGCCATTCCCGCATCGTCTTCTTGGAGAGCGACCATGTATAACTCTCGGGCGAGAGCACAACTGCCGTGTTCTGTTTGGTAGCTACATGGTTTACGAACAGGTCGTCGTCTCCAGCCACTCTGTTCATCAGATGGGTGAAACCGCCCGACTCAAAGAAAAGCGCCTTGCGGTATGCTAAATTCCGTCCCACGCCCATATACGGAATACCGCAAAGCGCTGCTCCAAGATAGTGTAAGCCGTTGAATAATGTATCATATCGCACCAGACGGTTCACGAAACCTTTTTCCGCGAAATACGGACTGAATCCCAGAACGATATCCTTGGTACTTTGGTACTGCCCACCTGGCCCACTTGGTACTTGGTCACTTGGTACTTGGTCACTTGGTACTTTGCCGAAACCCTGCATCATGGTCCGGATCCATTGGTTGCTCTCCGGCACACAATCCGCATCGGTGAGCAGCAGATAGTCGTATTTCGCCGCCTTGGCAGCCAATGTGAGTGCCAGTTTCTTGGTAGAACCCACCCGTGCCCCATAGGGTACAAAAGTCATATGCAGCCGCGGGTCATGAACCATATACCGCTCTATCATTGCCCTCGTCTCGTCCTCCGAGCCGTCATCCACCACAATCACTTCGTACTCCGGCCAATCCTGCGTCAGAATAGCCTGCAGATACTGCGAGATGTTATACGCCTCGTTGTGCGCACAGAGTACCACCGACACGCCCGGTACATTTTCCATCGGGTCTGCCGCCGCCAGCCCATTTTTCCTGTCTCTTCTTAACCTGCGCGCAGGAGCTGCCATATAACGGGCATAGAAATACAACTGAGCAAGGAACAACACGCCCAAAACACCGATAGACACCCAGTCCGCTATGTCCAATTCCTCTACTATCAACGCTATTTTTAATTTTGAATTTTTAATTTTGAATTTTTAATTTGTACACGTGCGTACTGCTTCCGTCTTCCGCCTTGACGGTGATCACCCATGGCTTGCCGTTGATCTCACCGGGAACAACCGTCATTTCCTGGCTATCCAGTTTGCGTCCGTTGAAACGTGCTTTCTCGCCTTTCATATTGGTGAGAGTGCCAATACCGCGGTAGCCCGCTATCTGAATCTCCGACGGCTGAGAGCTGATCTCTGACAGCTTGTACACCTGTTCCTTGGCGGTATTGGGGTCAAAATCCTTCCACTCTTTGCCGTTGACCAGCAGTTTGTCTATTTTGGAAGAATAGATCAGTTCCACGTCGTCCACGTAGAGCGCATTGCCGTCGTATATACCGTCATTAGCCCGGAAGGCAGGGTAGTTGCCGGCGGAGAAGATCACATTGCACATGGATGGTTTGGCATTACTCATATAGAAAATAGGCACTTTGATCCGGGTCCACTCCTCGTATTTGGCACGTGCACGGTGCCATCCTTCGGCTATCTGCTTCGCCGGCTGTTCCACGCCGAACTCATTGCCGTCTGTTGCGCGTCGGATATCCGATTCCTCGTTGATGCGCTCGGTCGTGGTGGCTGTACCTTTCTTGTTCTTGTATTGGCTGCTCTTGGATGTGCCCTGCCATGAATAGAACAGCAGATGAAAATCTTCGTCGTTGGTCTTAGGTCCGACACGCTTGATCCACACACTCATCGTGTCTGGCCGGTGGGTCCACGCGATTCCTCCTTCCGTTCCGGCGGTAGCGCCGTTCACGTTCAGCCCTTTCAGGTACTGCCACGGCTGGCCTAATGACACATAACCGGGACCCGTCGCGCCGATACCCAGCTTAGGTATTCCCACTGCGCGGTCTTTCACATAAGCACAATAGCCCGACCGGCCGGGTTTCTGGTATAAGAAAGTGAACTTAAAGCCCGCCTGATTGACATTCGAGCCGTGCCATTGGGTCAACTGGATATCACCATTGAATTTGTCTCCCCAACTCTCGAAATGAGGATCCGGCAATTGCTGGGCTGACACACCCATAAACGCGCCGAGAAGCGCCAGTACGAAGATTTTTCTTTTCATATGCATTAATTTCGCTACAAAATTACAACTTTTTTTGCATATATGCAAACTTTTTACTACTTTTGCAAAGGATTTATACAAATTTCATGCCTATGGCGAATGTTTTTGGAGACAAATGGAGTTTCACCAGCTTTGGTGAGTCGCACGGAGCGGCGATAGGCGGTGTGCTGGACGGTGTGCCTGCCGGTCTGCATATAGATTTTGCAATGATCCGCGAGGAGTTGGAAAGGAGAGCCGGGAAAGGGACAAAGGGACAAAGTACCAAGTACCAAGGAGTCTCACCCCGCGCACTGCGTGAACCCGACGAAGTGGAATGGCTCTCCGGAGTCATAGAAAGTGACCAAGTGACCAAGGACCAAGGACCAAGTGACCAAGTACCAAGTGACCAAGTACCAAGTGACCAAGTGACCAAGGACCAAGGACTAACCACCTTAGGCACCCCCATTGCATTCCTCATCCGCAATAAAGATGCACGGCCCGAAGACTACGAATTTCTCAAACACTCCTACCGCACCGGACATGCCGACAAGACCTACGAGCAGAAATACGGTATCCGCGACTGGCGTGGCGGCGGCAGGGCTTCGGCGCGCGAGACGGCAGGACGCGTGGTCGCCGGATGTATCGCCAAACAAGCCTTGCGGCTCAAAGGCATCACTATCCATGCCGCTTTGATCCAGGTAGGCGCAGAGACCGACCCTGCCCAATTCGCTGAGACCATCGCCGCATACAAACGTGACGGCGACTCGATAGGCGGAATCATAGAATGCCGCATCAAGGGACTGCAGGCAGGAGTAGGCGAACCGATCTTCAACAAACTGCAGGCGGAACTGGCTTTTGCTGTCATGAGCATCAATGCCTGCAAAGGATTCGAGTACGGCACCGGTTTTGAAGGTGTGACGCAACCCGGCTCCGCTATCAATCATATCTCCGGAGGCATTGCGGGCGGCATAGCAGACGGCACGGATATCACCTTCCGCTGCGTCTTCAAACCCACACCCACAACCCCAAAAGCGCTGGCTAAGGGACAAAGGGACAAAGTACCAAGTACCAAGGTCGGTCGCCATGATGCTTGCGTCGCTGTACGCGCCGTGCCCGTCGTAGAAGCCATGACGGCTCTCGCTTTGATCCAGCTTTTGTAAGAAATGGACGAGTTGGGATCATAGGTCAAAGAATCCTAACTGACTGATAGCCAATAGCATTCTGGCGATATATTCGCTGTCAGGTACGCTCCACCGGAAGCCAAGGCGCAACAGCACTTGCGAGGTGTACTCGTTATCACGGTCCACTTGCTTCGAAGGCTGTCCGTTCGCCATGTTCTGATAGGCGAGCATAGTGGTCAGCAGGGCTGCTTTCTTAGGATCCGCGGCGGCTTGCTGTACCAACGCGCCGAACTCCATAGACTCGACAAAACGTATATCCGTACCTATTTTCTTCAACTCGTTCAGCACATCGCCCAACAAGCGCGTATGGGTGTTGTAAGGCTGGAAGACCGTACAGTCATCCGGAGTCGTAGCCAACAGAACGATAGCCCGCGCCGTCTCGTTGATAGGCGAGAACTCGGTAGGCGAGTCGTACTGCTCATAGGGGCAGCAGCCTAACATATGGAAGATCTTGATACGGCCCATATAGCTGTTGGTGGAGAAATTGACTTGGAACTCGCCGTCATAACTGCGTGCCGCGAGATTACCCACCCGCATAATCTTTGCCTTGAGCCCCTTATGCGCCACAGCGTCCAGAATAAGGCGGTCGGCAAGGAACTTCGAGTGCATATACTGGTTGCCCAGATACTGACCGAAATAGATATTCCGCTCCGTCAGGACAGGTGCAGGCACATTATTCCCGATCCAGATACCTCCGGTGGAGGTGGTGGACACATGCACGAGCCGTGCACCGGTAGCCAGACAGAAGTCCACGCAGCGTTGTGCACCGCCGATATTCACATCCTCAATATCCGTGCCTTTGGAGAAATGCTTTACGTTCGCGGCGCAGTTGAAGACGGTCTGAATGCTGATATCTGAAAGCAGATGGCTGAAATCATTCGTCACATCGCCGTTGATGACGAACAAACGCTTGCCAAAGAGGTCGTCGAAACGATGGCTGAAATAGTAGAACAGCAAGTTGCGCACACGACGCTCGGCATCATGCCGGTCCTTGCCGCGCACAAGGCAGGTGATTGTCTCAGCATCGGAGTCGATGAGTTCTTTGAGCACATGGATACCGAGGAAACCTGTGGCACCGGTAAGAAGAACATGACCTAAGCCATTTACCATTTTGTCATTTACCATTTGACCATTTAGGAAGGTGGTCAAGGTGTTCTTTTGGAGCAGTGCGTTGATGGGTTCATAATCAAAATCCGTAATGACCGTATCGGGTGCGTCGCTGTCATTTTCCGTTTTGCCATTTACCATCTGCGCCAACTGCCGCGGCGTAGGATGGCTGAAGAGGTCGGCATAAGCGATGTGCTGTCCGCCTTTCTCCGCCTCGATGATGACGCGTGTCACCATGAGCGACGTGCCGCCCAGATCGAAGAAGCTATCCGTCGCACCTACTTTCTCCAGGCTCAAGACATTCGCAAAGATGTCCGCAAACAGTTTTTCGGTCTCGTTGGCGGGTTCTACTATTGTACTTGGTACTTGGTCCCTTTGTACCTTAGGAAGCGGTAACGCTTTCCTATTCACTTTCTGGTTCTGGTTAAGCGGAATAGCGTCAATCTGCATCGTAGCAGCAGGCACCATGTATGGCGGTTTGGTCTCGCGGATGAAGGCATTGAGCGCCTGCACATCTATCTTCTCGTCGCTGACGATATATGCCGCGATAAACTTACCGCCGTTGGGGTAATCGAACGCCTGCACGGTAGCATCTTTGATACCGGGGAACTGACGTATCACCGTCTCCACCTCTTTCAGCTCGATACGGAACCCGCGGATCTTGACTTGTCCGTCGCGCCGCCCTACAAACTGAATGTTGCCGTCCGGCAGGTATCGTACAATATCTCCGGTTCGGTAACAACGCACCTTAGTACTTGGTACTTGGTCTCTTGGTACTTGGTCACTTGGTACTTCTACAAACGTCTCTGCGGTCTTTTCGGGCAGGTTCAGGTAACCGCGTCCTACTTGCGGGCCACTGACCCATAACTCGCCTGCGGCACCGAGCGGCAGACGCTGACCGTCGGTATCCATGACGAACAGTTGCAGATTATCCAGCGGCTTGCCGATAGGGATATGCTGTTCATAGCCGTCCAGACAATAGGTGGTGGTGAAGATAGTACACTCGGTCGGACCATAGCCGTTGTGCATCTTGTAGTTGGTTGGCGGCGTGAGGGCAGCCAGTGCTTCACCGCCCACAGACAGATGTCTCAGACTATGGCACTCTATATTCGTAGCGAACTGGAATCCGATCTGTGTGGTCATGAACGAGTGGGTCACTCCCTCTTGGTCAAAATAACGTCCCAACTCCGGCAGGTTCAGTCGCATGTCTTCGGGGATGATGCAAACCGCCGCTCCGCAGGTCAGTGCCGGGTACATATCCATCATATTGGCATCGAAACCGAACGAAGCATATGCCGCCACTTTGTCGCCGGCGTGCAGGTCGTAATAACGGTGGTACCAGTGGCAGAACGCCACGAGGTTACGATGCTCCAGCATCACGCCCTTCGGCACACCCGTCGAACCGGAAGTATAGAGAAGGATAAATAAATCTGATGGCTGAATGCTGATTGCTGAATGCTTTTGACTTTCGACTATTGACTTTTGACTCAGTTTCTCTAACTCTTTCTCTGTCAGCAGCATGCAGCTGTTGCCGTCCTGCTGCATATAATTGAGTCGCTCTTCCGGGTAAGAGGGGTCGAGCGGCATGTATGCACAACCTGTTTTGAGCACGGAGAGCGCGCCGATAGTCATCCATTCGGAGCGTTCCACTTTGATGGAAATGACATTCGTTGTCGGGTGCAGCCCGGCGGCTATGCGGTCGGTTATCTCATCTAACTCGCGGTAGGTGATTCGTTTGTCGCGGAAGATGATGGCGATGTTATCCGGCGTCTTCGCCACCTGCGTTTTGAAGAGCGAGAGTATGGTCTGCGTGTCATCATAGTCCACATGGGTCTCGTTGAAACTATCCAGCAGCGCTGTCTGTTGCTCGTCCATCAGCGAGACGGAGCGCAACGGGGCTTTGGTATCCTTGGCGAACGCACTCACGGCATTGCTAACCGACTGCGCGAGGCTCTGCATCATCTCGCGGCTGTAACGGCCGTTGTCGTACTCAATCGCCACAGAAGGTTTGCCATCCACCTCCACGATATAGAACGCAATCTTGAACTTCGGCACATTCAGTTCCATGTTCTCCGTCTCAACCGCCTGTCCCTTCACCTTGTATTCGGAAAGGACGCCGAGCTGGTAGGCGTACATGATTTCTGCTGTCAGGTCGTAGTCGGCGGCTATCTGTGCAAACGGATAGTTCTCATGGGAGAGTGTCTGCTCGAATTTTCCGCCTGTCTCCCGAACGAACTGCTCTACGCTCTGCGTGCCTATCTTGCTGCTCAATGCAAGCGTGTTTACCATCATGCCAATCGTGTTCGCCATCTTGAGGTTGCTCCGGCCGTTGGAGATAGTGGTGATACAGAGGTCGTCGTTGTTCGCGAACCGCGAGAGCGTGTAGAATACTGCCGCGAGTGTTGCGCCGGCCGCTGTCACGCCTGCGGTTTTTGCCACCTGCTCGGCTGCCTGCAGATTCATTGGCGCATAAACCTGCCCTATCTCGCCGTCTTTAGGGTTGGTCAGGTCCGCCGGTAACTCCGTCACGCCCTCCACTTCTGCCAACTGCGAGTGGAAGAACTCTTTGGCTGCTGCGTATTCCGCGCTATCCTCTGCGGCCTGTTCATCCGCCACGAACTCGGCATAAGAGCACATTTCCGGTTCGATGGTCCCGCCGTTCAGCAATGCGCACAACTCATTGAAGAACACATCATACGAAGCGCCGTCGCATACCAAATGGTGCATGTCGCAATAGAGATACAGAGCCTTTTCGGTCTGCACGATGCTGAACCGGAAGAGTTGGTCTTTCGAGAGATTGAAGGGCTGCACGAACTCCGCACGATAGGCATCCAACTGCGCTTCTTGCAAGTCAATCGTCTCCAGCCTCAGCTCTTGACTTTTGTCTATCAGTTGCTCCACTCCGGTCTCGTTTGTCAGGAAGTGTACAAACAGCTCCGGGTGGTTTCGAACGACTTGTTCCACTGCTGCACGCAGTTCCTCCGCACGGACGCCCTCCGGTAATCGCGCGCGCATGGGAATATTATATAGTGTTGAAGTGGGGTTCTTCATACACTCGAAATAGACGCCTGTCTGCGCGTGGCTGAGAGGGAATGAGACCGCTTCGCTCAAAGTAGAAGGAGTCTTTTGACTTTCGACTTTTGACTTTTGACTGCCATCCATCATCGCCTTCAATATCTCGTTTTCGATAACCTGGATGTTCGCCCCTTTGATAAGCAGTTTGGCATCAAGTTGCACGCCGAAACGCTTATAGACCTGCGTAGCCAGTTTGATAGCGGAGATAGAACTCAGTCCCACGTATCTCAGATCGGTCATGATTCCGAAATCGCTGTTCCCCACGATGCCGGCGACCATGTCACGCAACTGCTCCTCCAATACATTGAGCGGTGTTGCCTCCTTCGTACATTGTACATCGTCCCCTTGTACTTTAGGAAGCGGTAACGCTTTCCTATTGACTTTCTGGTTCTGGTTGAGCGGAATAGCATCTATCTGCATCGTGACAGTCGGTACCATATAAGGTGGTTTCCTGTCCATGATAAAGGCGTTAAGTGCCTGAATATCAATCTGTTGGTCAGAAACGATGTATGCTGCGATGAACTTACCGCCGCCTTCCGGAAAATCAAAGGCCTGCACGGTGGCGTCCTTGATACCCTCAAACTGTCGGATAACCGCCTCTACCTCTTTCAGTTCAATACGGAAACCGCGGATCTTGACTTGTCCGTCTCTGCGTCCGACGAACTCAATCGCTCCGTCCTGACGATAGCGCACGATGTCGCCTGTCTTATATACGCGAACCTTTGTACCTGGTAGTTTGTTACTTGGAACTTCCACAAACGCCTCTGCGGTCCTCTCGGGTTGGTTGAGATAACCGATACCTACCTGCGGTCCGGCTATCAGCAGTTCGCCTGCGGCACCCCAAGGTACACGCTTGCCGTTCTTATTGACAATAAAGAGTTCGGCTGTGTCGTTCGGATAACCGATAGGGATGTTCGGTTCGTTCTTCTCCACCCGGAAACTGGATACATAGACCGTACATTCCGTCGGACCGTAGCCATTCCACAAATGATAGGATGGCGGATTCAATGACATCAGTTTTTCGCCACCCACGCCGAGACATTGGAATCCGGGTATCTCGGGATAGTTGATAGCCATCTGCGTGCCTACTTGGGTCGTCATGAAAGAGTGCGTGATACCCTCTTTGACAAAATAGTCATATATGCCATCCAGATCAAAACGTATATCTTCGCCAATAACATATATGGCTGCGCCGGCATACATACATCCCCATAGATCCATCATATACGCGTCAAAACCGTAACCGGCATACGTGGCGTACCGGCTCTCGGGCGTCAGATCTATATGATGGGTATGGTAATCGCAGAAAGCGAGGATGTTCTGTTCGCTCAGCATCACGCCTTTCGGTGTGCCCGTTGTTCCCGATGTATAAAGCAGTATAAAGGCATCTCCGCCTTCATATTTTGCGGCATCCTGACGCATGAACTCCAGCCGCTCGGCGGGATAGGAACTATCCAGCGGCATGGCAGTAAAGCCGGCTTTGGCGATAGCGAGCGGCACAATCACCATCTGTTCGTTACGCGGCACGGAATAACCCATCACATGCTCGCCGCAAGGATAAACTACATACTTTTCGCTTTCAACCTTCTCTAAACTTTCATCTTTTAACTTTAGACTTAGCTCGTCCGTGAGCCTGTCCACTTCCGCATACGTCAGCCGCACATCGCCAGCCACAACACATATAGCATCCGGCTGTTCAGTTGCGTGCTTTTGGAAACGTTCCACGAGGGAATCCTTGGTACTTGGTACTTGGTCACTTGGTCCCTTTTCCGGGTTTCGAAGGTCCAGCCACTTGATCTGCTCCTCATCGCAATACTCCATCTCACTCACGTTCTCCGCCGTCACCATCGAACGGAGGATCCTGCTATATGTCTTTGCCAACTCCTGCATGAACGCATCGGAGTAATCGGCTTCGCTATAACTGAGCTTGAGGAGATACTGCGCATCGGCTTCCAACAGTTCGGCACACAGTTTCCATCCCGGAGTGGGTTTGCGGAGATCTACGAACGGTACTAACTGCTCCCCTAAACGCAGGGAACGTTTGTCGTTAATAACCGGTCCCTGATAGACGAACATCACTTGGTTATTGAGTCCCAGGTCCCGCACCGCATCCGGGTAAGCATAATACCGGTATTTCTGCGTCTGCTGTAACTGCGCATCCATCCCCGCCAACAACTGCTGCAGGCTGACTGCCGATGGCTGATTGCTCCAGTTCAGAAAGACCGGCAGTGTATGAACCATCATCGTCACCGAGCCCCATGTTCTTCTGTCCGTACGTCCGAAGAAAGCGGTGCAGTATGAGGCTTTTTCTTCGGCGCTATATGCAGCCAGCAACAGTCCCCAGGCCGCCTGCATGATGACGCTCTCTTTGGAGCCAAACCGTTTCTCAATCGCTTGCACCTCTTCTTTGGTCACCGTCAGCGGATAAGAACGGTAAACAAACCCCTCCCCATCCCTCCCCTCAAGGGAGGGAGCCGGGATTGGCAAACTATCTATCTCCGCTGCATCTGCAAACTCACGAGCGTACCATTCGCGGACTGCGGTCATCTGTGCTTCATCGGCACGCTGAGCAGCCTCTGCTTGTGCTATCGCTGCCCCGTCCATCAGTTCGCCGGACAAAGCCTTGCCTTCATACGCACGGCTGATATCCCGCAGCAGTACCGTCATTGAGAACCCGTCCGAAATCACATGGTGAAGATCAAGATAAAGATATTTACCATTGGGACATTTACCATTTACCATTTGGTATATTTCCGCCCGATACAGCCTCTCTCCGTGTATATCCATTGTGCGGGCGAAGGTCTTCTGAACTTCCTTCCACTCTGCCTCTGATACCGTTCTTACCTCTACCACAGGCGTTTTCCCCTCTCCATAAGAGAGAACCGGGGTTAGGTTTTCCCCGTCCGGTTCTATATGCCCCAGGATATACGGGTGGGCGCACAAAGCGTCATAGACCGCCTGCTGCACCCGCTTTGTATCCGTGTCCCCGGGAAGAGGGAGGAGTACGGGGTTCTGGTAATTACGTACATCATCAACCGATGCCTCACAGGCATAATACACGCCTAATTGCGCTTGGCTTAACGGGCTTCTCATAGCTTTCGACTTTTTGCTTTCGACTTTCGACTTTCTACTCTATCTCAAAGATATTCCGGAATCCGCTCATACGGAATATGTCTGCTACGTCTTCATTCAAATGGCAAATCCGGATACTGCCGCCTTTGGTTTCTGATTCCCGTTTGAGTTGCATAAAGAATCGCAAGCCGGCTGAGGAGATATACTCCAGTTCCGTACAGTCGATCACTAATGTGTTGCCGGCAATGTCCAGCACTTGTTGTAGTTCGTCAGCCTGTTCGGTGGTAGCTACCGTGTCCAGTTCGCCGATGATGCGAACCAAAATCTCATCTTTCGATTGTTCAATAGTGATGTTCATATCAGATGTTTTTTATTATGGTCAATTCATTTTGATTATCCATGCGGCGGTAATGAAGTTCGTCTGCCATCTGCCGCAGCAAAGCGATACCCAGTCCTCCAATCTGCCGTTCTTCAGCATTTTTGGCAGTATCCACCTCTTTTTGTGCCGTAGGGTCAAAGATCGTGCCGTTATCGGAGATCTTGATACAAAATTGTCTTTCGGCATTCGACTTTTGACTTTCGACTTTCAACTCTATCGCCGTTGCCTGCGAATAGTTGATGATGTTCACAACCGCTTCCTCCAACGCCACTTCCAGGCGCTTGAGCGTCCGTTTGTCCACTCCTGCACACAGTCCGTAATTATGCAAAGCGTTTCTGAATACAGGCAGTTGGTCCAATCTGTTTTCCAGATGTAGGGTCAAAGGTTGTACATCATTGGTCAGGCGGATGGTCATTATGGTCATGTCATCTGTTTGTTCGGCTCTGCCGATATAACGGACACATGCTTTTCGGATGGCGTTTATACTGTCGCTGCCAGCAAGCGGGATGGTCTCTGCCGCCATTTTCCTCCACCTCTGTGCTCCCAGCATCTCCCGTTTTTCGTTTCTGGCTTCTGTTATGCCGTCCGTATAGAGAACCAAGGTCTCATTTTTGCCAAGCATGGTGCCTTGTTCTTCAAAACGAAAGGTGCCTTGGTAACCCAATGGGATGTTCGGGAGGACGGCCAACTCTTTTGTACTTGGTACTTCGCCGCTTGATACCTTAATGGGCGGCAAGTGTCCGGCATTACAGTACAACACCTCGCCGGTAGGAATATGCAGCCGTCCGATAAAAGCCGTGACGAACATCAATGACGGGTTGTTGTCGCTCAGCACAGCGTTAATGTCTTCCATAATGGATTTGGGAGATTGCAATCTTCGCACAGTGGATCGGAACAAATTGACCGTAGCACTCATAAACATCGCTGCAGGCACACTCTTCCCACTCACATCGCCGATGATGAAATAGAAATCATCATCTTTTCTATAGAAATCATAGAGGTCCCCTCCTATTTCGCGCATCGGCTCCAGGGCTGCCTGTACTTCAATATCAGACCATCTGTCTTCCACTTTAACCTTCTCGCGTTCACCAATCCGCAGAATCCCCTTCTGAATACTACTGGCAATGCGCAACTCCTTCTCCAACACCTTGTTTTCCGTTTCAGCACGAACATATTCTGTTTGGTCCTGCCATAGACGGCGAATGAGCAGTCCTGCTACCAATATACCTATGACGAGTACGATAAACGTAATTAGCGACACCTTGATCATACCGTCCCAAATATGGTGATTCGGGACTGCTATTACCAACATCATTTCTGCCGGAGAAAGTGCTTTCTCCGAGACAATCATCTTGTCCCAATTATCCGCTTCTCCGGTCTGCACAATCAAAGTGCCGCCGGGCCCATACAACTGACACTCCGCATCTTCATATGGACGGGCTTCAAGTAATACCTGTTTTGCCCATGACAATGTAAAATCCGCGCCCGCTACGCCCATCACATTATGGTAGTCGTCATATGCCTTAAGCGAATAGGTGAAAATGAGACTGTCTGTGTCAATATCATTGTAGGATCGGCTCCAATAGCCGTTCTCACCGCTCAGCATGGCACCTTTGTACCAGTCGCGTTCAAAATAATCGAACTTCGTCTCTAATTGATAACTGATAATCGAGTCTTTGTTCGCGCGTGCCGCACAAACCGCATAATGTTTGCCTTGATCGGGAAAATAATTGGGAGTATAGCAGAAATAGCAACTATATAAATACGGGAAACGCCATAGAACGGTTTCTATGTGATTGTATAGTGCCACTGTGTCTTTCCCGTTCCGGGGCAGATAACTCGCTATCTCCGATACGGCATCGCACATGTCATGCAACTCATAAATCACATCCTTCTGCGCCAGTTCCATCTTGCAATCTATCCGCTCCATGATGTCTGACTTGCTGCGCTGATAGGACAACACGAACTGAATCGTCATGGCAATGACGAGAAAAACAGCGGATGCTATAGGTAAAGACTTGATTCGCATATTTGAATTCAAAATACCGGTTGGCCGGTAATGTCGTATATCTTTTCTCCAAGGCGAATGTAAAGCCGCCCCTCACGAAGCACTTTCACGCAATGTACATCACTCTTCGTGGTTTCTATGTCTGTTTCGCTGTTTGGCTTACGCGCCATGCGGATAGCCGCTATGCCGCCGTCACCGCTCGTCTGCGCGGCTGATTGCCAAACCGCTGATTTCTTTCATTGTTTTTTTCTTCATCGTGCCGCACTCGGTACGCGTGAAGTCTGTGTTTTCCTGCAGGGTCGTGCCGTTGTAGTTAATTCCGGCACCCCATGCCATAGTAGCGGACACAAAGCCCGCTACTATAGATATAAGGATGCGTTGCATATTACTTTGTACTTAGTCCCTTGGTACTTGGTACTTAGTAACTTAGTTACTTAACCACTACCGGTTTGTATTTCGGCACAAGCGCCTTCATTACGCTCCAGCCGATGAGGTAAGCAACCGCGCAGATGCAGAACACAATCATGTACGCTGCCGGTTTGCCGGTGAAGCCTGCGAAAGCAAAGGCATCGCCTAATTGGGCTGCATGGTCGAAGAGCATACCCGAACCTTTGTTGATGAGGAACGAGCCTACACCGCCTGCCATGGCACCGATACCGGTGATGGTAGCGACAGCCGATTTCGGGAACATGTCACCCGTGGTGGAGAAGATATTCGCGCTCCAGCTCTGGTGAGCAGCACCCACGATACCGATGATGATTGCTACAGCCCAAGGACCATAGATACCGCCAAGCGGCTGTGCGAACAACGCCAGAATGGGGAAGAACGCAAAGATCAGCATAGCGCGCATACGGCCTGCGTACGGCTCCATGCCTTTCTTCTCTACGAAGATCTTAGGCAGATAACCGCCGAACAGCGAAATCACTGTTACGATAGCGTACAGCGTGAAAATCAGCGCAATACCCTGAGGGTCGGAAGCCTTGATACCGAACTGGTCTTGGAAATAAGCCGGAGCCCAGAAGAGGAAGAACCACCAAACGCCGTCGGTCATGAACTTACCAAACGCAAACGACCAGGTCTGTTTGTGCTTGAAAGCCTCGCCGAACGACATCTGCTTCTCTTCCTTGGTACTTGGTACTTGGTCACTTTGTCCCTTTTCCTCGTCTTGGTGGATATATTCGAGCTCAGCCTCGTTCACATGCTTGCTCTCTTCCGGTTTGTCATAGACAAAGATCCAGATACCTGCCCAGAGGAAGCCCAGCGCACCGATGATGATGAACGCCCACTCCCATCCGAGGCTCTTCGCCAACAGAGGAATAGTAGCAGGAGCGGCCAACGCACCTACAGACGCGCCTGCGTTGAACAGGGCGGTAGCGAACGCACGGTCTTTCTTCGGGAAATACTCGGCGGTCACCTTGATAGCAGCAGGGAAGTTACCCGCCTCACCAAGTCCCAAGATCAGACGGCAGGCAAGGAACAGCCACACACTCACCATGGATATTGAACTCACTATCGCACCGGTTGCATTCAGCAAAGCAGCCTTGTCAGCAACACCTACGATCTGCTCGGTTACCCAACCGCAACCTGCGTGCATCACAGCGCCTAACGACCATACGATGATGGCAATCAGGTAGCCTTTCTTCGTACCCATCCAGTCGATGAACTTACCGGCAAAGAGGCAGAAGATAGCATACGCGATAGAGAACACACCGGTGATCGTTCCGTAGTCGGAGTCGGTCCAGTGGAACTCAGGCTGAATAAACTCTTTGAAGGTCAACGACAGAACCTGACGGTCCATGTAGTTGACGGTGGTGGCGAAGAAAAGCATCGCACACATGACCCAACGCCAGTTGGTCATGACAGCTTTTTTAACGTCATTCATAATAATTTTTAATTCTTAATTTTTAATTCTTAATTACTTACGGCACGCTGCAATAATGTCAAAACATTCTTGACATTTTGCCGTGACGTAAGCCCAGTCGCCGGCTTTCACCTTGTCGCTCGGGAAGAGTTTGGAACCCATACCTACGCAGTAAACGCCTGCAGCAAACCATTTCTCGAGGTTCTCTTTCTCGGGAGCCACGCCGCCGGTAACCATGATCTTCGACCACGGCATCGGAGCCATCAGACCCTTCACGAGGTTCGGACCAACCACATCGCCCGGGAACACCTTTGTGAAGTCGCAACCAACCTCCTGTGCTGCACCGATCTCGCTCGGTGTGAGGCAACCCGGACAGTAAGTCACGCAACGACGGTTACAAACCACCGCAATATCCTTGTTGAACAACGGACCAACTACGAAGTTAGCGCCTAACTGCAAGTACAGCGCAGCAGTCGGAGCGTCAACCACGCTACCGATACCGAGTGCCAACTCCGGGCACTCTTTAGCTACCCACTTGCTCAACTCGCCGAACACCTCATGTGCGAAATCGCCGCGGTTGGTGAACTCGAAAGCGCGTACGCCGCCTTCGTAGCAAGCCTTAATAACATTCTTACAAACTTCTACGTCCTTGTGATAGAACACAGGAACCATCGGTGCAGCGGCAATCTTCGCCATCACCTGAAACTTATCAAATTTAGCCATAATTTTAAGTACCAAGGGACAAAGTACCAAGTACTATTTTGTCTCCTTGGGTTCGTTAATAGATTTTCTTGTTGACACAATTGAACTTATAGTGATTTTAAGTAACTCAGTACACTCGCTAATTATATCCTGCATTCTTTCAGAGGGTAACATCTCGCATTCCTCTATCAAGGTTAACCAATGTAAAGTTTCATCCAATTCTTCCTCTACCATTTTTAATTTATTGATAAAGTCTTTCTCGGATTTGGCAATACAAGCTGCTCTATAATTAGCCGAAGGAGAAGTTCCTGAACGGACGATTTGACGCGCGATAGCCATAGCTGAAATGGTATGTGGCATCGCATCTACCATCTTTATTATACGGATGGCAAATTGTTTGTGTCGTTTCTGTAGTTCTGCTCCCTGCATAGCTCCTTGGTCCTTGGTACTTAGTCACTAAGTCACTTAAATTTATCTTTGTACTCGTCCATTCGCATTGCCGCCGGCAAGGCTCAGAACCTCATCCTCGCTGACGAGGTTGAAGTCGCCGTTGATGGTGTGCTTCAGAGCCGAAGCAGCTACTGCGAACTCAAGAGCCTGACCTTGGTTGTCCGGGTATTTGAGCATACCGTGGATCAGACCGCCGGAGAAAGAGTCACCGCCACCTACGCGGTCGATGATCGGGTTGATCTCGTAACGCTTGCTCTGGTAGAACTCCTTGCCGTCGTAAATCATGGCTTTCCAGCCGTTGAAGGTAGCGCTGTAGCTCTCGCGCAGCGTTGAAACAACGTACTTGAAGCCGAACTCTTTCATCATCTGCTCGAAAATGCCTTTGTAGCCCTCAGCATTGGTCTCGCCGCCTTCTACGTCTGCATCGGGCTTGAAGCCGAGACACAGCTCTGCATCCTCTTCGTTACCGATACATACATCTACGTACTTCATCAATGGACGCATGATCGAGATAGCTTTCTCGCTGGTCCACAGTTTCTTACGGAAGTTCAGGTCAACCGAAACGGTTACGCCGTGACGCTTGGCAGCCTCGCAAGCCAACTTCGTAATCTCAGCAGCCTTGTCCGAGATAGCCGGAGTGATGCCGCTCCAGTGGAACCATGCTGCACCCTCCATGATCTTGTCGAAGTCAAAGTCCTTCGGATCAGCCTCAGCGATGGCGCTGTGGGCACGGTCGTAAATAACCTTCGACGGACGCATCGAAGCACCGGTCTCGCAGTAGTACAGACCTACACGGTCACCGCCACGAACGATGTACTCGGTGTTCACACCATAGCGACGCAGCGAGTTAACAGCAATCTGACCGATCTCGTGCTTCGGCAGTTTGGTTACCAGATAAGCCTCGTGACCGTAGTTAGCGCACGAAATAGCAACGTTAGCCTCACCACCACCGGGGATGATACGGAAATGATCAGACTGAATGAAACGATCTTGTCCCTCCGGACTCAGGCGAAGCATGATCTCGCCCAATGTAATAATTTTAGCCATAGGTTAAATGAATTAAAATTGGTTAATAAATATTGTTAATTAGTTGTTTGTCTTTATTTGGTTTGTGTTTCCCGTAACAAGAAATCCTGTAATGTCTTCTTGTCCGGCAGTTGGTATTGAACTGCAATCTGCATATTTGATTTGTTATCAGACATAATATGTTTTATTAAATTTTCTTTTGGTTGTTTTTTTCTCTACTACCGGCTTACGAGCGGCATACGAGACGGATACGGGACGATAACTATTCGCGATAACTTAGCGGTCAATCAGCCATTCTCAAGCCACTCTCGCGCCACTTCGATTTCCCTTATCTGTTATTCCTCAAAATAATCGGTGTCTATACGTTTGATTTGATATGATTGCTTCAACGAGACTCCGACGCCACATTCAATCATATAATTAGCTAATTCCTTTCCATCAATCAAAACGACTTTTACATCCCCTTTCGGTTGGAATTGGCGTGCTTCTTTGGAGAAATAAGATGTGGTAATGAATACCCCTTTCTTGGCTCCTTGACCAACTAACGCTCCGACAAACTTCTGGATTTCAGGTTGTCCCACGCAATTATTCCAGCGTTTTGCTTGTACGTAAATTTTGTCAAGTCCGAGTTTGTCTTCTTTGATGACGCCATCAATGCCATCATCCTTCACATAGGCAGTAACAGTTCCCGCATCTTCCAACGAACCTCCATAACCCATTCCGACCAATACATCCACTACTATCTGCTCGAACTTTTGCGGAGATACATCCTTGAGAGAGGCTAATACATCATCCGCTAATTGGTTGTTTAGTTGTGAATATGCCTCTTCCAATACCTCTATTGGTGTTTTCTCTACTTCTTCCGTAGCGATGACTTCTTTTTTCTGTTTGGTGTTTGCTTTAGGTTTACGCCCATAAAACTCAACAAATGCAGGGTACTCAGCCAAAGTACGCAGAGTTACTTCCCCTGCTTTCAATCTTTTTAATCCTTCGGCAGTAATTTTATACTGACCATTCATGGCTTTTTCCGCCAAACCTGCTTTGCGCAGATATGTTCCTGCCCACAAGACACGGTTATACACCTGTGTCTGGCTTTGGTTGGCAATTCGCTCTTGTGCTTCCTCCTCGGTAAGCCCAAAATATTTTATTGCAAACTCTACAAGATCCTTGTTCTTATGGATGTTTCCATCTGACAAGCACTTTAAATAGGGTGTAAAAAAACTATCAAACTTTGGTACCATTTCTATAGTTGTTTTTTATTTTCTCATTTGTGCTATGACGAAGCCACGGAGGGATTATTTTTGGGTTTTCTTCGCTCGGTCATGTCTCGGTTGTGAGTCGGTCTTCGGTCGGTCAGGTGATTGACCCAATCCGCCAGTCTTGGCGGATACGGAGGGAGCGGGTATGCCAAAGCGGGCGGAGGCAGAGGGGGAGAGGGCGCAGATTTGGGCGGCGAGGGTGTTCATGTTGTGGAAACGGCTGTAGTCTGCCGTTGCAGGGACATCGTTCACGCTTTGCATATCATTCAATGCCCACGGGGAGAGGATGAGCAGTTGCCCCATCTCACATAATTGGTGGCGTCGCTTCTCCGGATTCCACCCATTGGGCATGGGTTCTTTCTGGAGGTGGATAAGCGGCAGGGCGTTCTCCATGCAATCCTTGACAAGTTGCTGTTCCCCTTTAGAGATACCCGGTGTGACTAGTACCGCACCGTCTTTGGCGGCTTGGAGCCATTGGTCTCTCTGCTGACGGAAAGTGTCCGTCGTCTCATATGGCGTGTTGTAATCGCGTTGGTCGCCATTCATCTTCCAACGATGGCAGAAGACCTGTTCCTTCCACGGCCGGCGAAGCAGGAAGATATTGCCATACGCGGCGAAGTCCATGTCTCCGATGGTGA
Organism: uncultured Bacteroidales bacterium; assembly: GCA_937910305.1. Lineage (GTDB taxonomy): Bacteria > Bacteroidota > Bacteroidia > Bacteroidales > Paludibacteraceae > Colicola. The sequence goes on along the minus strand of CALEPS010000140.1, from coordinate 14,523 downwards.
TGTGCTGCCGGCGTTGGAACAGATCCGGGTGCAACGCCCTCATGACCGCACGGCGCTGGTTATCCTGCACGTAGCGAATGATATTGTCCAGTTGCCCCTGACGGTAACAGATAGTGTCGTCGTAGTTATCCTCAAAGAGCGGCGTAACGCCGTTGGAGGCGTAGTACTCCTCGCGCTGCTTGCGGGAGGAACGGGCGAGACGGTCTCTATCTATGGCATCCGCCATATATGGCGGATACAGAGAGCGATAAACCTGCGTACAGCCGATCTTAAAGCCGCGGATAATCTCGCCTATACCGACATCCATGGGCTCATCCACCTGAAGGATGCCGTGGAAATGGTCGGGCATGACCTGATGACCAAGCACACGGATGTGCCGTCCGCGGGCGCTTTGAATGGCGGGTGTCTGGAGCCACTGGTCCGCGACGGATTGACCAAGTTCGGTCAACACCACGGAGGGCGCAGAGGGGTCGTTGTTCAGCTCGCCAAACAGACGCGCACGGTTATACGTGACAATCGTGATGAGGTATATTCCGCGCGCGCTGTAGTTCTGCCACACGGAATGAGGGCGGTGGGCGCCGTTAAGCAGCCCGCCTCTCTCTTTCCAATATGTGTACCAGTCGTTGGTCATGGGTATGATCCGCCATGCATGGCGGATGGCTATCAGAAGCGGAAGTAGTTTTTGGCGTTGTTGTAGCAGATGTCTTCGACCATCTGTTGAACGCGGGCTTTCTCGTAGCCGGTGTACGGGATCATGCCGTTCTCGATGTCGTTGCCGAGGACGTTGCAGAGCGTGCGGCGGAAATACTCGTGACGCGGATAGCTCAGGAACGAACGGCTGTCGGTCAGCATACCTACCATGCGACTCAAGAGACCGAGGTTACTCAAAGCCATCATCTGCTTCTCCATACCGTCCTTCTGATCGAGGAACCACCAGCCCGAACCGAACTGAATCTTACCCGGTACGGAACCGTCCTGGAAGTTACCCAGCATAGTGGCAATCACTTCGTTAGCGCACGGGTTGAGGTTATAGAGAATAGTCTTGGCGAGGTGTCCCTCGCTATTCATCTCATCCAAGAAATGGCTCATGGCTTTTGCGGTCGTGAACTCGCCGATGGAGTCGAAACCGGTGTCTGCGCCAAGTTGAGCGAACATCTTGCTGTTATTATTACGGATCGCGCCGTAGTGATATTGCTGGGTCCAACCCGAAGCATAGTCCATCTCAGCCTGCGCGTGCAGGTAAGCGTGCTTGTACTGACGGATCTCATAAACGCTCAACTCCTTGCCGGCGAGGGCTTTCTGGAAGATAGCGTTGATCTCTGCGTCGGTGTACGGCTCGTCATAGAACTCCTCGATACCGTGGTCGGAGAGACGGCAGCCCATCGACTCAAAGAAGTCATGGCGTTTCTGGAGAGCGTCCACCATATCTGCGAAGTTGCGGATCTCCACGCCGGCTACCTTAGCCAGTTTCTCGATGTATGCTTTCCACGTAGCGGCTTCGATGTTCATGCCTGCATCCGGACGCCATGTCGGCAACATACGCACCTCTGCAGTCGGGTCTTCCTTGACCATCTTGTGCCATTCGAGGCTGTCTGCCGGGTCGTCGGTCGTGCAGACGAGCTCTACATGGTAGTGCTTCATCAGTCCGCGCGGACAAAACTTCGGGTCGTTGGCGATGAGGTCGTTGCACTTGTCATAGATAGCGCGTGCGGTCTCGGGGTTCAGACGCTCCTCGATACCGAAAGCGGTCTTGAGCTCCAGATGGGTCCAGTGGTAAAGCGGGTTGCGGAAGGTGTACGGAACGGTCTCCGCCCATTTCTCGAACTTCTCCCAGTCGGTAGTGTCCTTGCCGGTGCAGAAACGCTCGTCCACTCCGTTGGAACGCATAGCGCGCCATTTGTAGTGGTCGCCCATGAGCCAGATCTGTGCGATGGATTCGAAACGTTTGTTCTCGGCAACCATCTGCGGAATAAGGTGGCAGTGATAATCGACAATCGGCATCTTAGCCGCATGATTGTGATACAGTTCCTGCGCGGTCTCTGTCTGCAACAGGAAATCTTTGTCCATGAAAGGCTTGATCATAATTGTTAGATTTTTATTGTGTTAAATGGTGTGTCTTTCTATTTTTATCGTGCGCGCGTATGTTCCCGCATCAGCGGGCACGAACAAATCACGCTGCAAAGATACTACTTTTTCAGCAAACTAATGTGGAAAAATTGACATAAAAAATCTACATGCCATCAAGTCTCCGTTACAGAGGTGTGCTGCCCCGTATATTGGCGTTGCAATTCGGTCAATTCTTCTTCGGGGATATATTCCATATATCCGCATTCAGGGCACTCGTAGTTGTTATGATATAGTTTCACATGATAGAGCACCGAATAATTGGCATACTGCGTAGTCGTACGGCTGTGGTTGCGTTCATTCTCGCGGCGATGTGAAGTAGAACCATCACTCCATTTGGTAGTGACATCCGTCCATGTCTTCCACCGCTCCGTATGGGAACTGATTTCCTTCGACTCCGGACGCCATTCGTTGTATTCGCGCTCAAAAGTGCGGCTATGAAAACGGATCGTCTCCATCCGCTTGCAATCCGGACAACGTGAATGAGGTGCTGTGGCCAACATACGCGTGACATAGGTATAAGCGCTAAAACCGGCAATAACGATTCCCGGCAGGAATATCCACAGACATCCCCAAACGGTCATCAGCACCGTCCAGATATAAGTAACTACTGCGGCTACAATCGCAAAGAGAATCGCTATTATATTATCCGGCAGATGATAATATGCAAACCGGCAATAGAGCGCCGCCTCCAATATCAGCGGAAGCAAAGTCATACCCAGAAAAACCCATATCAACCCTAAAACTACCCAGAAGAAGGCACCTATATAAGTCCAGACAGGTATATCTCTCCATCCTAACTCCGCTTTCTCGGTATAGTTTTCGTCATCGCTGTGAATCCAGTTAAAGCGCATCGATCCCTCTATCATCCTTGCGAAAAAATCCACATCGATGATCTTACCCACCAGCGGCAGCCATTTCACTAAATAGCGGTTGTTGCGATACGCATGGCTGTCTTCGAAACCATAGGTAAGCGCGATACTGTCCGAACCATAGGCGATAATCGGATTGCGGATCTTTCCGTCACTGAAATCAATAATCTCGATATTCGGATAATAGGCCAGAAAACCTTTCTTGGTCTTGTCAATCAACCATGCCGGACGATAACGGGCGTCATTCTCCGCCAGAGAATGACCGATATACAGCCGCTCGAACTTGGCTTTGGTCATGTAATAATCGCCTTCTTTATCCAACCGCAATTTGCTCAAGCTGTCCGGCAGAATGGGACGCACCTCTCCCAGATTCACTTTCTTCTTCTCTCCGCTTGCGGTTACAATATTATAATATAATGTTCCTTTGGCCCCCTTGTTCTTTCCCTTCTCGCGGAACAGGTTTTTAATCTGCACAGGCAGACTGTCGCTCCCGTTTTCCATCATCATCGGGAAACCCATTTCGGCGGCGGCCAGCAGACCGCGCTCGCCGTCTCTTGTCTGAACAAGCAAACCATACGGATGATGATGATTTCCGGCTACTACACCCAGATAATCCACCGTGTCGCCTTTACGCAGTTTGCCTACGGTCTCGTCGTCCCCGGCAATGAGGGAGACTAACGGCACATTGCGGTCAAGCACTATTTGCATGGGCTTTTCCGGAAAATTTCTTTTAACAAGTACACGCTGCCCGATGAAGGTTACAGACAAAACAATGAGGCCAATAATAGTAGCCGCACTGGGTAGTTTGAAGTGATTCATAGAGAGCAAGAATTTAAATTTTGGGCAAAAGTAGTAAAAAATTTTGATATATGCAATTTTTTTCGTACCTTTGCGCCCGATTTTAACAAAATGGCGAGTTTATCGGATATACGTAAGCCCGTAGAGGCCAGTTGGAAGCGATACGAGAAAGTATTGCAGGAGTCATTGCAGTCGGATGAAAAAATTCAGCAGAAAGTGCTGGATTATATCGCCGCAAGGAGTGGCAAGCAGCTTCGTCCTCTGGTCGTGCTTCTATGTGCGCAGATATGCAATCCTGTTACGGATAAGACCCTCCGTTCCGCGGTCGCGCTGGAGATGTTGCATAATGCCAGCTTGGTCCATGATGACGTTGTGGATAGTTCGGATACCCGCAGAGGTATGCCCGCCGTACATACGCGATGGAGCAACAAAGTGGCAATCCTTACGGGCGATTATATGTTATCCAAAGTAATCGGATTGGTGGCGGAAGTGCGCAATATACGTATCTTGGAGATTATATCCAATCTGGGCCGTTCTCTCTCTAGCGGTGAGATGTTGCAACTGCATGTGGGCCAATCGATGTGGATTGACGAAGAACGATATCTGAAGGTCATCGACCAGAAGACCGCACAACTCTTTCAGGCATGCGCGGAAATAGGCGCTGAGTCTGCCGGATGTACGCCTCGTCAGAGAAATGCACTCAGCCTTTTCGGACGACTGCTGGGATTATGTTTCCAGATCAAGGACGATATCTTCGATTATAGCGATCTCGAGGAAATCGGTAAACCGACGATGAGCGATCTGAGAGACAGCAAGGTTACCCTTCCGCTTATCATCGCGCTCCGTCGTGCTCCCAAACCCGAAGCGGATTATATCCGTTCTCTGGGAGAAAAGATCACGGCGAATGAACCGGGCATAGAGATTGAGAAAGCTCTGGAGGAAATCAAATCCTTTGTACTGCGCTTCAAAGGTGACGAATACGCCGTGCAACAAATGCTGGAATATAAAAAACAAGCCACAGAAGCCTTGCATGTCTTCCGTGACTCAGAGGAGAAAAAGAGCTTGGTCTCTCTACTCGATTTCGCCATCAATCGCGTTCAGTAATTGCTCTCGCAGGGCTTCATCACTGATAGCCTCTATCACTTCTTTCATAAACGCGCCGACAAGCAGTTGGCGCGCTTTTTCTTTACTGATACCCCGCTGCTGCATATAGAAAAGCGCCGTCTCGTCCAACTGTCCGGTAGAAGCACCGTGCGTGGCTTGCACATCATCGGCATAGATCTCCAACTGCGGTTGCGTACGCATCTCTGCGTTCTCCGAGAGCACCAGATTACGGTTCGTCTGATGAGCCTCGGTCTTCTGTGCATCGGGCGCTATCTTCAGGTCTCCGATAAAACGTCCATGGGCACTGTCATCCAACACGAATTTCAGCAACTGGTTCGATCTTCCGCCGCCCACTGCATGGTGTACATGCGTCTCAGTCGTCACCTTTTCTGAGCCCCGCAGATAGGCTAACCCGTATATCTCCGTCTCGCATCCCTCGCCCGTTTGCTCTACAACGATGTTATTCGATATCTCGATTTCTCGATCTCTCGATTTATCGACAGGTATGTTCAGCACGTGAATCTTCACATGTGACCCCGCATCCTGCACGATATGCAGATTCACTTCCGGCTCGTTGAGGAAAACGCGCTCGAATGTCTCGCCGCTATGAATTGTTATCTCGCTCATAGGTTCAGCCCTTCGTAGCCTTTTTCTTCGAGTTCGAGTGCCAGGGTCTTGTCGCCCGTCTTGACGATCTGGCCATCCGCCAGCACATGCACGAAATCAGGCACGATATAATCCAGCAGCCGCTGATAGTGAGTGATCACGATAGCCGCGTTCTGCGGTGTCTTCAACCGGTTGACCCCTTCCGCCACAATGCGCAATGCGTCTATATCCAGACCGCTGTCGGTCTCATCCAGAATAGACAGACAGGGCTCCAGCATCGCCATCTGGAAGATTTCGTTTTTCTTCTTCTCGCCACCGGAGAAACCTTCGTTGACCGATCGGTTGTTCAGCTTGTCCGGCAACTCCAGCATCTTCTTTTTCTCCCGCATCAGGGCGAGGAACTCGCGCGCCGAAAGCGGCTCTTTGCCTTCGTACTCACGCTTGGCGTTGATTGCCGTACGCATGAAATTGGTCATACTCACTCCCGGGATCTCCACCGGATATTGGAAACTAAGGAACACGCCTGCGCGTGCACGCACCTCGGGCTCCATAGCCAGCAGGTTTTCACCCTTCAGATACACTTCGCCGCCCGTCACTTCATATGCCGGATTACCGGTCAGGACGGCACTCAGCGTCGATTTGCCGGCACCGTTAGGACCCATGATGGCATGTACCTCGCCTTCGTTGATGACGAGGTTCACACCTTTTAATATCTCCTTGCCGCCGATGGAGGCATGCAGATCTTTTATCTCTAATAACTTGCTCATTCTTTATTTCCTTCGTTCGCTTCGTCGAACTTCGCCTTCATGGTCGGGTTGCCCGCAGTCAGGCGTTTGATAGTCACTTCTTGTAGTTTTTTGTCCGCCAGACTCAGGTTGTCACCCGATTTGACGAGGTTCTCACGCACTTTCTGGAGGTGTGCGATGGTCTTGTCTATCTCCTCTATGGCATCCGCAAAACGCTCGTTTGCAAGCCTTACATTACGGCCGAATGCGTCCTTGAACGTCGTCAGTTTCTCTTCAAAATTGGTCACGTCCACTTGTTGCGCCTTCACGATAGCCAGTTCCCTTTTGGCATCCAGACTCTTCTTGTTCGCCTGGCAAAGGAGGGTGATGATAGGCACGAAGAACTGCGGACGGATGACATACATCTTCTCGTACCGGTGGCACATATCGACGATACCGCCGTTGTACAACTCGCTGTCCGGCTCCAGCATGGACACGAGGATAGCGTATTCGCATCCTTTCTTGCGCCGGTCGGCATCCAACTTTGCCAGAAAGTCCTCGTTCTTATGTTTCGTTGCCGTCTCGTCGGCTTCGTTTTTCATCTCGAACATGATGGATATATACTCCACCTTGTCCTCCGAATAGTCGCGAAAGACGAAATCGCCTTTCGTGCCCTCTACCACCTCGTTGTCTTTCTCGAAATAGGCATACGGGAAGAGGGGACGTATGCGGGCGAACTCGGTGGCGCAATGTTGCTCGAGCGTCTCGCCTACCATCTTTGTGGAGAGCCTTGTCTTGAGTTCTTTGTAATAGGCTATCTGCTCCTGCGCGGCCTTGAGTTCCGCATCCCATTGGGCACGTGCCTGCACAAGTTCCTGCTCTTTTTTCATGTACGCTTCGGTAGCCTGTTGCCGCACTTGTGCCACGGCTAACTGCCGCTGCTGCTCTGCTTGCGCTATCTGCGCCTGCAGGCTCTGGATCTGGCTCTGCAACGCCTGCATCTGCTGGGCGGACTGTTGGTCGCGGCGCAACTGCGCGGCCTGCTGCTCCGCCGCCAAACGGGCTTGTTCCGCTTGCTGTTGCGCCTTCTGGCTCTGCTCCAACTCATGGATCCGGCGCGACAGCTCACTCTCGAACTCCGCGTTCTTCACCTGGCTCAGCAACGCTGCGTACTCGCTCTCGTCCACCGAAAACACATTCCCGCATTTCGGGCATTTCAGTTCTTTCATAGCTGATGAAACAAATTTGTTTTTTCTGTTCGTGTCCCTTATAATTGGCTCATGACAACTTCTCCTACCGCCTGGAGGGTGGAGCGGGATATGTTGGACATATCATCCTTGCGGGTGTGCCACCAGTGGGGGAAGCCCGTTGCGTTGCGGATGTCATAATGGATCACGTCCACACAGGGGATTCCGGCGATATAGTTGATGTAATAATGGTCGTCCGTGATCGGGTAGGACTGCTGGGAGGAGAACATAGCTCCGTAGCCTAACTGCTCCGCGGAACGCCATATCTGCTGCTGGTAATTCTGGGCATACGTGGTGGAATACATCTCCAGCGGGAAGAATGCATCCGGCGCACCTACCATGTCAAGCACGATACCGAATTTGTAACTCGCTGCGGACGGCTGACGGCTGTAGTTGGTAGCCCATAGCTGCGAACCGAGACACCACGTGTCTTCGCGCTCCGGACCGGTATAGACACCCGGGGTACCCATATCTTCGCAATCGAAAAAGATGATGTCAACAGGGGTGGATAATTTCTCTTTCAGACCTATCTGACGGGCTACTTCAAGAAGGACACCTACGCCGGAAGCGCCGTCATTGGCACCTGGGACATTATAGAAACGGTCATTATAATCCGCCTCTTCGTCGCACCATGGACGGGTGTCATAATGCGCACCCAGCAGAATCCGCGGACGGGTAGCCGTCTCAGGAGTCCCGAAATGTCCTATGATATTGTATATCTGTTGGTTTGCACCGCGGTAATCGGGCATGAACCCTTTCTGCAGTTCCACCTCGGCTCCGCAGGCTCGGAGCTGGTCAATGAGCCATACTGCGCATTGCATATGCGCCGCGCTGTTGGGCACACGCGGACCGAAAGACATCTGTTTCTCGATATAGGCATATGCGCTGTCGGAACAGAAGGATGGGCGGGAAACAACGGCTTGCTTTTTACCGCAAGCCGTTAATAATACCAAGGGGCAAAGGATCAAATATAGAATCTTTTTCATCTCATATTACTTTCGCTGACAGAGGTATGGTTTTGGATAGCACGTATCGTTTGTGCGATAGAGGAAGCAAGGGAAACGATATGCAGTTTGGAGCACCGCGAAGGATCAACAGGGATCGAATCGGTGCAGACAAGTTCCTCAAGCGGGCTGTTCTCTATCTTCTCGCACGCGTTGCTGCTCAATACACCGTGGGTCACCACGGCGCGAACGGATTTGGCGCCGCCGGAAATCATCACTTCCGCTGCCTTGCACAGCGTTCCGGCGGTATCCGCTATATCGTCAAAAATCACTACATCCTTGCCGTAGATATCGCCCAGCACGCGGATCTCGGACACTTTGTTGAAATCCGGACGGTTCTTGTAGCAGATCACCATCGGCACCTCGCGGTCGGTCAGGGCATGCAGCTTCTTAGCAAAATTGGAAGCTCGCTTGGAGCCGCCCACATCGGGAGAAGCGACAATCAGTTTCTTGAGATTGAGACCGGCTACGTACGGCGCCAGCACATTGGACCCGTAGATATGATCCACGGGGATATCGAAGAATCCCTGGATCTGGTCGGCATGCAGATCAACGGTGATGACACGGTCTGCACCGGCGGTCTGAAGCATGTTCGCTACTAACTTGGCGCCAATCGACACACGGGGCTTGTCCTTGCGGTCCTGACGGGCCCAGCCGAAATAAGGAATAACGGCAATCACCTTGTAGGCACTGGCTCTCTTCGCGGCATCGATCATCAGGAGAAGCTCCATGAGATTGTCGCTGGTAGGACAGGTTGGTTGCACCAGATAAACAGACTGTCCGCGGACGGACTCTTCGAAATAAGTACAGAACTCTCCATCCGAGAAACGGTCAAGATGGATTTTACCGACTTGGCAGCCCAGTTCGTCGCAGATCCGCTGGGCTAAAGCTTCGCCTTTGGAACCGGCGAAGATTTTAAACTGATTGGATTCTTCCATAATGCAGGAGCATTGGATAATTTATTTTTTTCTTTTTGACTGCGTTTCCGCAGGATTCATAAGTGCCTTGAATGCCGGGGAATCGCACGTGAGCTGGCCGTCGGAGAGGCGGATGATATCTTCTCTCACGCGGTTGATTCCGGATTCCTGATCCTTGTTCCATATCAGGTTGCGCTGACGCATACATTGTGCTATATAGACCTCCAGGGTCTCGCGGTCGGAACCGGTCGGGAGAGAGGAGGCATAGGCAATCATGTCCTGCACAATGCGCCCGTAGTTGCGCATACGGATCGGGCGGGAGTTTCGATGAAGTTGCAATGTCATATTATTTCTTTATTTAAGCAGGCACCGCCTGCGGTCTTTGTTCTTTGAGCAGGCACCGCCTGCGTTCTTTTCTCTTTGAGCCTCTTTCTACTTCTTCCTGATCAGATAAATCATCGTCGGATAGTGGTCGCCGTAACCGTTCTGCCATACGCCGCCCTTGGTCGTACGTAACGGCGTGCCTTTGTCCTTGCCTTCTTGAACCGTCAGGAACGGCTTGTTGAAAATCTGCGCTTTCCAATAAGTCCATTTCCCGTTCTCCAGTTTCTCGCTCATCAGAGGCTCGGAGATGATGATCTGGTCAAACAGGTTCCAGCTGCCGTTGTAGGCAAGCGAACCTATGCCGCGGTCCAGCATCTGCCACATCGTGTTGAAATAGCCTTGCGGTTCCACTTCCTCGCGGTGTTTGCGAGCTTTCAGGACGTCCTTGCAACTGTGGTTGAACGGATCGTCGTTGAGGTCACCCATGATTATTATTTTCGCTTTGGGCTCCTTCAGATAGATCGAGTCACAGATCGACTTGGCAAGCATAGCGGCTGTATCACGGCCAGGACGGCTCGATAACTCGCCGCCGTAACGGCTCGGCCAGTGGTTGACGATCACATGGATCTTCTCCGGCCTGCCCTCGCCTAACAGATAACCCGACACGCACAACTGCAAACGTGTCTTGATCTCGCCGCCGTCGGCATAATGCGCCTTCAGCTCATAACCGTTCACGCGCGAAGGCTTGAACAGAACCGTGTCATAGAGGAATCCTACATCTACGCCGCGGCGGTCCGGACCTTCAATCAGAATCGGTTTCAGACGCCTGCCGTATTTGCTGTTCGCCTCTGCGCAGAGGTCATACAGACATCCTATGTTCTCTACTTCCGCTACGCCGACACACGTTGCGCCGCGGGGATCGACATCCGTACCCAACTGCGACACGGCATAAGCCATGTTCTTAATCTTGTTCTCGTATTTGAGCGAGGTCCATTTCATACCACCGTCCGGCAGATACTCATAGTCGTTTTTGCCTTCGTCATGGATGGTGTCAAAAAGGTTCTCGAGGTTATAGAAAGCGATACAACGGACTATCTGGCCTTGGTTCAACTCCGCCGAAGCCTCTGCGTCCTGGATCTTCGCTTTCTTAACGGCTTTCTTCGCCGCTGTTGCAGGGCTGGATACTGCCATCAGTACTGCCACAGCCCAAATCAATGTGTGTTTCATATTGTTAGTATTTGGTTTTTCTTTCCATTGTCCTTTGTCTTACAGGCCGCAGGCCGGTCTTACAGCGTAGCGGTCTTACAGCATAGCGGTCTTACAGCGCAGCGGTCCATTATCCATTGTCTTTTCTCAAATCGGCTGCAAAGATACTATTTTTTTTCGACATGTGCAAGAGCACGCCGCATTATTTCTTTTTTTTGTTGTTTTTGCAATCACTACCATAAATTTTACCCGTATTCTAACGCTCTCCGCCATAAAATCAATAACATTTTGCCTTTATATAATTTTTTATGTTTATGTCTTTGAGTGCTTTATACTCGTAGAGTTATGCAAATTGATAGTAAAAACGGTCTGTAAGTTTGCTTACAAGCTGGTTTTAGTAGCAATTTGTATATGGAGAACTGCCTTGACTTGGCAGTTTGAACGGAAGGAATAGCGGGGAGCGTAATTCCGACCATAGAGCAGCATCGCTTCTAAAGCACTCAAAGGGTTTATCTATGTTTTTGTTCTTTTTGCCGGTATTATATACTATGTATATAATACTAAAGGATTGGAAGCAAAAATTAGTGCGTGATAAGTGCGTGATAAGTGCGTCGTTAGTGCGAGATAAGTGCGAGATAACAAAGGAAGAATAACCCCGAATCATCCGCCGACGGATGCCGGTTCACCTCCCTGTGAAAGACCGAAGATGCCTTTTTTCTGCAAAAAAGCACCCCTTTTCTTGCATATTCGAAAAAAAAGCAGTACTTTTGCACTCGCAAAAAGTATGAACAACACTAAACAACTTCAAACAATTCAAAAACTTCAATTATGTCAAGCGTAAACAAAGTAATTTTAATTGGTAACGTAGGCGCAGATCCGGAAGTACGTTACTTGGACAGAGGCGTAGCTATTGCAACATTCAATTTGGCAACTACCGAACGCGGTTATGTGATGCAAAACGGCACACAGGTGCCCGATGTCACGGAATGGCACTCGATCGTTTTATGGCGAAATCTGGCGGAGTGGGCGCAGCAGAACCTGAAAAAGAGCATGAAAGTGTATGTCGAGGGCAAACTCAAAACTCGCAGCTGGGAGAAAGACGGACAGATCCGCCGCAAAACAGAAGTAGTCGCAGAGAATATCCAGATCCTCTACAGACCCGATATTTACAGAAACCAACCGGCTGCGGAAGCACAGCCTTCTAACGAAGAAGCAGACTCCTTGAACGACGAAGCGCAAGCCCCGCAGAACGAGGAGCAAGGAGGTTTCTTCAACGGACTCTTCCGTTAATCAATTATCCATAATCCCTAATCCCCATGACCAACAAAGAACGATATATCGAATGGGCTGCGAAGCAGGAGTACGTGCCTGTCTTCATGATGCCTTGGTGGCTGGACGCTGTCTGCGCCGGTAAAGAATGGGACGTCCTGCTGGCGGAAAACGAGCAGGGAGACATCATCGGCGCCATGCCTTATCTGATGCGCAAACGGGCATGGCTCCGGTATATCATCATGCCTCAGCAGACACAGATAGGCGGTATCTGGGTCACGCCAGAGGTCACGGCGGACAGATGGAAGACGGCTGAGGTATGCCGGATTATCAAAGAGCAGATCGACGCGCTGGGAATAGCCTATTATTACCAGCAGTATCTGCCCGGCAGTCTCTGCGTGGACGCCATGCGCGCATTGGGTTTCAAGACACGCGAAAGAGTCACCTTCCGCATGGCGGACCTGAGCGACATGGATGCGGTGATTGCGGGATTCAGCAAGAACAAAAAACGCCAGCTGCAGAAGGCGCTCTCTCTCCACGCAGAGCACGGTATGGAGGTGGAGGATTTCTACCGGTTCCACAGCCGCTGCCTGGAGGAGAGAAAGCGCAAGATCAGTTACAGCCGGGAGTTCCTGCTCGTTTTGGAACGAAAAGCCAGACGGTTAGGGCAATGCGAGATCCTGAGTATCTGCAATGCCGACGGTACACCGTATGCAGCAGCCTTCCTCGTGTGGGACAGGAACTACCTGTATTACCTCATCCCGGCATACGACCCTGCCTTTGGCGAAAGCGGAGCCGGAACTTTACTGGTCCTCGAAGCGATGAAACTTGCCCGCGAAAAGAAAGTACTCTTTGATTTCGAAGGCTCCATGGAACGCGGCACCGCCAAGCACTACAAGCAGTTCGGACCCGTTCCCGCAACCTATTATTCCGTGGAGAAATACTACAAACCTCTCTTCCGCATTGCTATATGGCTCCAGAGACTAAGGGAATGGAAATACCGCTAAATCACAAACTGCAAATATTATTTCTCACACCTTGGTATCCGTCCGAAAAGGACGCGATGAGTGGTCTCTTCGTGCTAAAGCACGTAGAGGCGGTCCGTGCGCAGGGTGTGGACGTGCGCGTCATCTTCTCGCAAGGCTGGGGCGATATGTGGAGGCAATGGCGGACACTCCGCCGCGAAGGGTGGATGCCGGATCTCGTACAACTGAACGTCATTCAGAAACAAGGTCTCCTCGCTCTCTGGCTCAAACACCGATACGGCATTCCGTATGTCATCGTTGAGCACTGGAGCGGCTATCTGCCGGAGAACGGAAAATACATGCACCAGCCGGCTGTCAAGAGACGGTTTGCCGAGCGCGTGGCGGAACAAGCCTCTGCGATCCTGCCGGTGAGTAACACGCTCGCAAAAGCCATGCAGGCATGCGGCATCCGCAACAACCGGTGGCAAAAGATAAACAACGTAGTAGATGATTTCTTCTTCGAAATATCGAAATATCGAAATATCGAAATACCAAACCACAAACCACAAACTACAAACCACAAAACCAAAACCCTCCTCCATGTCTCCTGTTTCGACGAACGGGCGAAGAACGTGAAAGGGCTCCTGCGGGCTGTCAAGATGCTGTCCGAAAAACGTCAGGACTGGCAGTTGGTTCTTGTCGGTACGGGCATAGACTACAAAGATGTTCGTGCATACGCGGAAAGCCTCAGCTTCCCTGAAGGAATACTTTTTTTATTCAGATATTTCTGAAAGCCGTTCGAGTGCGCTTTGGGCATCTGCGTAGCCAAGTTCGGCGGCGTTTTCGTACCATTCGCGCGCAGTGTTGGTGTCTTGCTCCACGCCGTAGCCGTTTTCGTACATGAAGCCAAGATTGCACTGTGCGATCGCATAGCCCTGTTCTGCGGACTTGCGGTACCACTCAACAGCCTTTGCCTTGTCCTTCTCGACTCCCTTGCCTACCTCATACATCCATCCGAGATTGCACTGTGCGTTGTCGTTTCCCTGCTCGGCAGCCTTTCTGTACCAATATACTGCCATGCTGTCGTCCTGCTCTACGCCATTGCCGTTTCTGTACATTATACCGAGGCTGTTCTGTCCGCGTGAATGACCCTGATCGGCAGCCTTCCGATACCATTCCACCGCCTTTTCGTAATCCCTTGAAACTCCGTAGCCGTACTGGTACATATATCCCACATTGCACTGTGCTTCTGCATTATCCTGCTTTGCCGACTTCATATACCACTCAAAAGCCTTCGCTCTGTCGAGCTCGACTCCGTAGCCGTTCTGGTTCATCCATCCGAGATTGTTCTGCCCCCGCATA
>CALEPS010000139.1 GCA_937910305.1 uncultured Bacteroidales bacterium | reverse complement strand
AGCCGTAGCAAGGCTGTCAACAGCCTCTACGTTCTCCGGTTTCTGACAATCCGGGATGTAGGAGATCTTAATATCATCGATACAGCAGGAATACTGGCCGCTATAGTTCCAGCGGAATACCAGACGATAAGCCTCGTCCGGAATCGTATCCAATTTCGTCTCACGATAAGACATCGCTCCATTACTGCGTTCGTACGCAACCAAGTCATGGTAATACGCAGCCGTATCTATATATCCCAGATACAAAGTACCGTTGGTAGCACTCTCTGTTTGCATCCAGAATCCGATCTGCAAGAACTTGAGCGAATCAGCCAATTCCGGTAATGCAGCCAAGCAGTCACCCTTACCATGGAAGGTTAAGGCATTTGTTCCCTCATGCACGTAAGCGTACGAGGTACTCTTTGTCTTATCCAAAATATGCGGGTAAACGGTTGCGCCATTAGCAATAGCTACATCCCAACAAACAGGAACCACACCAGCAGCAGCATAGGTTGTACCCTCATAATCTTCAAAGCCTTCAATGAAGTCACCCTTCGTAGCAATAGAGTACGGCTCGCAAAGGGTAGCGATGGTGATCGGAGCGGTATACTCGCTGATAGCAGTCGAGTCTGCGGTATTACACCAAGCAGCTACGCGAACGTCGTAGGTGTTAGCAGCCTCCAAACCGGCAAGAACCAATGTATCGGACAATACAGAATCCGGAACGAGTGTCCAAACAGAGTCTGCAGTCTTCTTGTACTGAACGAACCAGTTGGTTTCATTGAGACCCGGTGTCCAAGTAATCGTAGCCGAAGTGGTAGTGGTAAGACTATCAATAACAGCCAAATCAGTCGGCTTCATACAAGACGGGATTTCCTCTACCGTGATATCATCAATACAGCAGGAATACTGGCCGCTATAATACCAACGGAATGCCAAACGATAGGCTTCATTAGAGATGTCACTCAGCACCGCCTCACGTTGAACCATTGAGCCGTTATTGTTAGCAAAGGACGTAATAGCCTGGAAAGTGCTAAAGTCTCCATTATCCGCTGCAGTGATATAACCCAGTGTCAATGAGCCATTCGTAGCACTTTCCGTTTGCATCCAGAACTTAATTTGCAGGGTGCTCAAATCTTCTACAAATACCGGTAACGCGGCATAGCAGTTACCCTTACCGTGGAAGGTCAAAGCTTTCGTACCATCATGTTTATAGTAGTATGAGCCGGAGCCAATCACGTGCGGGAGCACAGTAGCACCGCCATTAATAGCTACATCCCAGCAGTCAGGAGCCACACCTACAGCAGCATAGGTTGTACCCTCATAATCCTCAAAGCCTTCGGTATATACACCCTCGTTAGCTGCAAGCGGGTATGGGAGACATTTCGTTGTGAAATCAAGACTAATAACATCGCTATTACCATCCTCTCCACCACATGCTTTGCGCAGATAGAACTTATAGGTAGTCTGTGCGGCAAGCGTATCGAACTGAATCGTATTCGCACCACCCGGAACCTCGATGAAGACAGGATCAGCCAAGAAAGCACTATCCTCATCCGCAGTAACCAACGCATAATCGAAGGAAGCACCATCTACAGCATCCCAGTTGAAGGTTACACCCGTAGCTGTCAGGTCAGCATATGTCAAGTGGCTCGGTTTGGTACAAGTGATACGAGCGATCTTGATATTATCTACAGCAGCAGGAGGATTCTTACCGGAAGTATAGGTGTTGTTCCTCCAAGCGAATACCATCTGATAATAACCCGCCTTGTCAATCGTCAACTCAGTGAGCTGATGATTCCATGCGCTATCCTGATTGAGTCTGCTACCACCATCAAGGGCAGCCCAACCTTCCGGCAGAGCCGTTGAAGAGAATCCGGATAGAACATCGGTTCCAGCCT
Source organism: uncultured Bacteroidales bacterium (assembly GCA_937910305.1). GTDB lineage: Bacteria > Bacteroidota > Bacteroidia > Bacteroidales > Paludibacteraceae > Colicola. The sequence goes on along the minus strand of CALEPS010000139.1, from coordinate 3,228 downwards.
CGAGTTCTACATCTGCAGGAATCAACGCTACACGCAAGTAATCATAGGAGCTGTAACCCCAGCATTTCCAATCATACTGGAAGGAATACATACCAGCCTGATCGAAGTAGAAGGTCTTAACCGCATAAACCATAGCGGCTTTACCCGTACCACCTCTCGTATAGGCATATGTACCTAAGTTATCATTGGAGATATAAAGTGCTTTCGAACCGCTCGGCGTGTTGTTTGCTCTTGCAGACTCACCCCATACCCAGCGGTTCTCCAATTCGCCATTGATGAGTTTCCATCCGTTAACTGTCTCGAAGTCCTGCTCATACGGCAGGTCGGTCGGAGTTTGGATAGTAGCGAACTCTTTTACGAGCGCCTCGCTAGTATCGTTGCCACAGATGTGACGAACGAAGAACATATAATGCGTGGTCTCTGTGAGTCCGGTCATGTCGTATGTCGTTTCATCTGTCGTACCTATGAAGAGCGAATCTGCAGGCACGAAATCGCCAGTCGGCTTCACAACATAACCATATTGCCATAAGCCATCTTCATCGCTCTCCCAAACAGCTGTAGCTGTGGTGCCTTTGACACCGGTGATATTCAAACTGGTCGGTTTCGAGCAAGCCGGGATCTCCGCAACTTTTACATTTGCGATATGGAGGTTATTGCTTGCATCGGTCGAAATAGTCGATTCACCGTAGAAAGCGAGTTTGATACTATTGGTAGCATACGCAGTAAGGTCAATCTTAGCGGTCTGACCTTCTGTATTGATACCATCGAGCGAGAATCCGTCACCGGAGTTGGTCCACTTAGCAATATCGGTCCAAGTAGCACCATTATCGGTAGTAATGAAGACATAGAACTTCTGCGAGTTCTGTTTACCGGTTTCAACCGCTTGTTTGTTACCATCAGCCTTGGTGAAAGCCAAGTCGAAAGTGAGCTGTTGGTTATCCTCCATCTCAATCGTAGGACCTACGATCCAATATCTGGAAGTAGAATCTTTAAGATTGAGCACGAGGTGATAGTCAGCAGACGGGAAGATGCCGTTAGCATCTGCTACATTCCATCCTTTGCTGGTGGATTCCAGCGTTGCACCTTCGTTGAGTACATCGCTGAGGAGAGCCTCATAGCGAACCCACTCGCTTACCAAATTAGCCGTATCGAAGGATTGTACGAACGGCACACCCGAAGCAGTCTTGAAGGTAACCGGTTTGCAGAACTTGCTGGTTCCATCCTCTGCGTCAGAGCACTTACCGGCTACGCGCACTTGATATTCCGTGAACTCCTCCAAGCCTTGCAGATTGTACGGCTTCTGGGCGATATTGATTGAAGTATATTCCTCCGCACTCGGCTTCTTGTATTGAAGAATCCAAGCGGTCTCGCCACTCTTTGCATTCCAGTCGAGTTGAAGGGAATTCTTGGTGGCGTTAGCAGCCACGAGTCCATCCGGCGTCATACAAGACGGAGCATAATCGATGAGGACGTGACCTACGTGGATATCGTTATCGCCACCCGAAACGGTTGACTCGCCATAGAAAGCGATTTGGATTTCCTGACCAGCATATGCGCTGAGGTCAATCTCCACCTCTTCTCCCGTAGTCGGGATTGCGTTGTAGACATAAGGCGAACCTTGGTTATCCCATTGCTGAAGAATAGACCACGTATGGCAGCTATCCGCAGAAACGAGTACTACCAGCTTGTCATCTTGCTGCGAAGTCGGATATTCAATAGGATCTTCATTGTTAAAATCCGTCAAAGCCACTTGGTAAGTAAGCACATAATTGCCACCCTCCGGAAGCGGGATCATCGGACTGATGATCCAGTTCTTACAGGAAGTGCCGTAGAGGTTCATGTAAGCATGGTTCCCTCCCAAGACTCCATTTCTTGCACCGAAGTTCCATGTACCGGAACCAGTGCCGAAGGCCATTCCGCTCATAATATCGCTGAGCAGACCTTGTTTCTTAGTCCATTCGCCTTGTGTAGCGAGGTCATCTACATACGGGATGCCGATGAGAGTCTTGAACTGAACGGTCTTGGAACCGCTGGTAGCACCACCATCGCAAACACTCTTAACACGAATCTGATACGAGGTGTACGGAGTAAGACCCGTCAAAGGAATAGACGTGTTCGTGGTGTTCTTCAGCAAGTACGTCCAGTCGTCATACGCACCGCCTTTGATCTCGATGTTGTAGGTCTGGCTACCACCGGAGACGGTAAGTGTTGCGCTGTTCGCCGTGATGTCTGTAATGTCAGCCGTTTCCGGGCTGTCACAAACGATGATAGGACCGCTGCTAGGGGTGTACTCAAATGTACACTTCGGGAGATAGGCCACTACAGAACCAGCTGCTGTACCGCTGCTACGATAACGACTTGCACCGGTCAAAGAAGCGCAGTAGAAAGATGCGCTCTTGTAGTTACCGGCAGTCGTTACCAACCAGTCGAACACCAGGTTTCCACCATTGTAGGTGTACCCATCATCGAAGACGACCGTCAGCGTTGTGCCCGTTGCATCCATAGCACCGGTGTAGACAACGGTCAGGTCGTCCTCAATCCATCCGTTGGATAATGAGGTTTCATCGGTTTCACCGATTCTAACCTGGAACGTACCCGTCCATGCCTCCGAAGCCGGAGAGGAGAGATAGAATGTCATCTGGGAGATCGTACCGCCATTCATGCCGGTCAACAAATTCGCCGGATAGAGACATTGCGAGCGAGCGTTCTGTGTATCCGCATACAGACCATATGCCGGAACATAGGAGCTCGTAGCCGTACTGTCAGCCACAGTTAACTCACTCTGTGCCATCACCTGCAAACTTACACAACACAGCATTACCATAAAAAGGCATGCTAATTTTTGAGTAAATTTTGTCATACGTTTTTAATTAGAGATTAAACAATAAAATTAACTATAAATCAAACAAATGTTGTATTTTACTATGCAAAAACGACAATTTGGCGGCAAAATTACAAAAAGTTTTTGAAATGCGCAAGTATTTTACAAAAAAAATATCATTTTGTCTATCTTTTGTCATTTTTAGTTTACAAATAGGCAGAAAAGCGAAAGGCAGAGAGAGGGTACAAGGATAGCAGCGCATCAGTCACGTGTCACGAATATCCCCCTAATCACCCCCTAATAACCCCCTTATCACCCCCTAATCACCCCCTTTTGAGAGTAAAAAAGAAGCCCCCCGGCCCCCTGAAGGGGGAGGAGTATCTTCATATTTTTTGCTAAATTTGAGT
>CALEPS010000138.1 GCA_937910305.1 uncultured Bacteroidales bacterium | reverse complement strand
TGCTATCTATCCCTAAAAGAAGTAGAGAACTTCTACTTTTTTCAAAAATTCCGCTTAAAAACTTGCGTATGTGCAATTTTTGTTGTACCTTTGTAGCCGATTTCGTGTGCGCGTATGAGAACATTATTAGTTATAGGAGTTGTAGGAGCAGCATTTTTACTGCTGAGTGTAGGTGTGATTTTCCGGAAAGATCACAGTTTCCGGTCGCAGCATATCCATCAGAACAAACGGATGAAAGAGGACGGTATCCATTGCTCGACCGCGCAAGACAAAGAGATGCGGCGGGAGAGAAAAAACAAGATTGCAGAGGCAACCTTGAAGGGTTAAACTGTTAAATTGTCAAATCATTAAAAACAAATAAAAAATATGAACAAGATTAGTATTATTGTAGAGTCAGTATTGGCAGCAGGTGTTGTTGCCTTGTTTATCCTTTTCTTCACTTACAATCCTTGGGGCAAGAAGAGCGCCAGCGCGGATGTGGAGGCTCAAGGCGAGTTGTTGCCGATAGCTATCGTTAACACCGATTCCATTTTGAGCCAATACACACTTGCCGTAGAGTCCACCGACAAGCTGCAGAGCCAGTATGAGGAGTCTATGGTCAAACTGGACACCAAAGCCAAAGCGTTCCAGAAGGAGTATGAGACCTTCCAGCAAGACGTGCTGAATTTCCAGAAGAAAGTGGAAGCAGGTGCATTCCTGAGCCGCGAGCGCGCAGAGAGCGAGCAAGCCAAGTTGCAGAAGAAAGATCAGCAGTTGCTTGCCAAACAACAGGATCTGGAGAACCTGCGTCAGAAACTGAGCAACGACTTTATGAACCAGCAAGCCGCGTTGACCCAGCAGTTGCAAGACTCCGTACAGGCTTATCTGCGCGAGATGAATGCTGACGGTCACTATCACCTGATTCTGAATGACGCCGTGCTGATGAACAAAGTAGCGGGTTACGACATTACCGAAGAAGTGGTAGAGGCGCTGAATAAGAGATACAAGAAGAATTGAGAATTGAGAATTGAGAATTGAGAATTGAGAATTGAGAATTGAAAATAAGTGAAAGGTGAAAGGAACATAGATTTGAGATTGTTAGGGCTGATGGTCCTTTCAATTTTCAGTTTCCAGTTTTCGACCGTGCAAGCACAGCGGATCCCGGAGGCGATAGAGTACACGGAGATATATGATTTTCTGGAGGAGTTGACGACGGACGGTGTTATTGCGTCCAATGCGGCAGTCAAACCATATACCCGTGATCATATCGCCCGGTTGCTCGCCGAAGCGCAAAGCAAGGATTCGCTTCTGAACAAAAGGCAGAAAGCGGATTTGCAGTTCTATATGCAAGATTATGCGCTGGAACTGGACACTTTGCCGACCTATTATAGTTACGGGCACCGGCATGTGACGCAATGGATCACGAAGGTGTCGAACCTGTCGCTGGCGGATCCGAGTCTGCATATCCTGACGAAAGACAAGATCTTCAAGATGCGCGTCCGTCCGATCTTAGGCATGGACCTGAGTTACAACCGCAAGGGTCTGCTGATGCACCGTGTGTATGGCGCGGAGATCCAGATGGATATAGCCAAACACCTGAGTATCTGGGGTTCTATCCGCGACAACAGCTGGAGCGGTCAGGGCGTACAAGGATCGAAGATTCATTTCGGCTGGACAGCTGACGGGAAGCCGAATCCGGCGCTGAACGATATTCCCGGTGTGCAATACAAGGAAGCGAACTACGGAGGTGATTTTTCGGATTCGCGCGGCGGTATCTCGCTTTACGCATGGTGGGGTAGTATCGGCGTCCAACGTGAGCGTATCACTTGGGGCGATGCGCAACATTGCTCCAATATCCTGTCCGCTCATAATCCGGCAGTACCGATGGTAACGCTGCAACTGACACCTTGCAAATGGTTCCAATTTGATTATTTCCATGCCTGGTTGCCATCGAATGTGATAGACTCAACGTATTGGTATGTTGAGCAACAGACAGCCGGCGGCACGCAGCGTGAATACCGACCCGCCAACAAATTCATGGCAGCAAACATGTTCACCTTCATGCCGATCAAATACATCCAGTTCAGTTTCGGTAACTCCATCGTTTATGCCGAACGGAACGTGCAAGCCGCGTACTTTATCCCGATAGCCTTCTACAAATCGCTGGACCATTTGTTGACCAAGGGCTTAGGAACAGAAAACCAGAACTCACAGGCTTTCGCGACCATAACTATCCGTCCGACGGACCATCTAAGGCTATATGGTTCGTTCTTCCTGGACGAGTTCAAGTTCGCCCGTTTGAAGAAATCAAATCCGGAGAAGAACCCTGTTTCTTATCTTGTGGGTTTCAACTGGAGCGGCTGGCCGGTGAAGGGTCTTGCCCTGCGCGGCGAGTTCATGCGCAGTTATATCGCGACCTATGAACACTCCATCAAAGTGCTGGACTACACGTCCAACAGTTACCAGATGGGGCATTATATGGGTTCCAACTCCCAGAGTATATGGGTGCAGTTGAGTTACCGTCCGACGCGCAGTCTTCGTCTGACGCTGGACTATACCAACGACACCAAATACACCGCCTACGATTATATCCGCGGCGACATCCGTACCATCATCTCTCAAAAGCCTTTCGACCAAGTGATCTGGCGTAATGACGAGGTGAAATTCCGTGCACTTTACGAGGTGTTCAACAACTGCTATGCGCACGTAGATTTGTGCTACAATCATGCGCGAGCGGGCGAGCAAACAGATTTAAACCTGTATTCGCCTGTATATCTGCAAGGAAAGAATGTGACGTTCTCCTGCGGACTGAGCTTCGGATTCTGACGGTCGCAAAGGCGATGTTAAGAGACAAAACTGTTAAAATGTTAAATCGTTATATTAATGAAAAAAGAGATTCAATTTAGTTTGGTTTACCGCGACATGTGGCAGAGTAGCGGAAAATACGTGCCGCGCAAAGACCAATTGGCCAAGATCGCGCCTGTCATCATAGATATGGGTTGTTTTGACCGTGTGGAGACGAACGGCGGCGCGAGCGAACAAGTGAACCTGCTGTACGGCGAGAACCCGAACCAGGCAGTCCGTACGTTCTGCAAACCATTCAACGAGGCCGGTATCAAGACCCATATGCTGGACCGCGGTCTGAATGCGTTGCGTATGAACCCAGTGCCGGCGGATGTAAGGCAGTTGATGTACAAAGTGAAACACGCCCAAGGGACGAATATCACCCGTATCTTCTGCGGTCTGAACGATCCGCGTAATATCATTCCGTCTATCAAATGGGCGAAAGCAGCCGGCATGACCGCTCAGGCAACGATGTGTATCACTTATTCGAAAGTGCATACCGCCGAATATTATATCAACCTGGCGGAGCAACTGATCGAAGGCGGCGCGCAGGAGATATGTTTGAAGGATATGGCCGGAATAGGCCGTCCGCATATGCTCGGCGTGATCGTTGCCGCCATCAAAGAGAAACACCCGGATATCATCATCCAATATCACGGTCATACAGGTCCGGGCTTCTCGGTAGCTTCCATGCTGGAAGTAGCTAAAGCCGGCGGCGACGTGCTGGACGTAGCCATGGAGCCGCTGAGTTGGGGTAAGGTTCATCCGGATGTGATCACTATCCAGGCGATGCTGAAAGATGCCGGATTCCTGGTAAAAGATATCAATATGAAAGCCTATATGGAGGCGCGCAGTCTGACGCAGTCGTTCATCGACGATTTCCTGGGTTACTGGATAGACCCGAAGAATGCTTTGATGACGTCGTTGCTTGTAGGCTGCGGTCTGCCCGGTGGAATGATGGGAAGTCTGATGGCGGATCTCAAAGGCATGCATGCGGCTATCAATGCCAACCTCAAGAAGAAAGGCGAGAAAGAGCTGAGCGAAGATGAGTTGCTCGTGCAACTGTTCGACGAAGTACAACGTATCTGGCCGATGCTCGGTACTCCTTGCCTCGTAACGCCATTCAGCCAATATGTGAAGAACGCTGCGCTGATGAACCTGTTCAGCCGTTCGATGGGTGAGAAAGATTTCACCCGTATGGATCCGGCGATGTGGGGTATGATCCTCGGAAAGAGCGGCAAACTGCCAGGCGAGCTGGCTCCGGAGATTATAGAGTTGGCGAAAGAGAAGGGATTTGAGTTCTACACCGACGATCCTCAAAAACTATATCCGGATGTGTTGCCGCAGTACATCAAAGAGATGAAAGAGTTAGGTTGGGACCGCGGTCAAGACGACGAGGAATTGTTCGAGTTCGCCATGCACGACAAACAATACCGCGAGTATAAATCCGGCTTGGCTAAAGAGCAGTTCAACAAGGATCTCGCCGAGAGAATGCAGAAAGCCGGCAAGGAAGTGCCGGAGGAACTGCGGAAGTATATAACCTCTCCCCAGCCCTCCCCTCAAGGGAGGGAGCAGAAGGCTTCCGAGGATGAGATGGCGGCTGTGGCGATGGCGCTGCATCTGGCGCAAGGCAAGCAGCACAAAGAAGGAATTATCGAACTGCCGAGAGTTCATTCTACTGCATGGAACAACAAACATTTTATACTGAAATAATCATGAAGAAGTACAATTTTAATGCGGGTCCGAGTATTCTCCCGCAAGAAGTAATCAAACAAACCGCAGAAGCAGTACTCGATTTTCAAGGTGAGGGCCTTTCCGTCTTGGAAATCAGCCACCGCGCCAAGTATTTCCAACCCGTCATGGACGAGGCAGAAGCGCTGATGAAAGAGCTTTTGAATGTTCCAGAGGGTTATCGCGTACTATTCCTCGGCGGCGGTGCAAGTTTGCAATTCTGCATGGTTCCGTTCAATATGCTGGAGAAGAAAGCCGCGTATTTGAATACCGGTGTATGGAGCAAGAAAGCGCTGAAGGAAGCCAAAGGTTTCGGTGAGGCGGTAGAAGTAGCTGCTTCTACAACGGATATCCCGACGGATTACGAGATACCGCAGGACGCCGATTATTTCCATATCACGACCAACAACACCATTTTCGGAACAGAGATCAACGATGAGAAACTGGCAGAGATATACAAGAAAAAAGGCAATGTACCTCTGGTAGCCGATATGAGTTCGGATATCCTGAGCCGCCCTGTAGATGTGAGCCAGTATGATATTATCTATGGCGGCGCCCAGAAGAACCTGGCTCCAGCCGGTGTAACGTTTGTCATCATTAAAGAGAGTTGTCTGGGCAAGGTAAGCCGTTATATCCCGACGATGCTGAATTATCAGACTCATATCGACGGCGGTTCGATGTTCAACACCCCTCCTGTACTGCCGGTTTATACAGCTCTGCTGACCTTGCGCTGGCTCAAAGCCAACGGCGGCGTGAAATGGATTGAGGCGCGCAACAAGGCGAAAGCGGATCTGCTGTACAAATGTCTGGACGAGAGCAAGTTGTTTATGCCGACGATCTCGAAGAAAGAAGATCGCAGCCGCATGAATATATGCTTCGTGCTCAAACCCGGTTACGAAGAGCTGCAGGACGATTTCTTCAAGTTTGCCACCGAGCGCGGCATGGTAGGAATCAAAGGTCACCGTCTGGTAGGCGGATTCCGCGCTTCCTGCTACAACGCCATGGATATCGAAGGCGTTCAGGCGCTCGTTGATTGCATCAAAGAATATGAAAAACTGCATTAATTATGGGATTCTCTTATCTTATTCCAGTGGGACACCCTGTGAACCATACTAAGGGTAAGACAATAGAGCTCATTACATTAGTAAAAACTATGAAAGTATTAGTAGCAACAGAGAAACCCTTCGCGAAAGTAGCTGTGGACGGCATCCGTGAAGTGGTGGAGAAGGCGGGATACGAACTCGCGCTTCTGGAGAAATATACCGACAAACAACAGTTACTGGACGCAGTGGCAGATGCAGATGCACTGATTATCCGTTCGGATGTGGTAGATGCTGCGGTATTAGATGCCGCCAAGCAACTGAAAATCGTCGTCCGTGCCGGCGCAGGGTATGACAATATCGATCTGGAATCCGCCACGGCTCACAAGGTAGTGGCAATGAACACTCCCGGTCAGAACAGTAATGCCGTAGCAGAACTGGCTCTGGGTCTGATGGTCTATGCTGTCCGTAATTTATACAATGGCACAAGCGGCACCGAGCTGAAAGGCAAGAAACTGGGTATTCATGCATTCGGAAACGTAGGCCGCAATGTAGCACGTATTGCGCAAGGCTTCGGCATGGATGTATATGCTTATGATGCATATTGTCCGGACGAGGCAATGACGGCAGCCAATGTCAAACCGCTACATTCCGCAGAGGAATTATACAAGACCTGCGACATCGTGAGTCTGCATATCCCCGCAACAGCAGAGACTAAAGGCAGCATCAATCATGATCTTGTCAACCTCATGCCTAAAGGTGGTGTTTTAGTCAACACAGCCCGTAAGGAAGTGATTGACGAGGAAGGTCTGATAGCCCTGATGCAAGAGCGTGCAGACCTGAAGTACATGACTGATATTATGCCCGTAGCAGATGCGAAGTTCCGTACATTATTCGAAGGACGATACTTCGCAACACCCAAGAAGATGGGTGCACAGACTGCAGAGGCGAATATCAATGCCGGTATTGCCGCTGCCAGACAGATTGTGGATTTCATCCAAAACGGTAACACACGTTTTCAGGTAAACAAGTGAAAAGGTATCTGATTGCCATATTATTGACGCTTGCGGTAGTTGTGTCATACGCCTCCGATGTGGAGTGTGTGGGCACGGCTACGCAGGTGGTCAAGGGAAATGACACTACGTTCATCTTCCGCGATGAGATCCATATGCGCTCCACCGTAGGTGATGTGGACTGGTATAGGGCAGACGGCTCGCTTTACGCATCCGGAACCAGTGATATCTATCCGGACGAAGGATGCTATCGGGTCAACAACACGCATTTCTGTGTACAGTTATATGCGGGTATAGATGATCTGGATTTTACCATCGAGCCTTCATGCGAAAACACCATCCTGCGTGTGACAGGTGACATAACATCGCGCGCGCACACGTATTCCTTATTCTATAATGCGTTGGCATGGAATACGGAGGCGTGGGTGGATTCCGCGGCGCACGAGACGGGCGATCTGAAGAATACGATTTTGTTG
>CALEPS010000137.1 GCA_937910305.1 uncultured Bacteroidales bacterium | reverse complement strand
AAGAAAGAGGAAGGTGGCCGTCACACTCCGTTCCACAACCACTATCGTCCGCAGTTCTACATCCGTACCATGGATGTTACCGGTGAGATCACTCTGCCGGAAGGAACTGAGATGGTAATGCCGGGCGACAACCTGGAGATCACCGTTAAACTGATCTACCCGGTAGCTTGCTCTGAGGGTCTGCGTTTCGCTATCCGTGAGGGTGGCCGTACCGTAGGTTCCGGTCAGATCACCAAACTGATTGACTAATACGTCATTTCGGTAAACCGCTCGGGCCTCGAGCCCGGGCGCTTTACGGAAGTCCTCCAATGGTAGGAGAGCGGTCTCCAAAACCGTTAATGTGGGTTCGATTCCTGCCTTCCGTGCTAGGCGAAGTGTTACGCCTTCGCCAAAAACGTACTAAAACATAGCTTCCAATTCGACTTTAGCACCTGCTGGAGCCGAGTTGTTGCGCGGAATAAGGTAAACATAGATTAACAAGAAAATCTACTATATATGAAGTTTGTAGAAAGTGTAAAAGAATCGTACAACGAACTGGTTCACAAGACAAGCTGGCCGACACGCAAAGAGTTGGCGCAGAGTTCGGTGATAGTATTGATTGCTTCCATAATACTATCCTTGATAGTATGGCTTATGGACTGGTGTTTTGAGTCTATCATGACGTTTGTTTACGGTCTGTTTTAAAAGTTTAAAGTTTAAAGTTGAAAGTTGAAAGAAGATTCCAAGTTTCAAAGTTAAAAGTTTACGTTTAGAATTATGGCTGAGAACAAAAAACAATGGTATGTGATGCGTGTTATCTCCGGAAAAGAGGGCAAGGTGGCGGAGTATATCAACTCTGCGCTTGTCACCAGTTCCTTGTTTCAGGAGTATGTGTCACAAGTGCTGATCCCGACTGAAAAAGTAGTGACTCTCAAAAACGGCAAACGCACGGAGAAAGACCGCAATCTGCTTCCGGGCTACGTGTTGGTAGAGTGCTACTTGTGCGACGAGAGCTTCCCTCTGTTGCGCAACATTCCCAATGTGATGGGCTTTTTGAGTGGAGGAAAAACTTCGGCTAAACCGGAACCCGTTTCGCAGGAAGAGGTCAACAAACTGGTTGGCATCGCCTCCGAATCGGAAGCCAGAGCAGCCAGCGAGATTACTTTCCTCGTGGGCGAGAGCATCAAAGTGGTTGATGGTCCGTTCAATGGCTTCAAGGGTACTATCCAGGAGGTAAGCCAGGATAAGCACAAACTCAAAGTGGTTGTCACTATTTTTGACCGCCAGACTCCTCTGGAGCTCGGCTTCAATCAAGTAGAAAAAGAGTAGGAGACTCCGTTACAGGTCGTACGTACTACTCGGTAGTTTAAATTATTATTAACCGACTGAGGGTGATCGGGTCGAAAGTCAAAAATCGAAGGTCGAAAGCCCGCTTGCAAGTCAAAAACTATTAACAAAAGTAAAACTATGGCTAAAGAAATTGCTGGTTTTATCAAACTCCAAATCAAGGGTGGCGCAGCCAACCCCGCACCTCCGGTAGGCCCGGCTCTGGGTTCGAAAGGTGTGAACATCATGGAGTTCTGCAAACAGTTCAATGCCAGAACGCAAGACAAGGCAGGTAAAGTGCTGCCTGTTATCATTACCGTTTATGCTGATAAGTCGTTCGACTTCATCGTTAAGACTCCTCCTGTTGCTATCCAGCTTCTGGAGGCGGCTAAAGTGAAGGGCGGCAGCGACCAGCCGAACCGTACCAAAGTGGCAACGATCACCGAGGAGCAAGCTCTTCAGATCGCCCAGGACAAGATGGTGGATCTGAACTGCTTCACCGTAGAGTCCGCTCTCAAAATGGTTAAGGGTACCGCACGCAGCATGGGTATCGTAGTAAAGTAATCTAACTTCAATCACATCAACAATTATGGCAAAACTGACAAAGAAACAGAAGCTTGCTGCTGAGAAGATTGAAGCAGGCAAGCTCTACACGATCGAAGAGGCAGCTGCTCTCGTTAAAGAGATCACTACCACTAAATTCGATGCAAGTGTCGATATCGACGTACGTCTGGGTGTTGACCCGCGTAAGGCTAACCAGATGGTTCGCGGCGTCGTAGCACTCCCTAACGGAACCGGTAAGACCGTTCGCGTTCTCGCACTCTGTACTCCGGACCAGGAGGCAGCTGCCAAAGAGGCAGGTGCAGACTATGTAGGTCTGGATGAGTATATTGAAAAGATCAAAGGTGGATGGACTGACATTGACGTCATCATCACGCAACCTCAGATCATGGGTAAGATCGGTGCTCTCGGTCGCGTATTAGGTCCTCGTGGCTTGATGCCGAACCCCAAGAGCGGTACCGTTACCATGGATGTAGCGAAAGCTGTTAAAGAGGTGAAGGGTGGTAAGATTGACTTCAAGGTTGATAAGTTCGGTATTGTACATACCTCCATCGGTAAAGTAAGTTTCAGCGCAGACAAGATCGCAGAGAACGCTCTGGCGTTCATCGACACGATCAAGCACCTGAAACCGGCTGTATCGAAAGGTGAGTACATCAAGAGCGTTTATCTTTCCAGCACTATGAGTCAGGGTATTAAGATCGATACCAAATCGCTTTAATCTCTAAAAATTACAGACAAGTATGAAAAAGGAAGATAAAAATCTCGTCATTGAAGCCTTGGGCGCACAATTGGCTGAGTACGCACATTTCTATCTCGTTAATATCGAGGGTTTGGATGCTGCGAAGACCAGTGAGTTGCGTCGCGCATGCTTCAAGCAGGAAATCAAGCTCCTGATGGCTAAGAACACGCTTCTGCAGAAAGCTCTTGAGAAAAAGGGCGTAGATGCAGAGATCTTCTCAGCCCTTAAGGGTAACACCGCTCTCATGCTTTGCAACACCGGTAACGCACCCGCTAAACTCATCAAAGAGTTTACCAAAGGTGACAAGACGGGTGAGGCTAAGCCGGAGCTCAAAGCTGCATATGTAGAAGAAACTATCTACGTAGGCAAGCAGAACCTCGAGTTCCTCTGCGCTATCAAGTCAAAGAACGAACTCATCGCCGAGTTGGTTGCCTTGCTGCAATCGCCTGCGAAGAACGTCGTTTCGGCTCTGCAGAGCGGACAAAACACCATTCACGGTGTACTGCAAACTCTCGGTGAGCGCGCAGAATAATCTATCTAGACGACTATCCTGCTAGTGAACTAGAACAAAACAAACAAACTGAATTAAAAACTTTTTAAATTTATAAGACAATGGCAGATCTTAAAGTTATTGCTGAAACATTAGTTAACCTTACCGTTAAGGAAGTAAATGAACTCGCTACTATCCTCAAAGAGGAGTACGGAATCGAGCCGGCTGCTGCAGCTGTTGCAGTTGCTGCTCCTGCTGCTGGCGGCGCTGCTGCTGAGGCTGCAGAGGAGAAGACCTCGTTTGACGTAGTTCTGAAGAGCGCCGGTGCACAGAAGCTCCAGGTTGTAAAAGCCGTTAAAGAGCAAACCGGTCTGGGCCTGAAAGAGGCTAAGGATATCGTAGACGCTGCTCCTGCAACTGTTAAGGAAGGCGTTGACAAAGCTACCGCAGAGGCTTTGAAGAAAGCTCTCGAAGAGGTAGGCGCAGAGGTAGAACTGAAGTAATACCCCGTCAACCAACCACTCTATGTGGGTGGAATAGGTTTAGATTCTCACGTCAAAATGAGAGTCTAAACCTTTTCTGCTCAATAGGACAGAATGATTAAAAAACTGAAAAATTTGGTAATTATTATATGGTGAATGTTAAAATAGCATAAACATTGTCACCGCAGATTTAGATTTAAATTATTCATTACCAACAGTTTAATTCTGTTAAACCAATTTCAACCATCTAAAATAATGGCTACAAGTAAAAAACAGCAGAGAGTCAATTTCAGCCGTATGCAGAAGCATATGCCTTATCCTGACTTTCTCGACATTCAGCTGAAGTCCTTCGCCGAATTCCTGCAGATGGATTCTACTCCGGAGCAGAGACGTAAAGAGGGACTCTTTAAGGTATTCTCGGAGAACTTCCCGATTCAGGATACCCGTAACAGCTTCACTCTGGCGTTCTTGGATTATTCGGTGGACCGTCCCCGCTACTCGATTGAGGAGTGCATCAAGCGCGGTCTGACCTATTCCGTGCCTTTGAAGGCCAAACTGCGCCTGAGCTGCGACGATCCGGATCATGAGGATTTCGACACAGTCGTTTCCGATGTTTACCTGGGTACTATCCCTTACATGACGCCGAAAGGCACCTTTGTCATCAACGGTGCCGAGCGTGTTATCGTAAGCCAGTTGCACCGTTCGCCGGGTGTGTTCTTCGGCACCTCGATGCACTCTAACGGAACCAAGCTCTATTCGGCGCGTATCATTCCGTTCCGCGGCTCTTGGATCGAGTTCGCCACGGATATAAACAAGGTCATGTATGCTTACATCGACCGTAAGAAGAAATTGCCGGTAACGACCCTGCTCCGTGCTATCGGTTTCGAGTCCGACAAGGACATCCTCAACTGCTTCGATTTGGCAGAGGAGGTGAAGGTGAACCGCGAGGCGCTGGAGGCCTGCATGGGACGCAAGTTAGCCGGCTATGTGATGAAACCGACGATCGAGGATTTCGTGGACGAGGATACCGGTGAGGTGTCGTCTATCGAGCGTAACCAGATTGTGGTAGAGCGTGAGGAAGAGCTGACGCCGGAGATTATTGATATCATCCTCGAGTCCGGCTCCAAATCCGTGCTGCTGCATAAGGATCAGGAACGCGAGAACGATTTCTCCATCATCTTCAACACCCTGCAGAAAGACCCGGCTAAGACGGAGAAGGAGGCTGTCCTCTATATCTACCGCCAGTTGCGTAATGCCGAGCCGGCTGATGATGCTACGGCGCGAGAGATGATCCAGAACCTCTTCTTCTCCCAGAAACGCTATGACCTGGGCGAGGTGGGACGTTACCGTATCAACCGCAAGCTTAACATGTCCATCCCGGAGGACACCCGTGTCCTGACCAAGGAGGATATGATTGAGATCATCAAGTATCTCGTCATGCTGATCAACAGCAATGCCGAGGTGGATGATATCGACCACTTGTCCAACCGCCGTGTCCGCACTGTAGGCGAGCAGCTCTACAACCAGTTCGGTATCGGTC
>CALEPS010000136.1 GCA_937910305.1 uncultured Bacteroidales bacterium | reverse complement strand
AATAGCCTCCATCCGGCAGATCAGAATATCCATCGTAAACGGTTTGGTCTGGTAGTCGTCGCAACCTAACTGGAATGCCCGCATCTGGTCTTCGCGGTCGCTACGCGTCGTCAGTATAATCAAAGGGATATTCGGCAAACGGTGACGGATATCTTTGAGCAACTCGTAGCCGTTGATACCTAAACCCTGCAACTCTGTCAGTACCAGATCCCATGGCTCTTTGCGAAGACATTCCTGGCCTGCCTGACCAGTATGAACCACGTGCGACTTGTACCCGCGGCTGAGCAGGTAGTCGTTCAACACCGTCGAGAGACTGATGTCTCCGTCTATGATTAGAATTTTGGCTGCCATAAAATCTGCTGCAAAATTACGAAATAATTTGCATATATGCAAAAAAAATTGTAATTTTGCACCGCAAAATTGTTAAAAAGCTATGAGCAAAGTACTTTTGATCTCTACCGGCGGAACAATTACCATGGTGCGGAGTAAAACATCCGGGGCCTTGGTGCCTGCGGATATTGAGAATTTCAAGGCTTATATGCCGGAACTCTTCGCGGGGGATATACAAGTGGATATTCAGGCTTTCTCGCCTCTCTTGGATTCGTCCGATGTCAATCCGGACTGCTGGGTGAGAATGGCGCGAATGGTATATGATCATTATGAGGATTACGACGGATTTGTGATCCTTCATGGTACAGACACAATGTCCTATTCCGCGTCTGCGCTCTCTTTCATGCTCGAGAACCTGTCCAAACCCGTTGTCTTCACAGGCTCGCAGCTGCCGGTCGGTGTACTACGCTCGGATGCAAAGGAAAACCTGTTGACGGCTATAGAGATCGCTGCGGCGCAGGATGAAGAAGGAAATGCAATCGTGCCTGAGGTTACTATTTACTTTGAGGACCGCCTCTTCCGCGCTAACCGTACTACAAAACGTAATGCAGAGCATTTCTCGGCGTTCAATAGTTATAACTATCCTGCGCTCGCGAAAGCCGGAGTACATATTACTTACCAGCCGCATTTGGTACACTATACCGATTTGAATGCACCCCTGAGACTGCATACGAATTTTGACTGCAATGTGGCGGTGCTGAAACTCTTTCCGGGCATTCAGCAGCCTGTCGTGCGCGCACTCTTGCGTACGCGCGGTTTAAAAGGAGTAGTGCTGGAGACCTTCGGCGCAGGAAATGCGCCTACCGACAAATGGTTGTACAGGGAACTGAAAGCGGCGGTTGACAAAGGTATTGTGATTGTCAATAAGACCCAGTGCAACACCGGTTCTGTCGAAATGGGCCTGTACGCTGTTTCGCTTAACCTGATGAAAGCAGGTGTGATTTCAGGACATGATATTACGACCGAAGCACTACTCACCAAGATGATGCTTCTCTTCGGAGAAAACCCCGATGACACGGAACTTGTTAGCACCCTGCTCGGTAAAGACATCTGCGGAGAAATGACTATAGACTAACCATCTGCCAACTCTGGCGGATTAAAATAAATGAAAAAATGGCAAATGAAAAAATGGTAAATGGCTTACAGCCTCAAGGTTTGTGGAACTGCTTCCACAGCCTTACCCAAATCCCGCGTCCCAGCGGCAAACGCAAAGAGATAGCGGATTTTCTTGTTAACTACGGTAAGTCGCTTGGTCTGGAGACCCTTCAGGACGAAATCGGCAATGTCCTTATCCGTAAACCGGCCTCGCCGGGAATGGAGAACCATCCCGGTGTAATCCTCCAGGGACACATGGATATGGTGCCGCAAAAGAACAGCGACAAGGTCTTTGATTTCGAGAAAGATGCTATCCAGGCATATGTAGAGGAGAATGGGGAATGGGTGACTGCAGACGGTACTACACTTGGTGCAGATAACGGTATAGGGGTGGCTACTGCGATGGCTATCCTTGCAGACAAGTCGGTCGTTCACCCGCCGTTGGAGGCGTTCTTCACGATTGATGAAGAGACAGGAATGTACGGTGCCAATGCCCTCCAACCGGGATGGCTCAAAGGCAAATACCTGCTGAACCTGGATTCGGAGACGGAAGGCGAACTCTATGTAGGATGCGCCGGAGGAATTGACACTACCGCTACTTTCTCCTATCAGGAAGTGGAGACCGAAGAAGGGGACATCGCTCTGAAAGTAGAAGTCAAGGGTTGCAAGGGAGGACACTCTGGATGCGACATCCATCTTCAGCGCGCGAATGCTATCAAACTGCTCTTCCGTTTTCTCAAAGAGGCGGTGGCTGACTATGAGGCGCGGCTGGCATGTGTGGAAGGAGGATCGCTCCGTAATGCAATCCCGCGTGAGGCGTCTGCCGTTATCACAATCCCGGCTGACAGCTATCAGGACGTACAGGATCTGGTAGATCGTTATGAAGACCTTTGGCTGCGCGAATATGACGGTATTGAGACGGACCTGCATTTTACGGCTCACGAAGTGGAATGTCCGAAGACCGAAATGCCCGAGGATGTACAGGACTTCCTTATTCACGCTATCACTCTCTGTCCGCACGGCGTTTACCGTGTAATCCCTGAAGCACCGGACATCGTGGAGACTTCCAACAACCTCGCGATGATCTCTACAAATACCAAAATGGTAAATGACCAAATGGTACATGTCGTTGAGGTTTGCTGTCTCACCCGCTCGTCCGTGGAGAGCCGAAAGGAAGAACTGGCATCCGTCATCCAGTCCGCTTTCTCCATTGCAGGCGCAGACGTACAGTTCAGCGGATCATACCCCGGCTGGAAACCCAACCTCAAGAGCCGTCTCCTTGCTACGATGAAGGATACCTACGAGAAGGAGTTTGGCTCCGAGCCGCGTGTTATCATTATTCACGCCGGACTCGAATGTGGTATCATAGGGGCTAAATACGAAGGAATGGAGATGATCTCTTTCGGTCCTACCATTGAGCATCCCCATTCCCCCGATGAGCGTGTGAATATCGCTACTGTGCAGAAGTTCTATCGCTTCGTGTTAGCTGCTCTACAGCAGCTTTAGTGATCTCGTCGTCGCGCTCAAAGAGAGGGAAGAATCCTTCGTCTCCTAAGATATTGCGCACGATATAGGCATTCAAAAGTCGCGTCATTAACGGGCGCGATTTTTGTATCTCCGCCTCGTTCGGCTCCACGCCCTTGTCTTCTGCAAACTTCACAAACTCACGCAATACATTCTGTTTAAGCAGATACTTCTCCAGACTCTGCCAGTCCTTGAATTTGCTCAACTCTTTGCGGTGTCGGTCTGTGTATTGGTAGGCGAACTGGTACGTGTATGCCAGATTCACACACCGGTTGTACCAAGGCGTATTGAGCGTTGTGTCTCTTCCTACGAATACATCCGGCATGATCCCGCCGCCGCCGTACATCTTGCGTCCGCCTTTGGTGTAATAAATAGTGGTGTCCGCAAAATGGATAGAATCGGCAGAATAGAACTCACCGTGTTCAAACCGGTCCAGCAGGTCTTTCTCGTAATCCTCCTGGTCGCCCAAAATATAAGGCTTCTGGATGCACCGGCCGGAAGGGGTGTAGTACCGCGCCACGGTCAGTCGCACGGCGCTGCCGTCGTCGAAAGGCATCTGCTGTTGTACCAGACCCTTTCCGAACGAACGCCGGCCTACGATAGTAGCGCGGTCGTTGTCCTGCATTGCGCCGGCGAAGATCTCGCTCGCTGAAGCCGAGAAATTGTCGATCAGCACAACCAGCGGCACGTCCTTGAATCGCCCGCTGCCGTTAGCGTTTGCCTCATATCGCGGATAAGCACGACCCTCTGAATATACAATCAGGTCACCGCGATGCAGAAACTCATTCGCCATGCGGATTGCCTGCTCCATATAACCGCCGCTGTTCTCGCGCAGATCCACGATATAGCTCGTCGCGCCTTTGGAATACAGGTCCGCTAAAGCGGAGATGAACTCCTTATACGTCGTCTCGCCGAACTTGTTAACACGGATAAATCCGATTTTGTCTTTCGACTTTTGACCTTCGGCTTCTGGCTCAATGATGAACTTCGCATCCACGCTCGTCACTGGTATATCGCCTCTTGTGACTGTGAAATAGAGCGGCTCGTTCATTCCGGAACGAAGCACACCCAGTTTTACTTGGGTGCCCTTCTCGCCGCGGAGTGTACGCATCACTTTCTCGTTATTGATCTTTTTGCCCGTGAAAACGCTGTCATCTACGGTAATCAGTTTGTCGCCGGCTAATACACCAACGCCTTCGCTCGGACCGCCGGCTATGACAGCTACGATACGTACCGTGTCCTGCTGGATCGAGAACTGTACTCCGATACCCGAGAATGAACCGGCTAACTCAGAGTTCACCATTTCCAGATCTTCCTTCGGGATATACGAACTATGCGGATCTAATTTGTGTACCAGATCCGTCATCGCCTCGTCGGTAATACTGTCTATATTCAGTTCGTCCACATAGGCTGTTTGCATCAGTTGCAGCAGACGATCCACTTTGGATTGTTCCAACTGCCATGTGCCGTTCTGATAAATAATCCGCTGTGCGTTCGCTTTCTGGCTCAACGCCATGCCGATGATGATACCTAATACTACGCCGAGCACGGTTAATGTTGGTAAAATGTATTTCTTCATATTTTTATAGATTATTGTCTCTTTCCGAATCCTCAATTATTGTGCCAAAGATCGTATATACTCGTCCGTCACGGAGAATAAAGAGTTGACCGTTACGGATAAATTTGGTGGCTTGGGAGGACCCTCCATCCCCAACGGTTTCTATTTTCGTTACCTCCTTGCGGGTATTGCTCTCTACGGTAATGTCATCGATATAAACTTCATTAGTCTCATCTCCTCCGTCAAAGCGGAATGCAATCATATGTACATCCTCCGGCGCGTTCTGGAAATCAACGGTAGAGAGGGTGTATTCTTCATAACCTGAGATGGAAGCAACGGAAACGAATGTAGATGAATCCGCCGGATCCGGCAGGTAACCCACCTCCAATATTCCGGTCTCGCCTTCTTCCGGACCAAAATTCTTCGAATAGAACGAGATAGCAAGTGTATCTACACTCGCCTCCAACTCCGGCAAAGCTACCATGCTCCAAGAGGTGGAATCGGCAAATAAATCCAGTATTCCTCCACCCGAATGTGTTCTATAACTCGTTGGATTGCCCCAAGCCCGCAAGCCTGTCTGCCGGTTGCCCCAGTGTAACCAGCAGTAAGGAAATTCTCCGGCAACATAAGTAGTATTGGCGTGCTCAAAATCCTCTTGGTATGGTATCGCAAACGGCGCACACTCCGTAACAAAATAAACAGGCGATTTGAGCGGATCGGAAGTTCGGTCGCTGCACGCAGTAGATATATGACAGTCCAGATAATAGTATTTTGCATATTGGAGACCGTCTATCACGCACAAGGTATCCGGATATTCCTCCGCGTAGAAGAGCGTGTCTTTTCCTTGCGAAATAACCACATTAAAATGCGTGTTATCTTAAAACTCCGGCTGCCAGTGGACCCGCACGGAATGGCTGGTAACGGAGTCTGCCAAAACCCTCAAAGGCGGATGGCAGTTATTGATATCCTCTATCGTGACATCGTCTATCGCTATGCCGGAATAATTAATTTGGTTTTTAGGCATATTCGGGTTGTAGTATTTGAATGCCAGACGCGCACCTGCCGGTACTCTCTCCAAACGATAGTTCTTCAGACCGTACCATTGTGATGCGGGCGTCATAGTGGTGAGCGCTACAAAAGCCGAATCCACCAAACTATCCTTCGGGAAATAACCAAGCGTCAAATCCCCGCGACGATATGTATCGGTTAGTTTATAGAAGAACGAAATCTGCTGCGTGCTCAAATCAATGTTCATCTCCGGCATAATGGCATAGGAGGGATAGTATGCCGATAACTCAAAGAGCAGGCTTTGCTTGCTGTTATGAACATAAGATGGAGCCGATGTCACATAGATCCGCTGCGAGTAATACAGGCTGTTGGCGTTTATCACATTCCAGCAGTCAGGTGTAGCTACTTTCTCCGCTTTATACGGATATGCCACATAATGCTCGAAACTCTCATTGTACAGCGATTCAATGGGCTTACACTCTGTCTTGATAAAGAAACTCTCTGCGTATGGCTTAGCGCTGTTTCCCGGCGTGCAGATAGTAGCCACAGAGACATTCAGCTTGTACTCGCTGGAAAAATCCAATCCGCTTATCTGAACAGAAGGCATATAAACCGTATCGGACAACATAACCGAATTGTCATATTCATTAGTAACCGTCACCTCATAGCCGTAAGGGTTTGCCCGCTTGGGAATCCATGAGAATGTAGCATTATTAGGACCTACCGAGTCTAACTGTATGTCCTCTATAGCCAGACAGCCGGGAGCATAGTCCACCGTCACATCGTCTATCATACCTGTTGGCATTAACCATGAAGAGCCGGATGTAAATCTGTCGTAGAGAATAGCAATATATTTATAGCCCGCCGGCACTTGGTCTAAATATACCAGATGCTCGGTGAAGTCCGTGCTTTGCGGGAGCGTGTCTATAGGGAAGAAGGTCGTTGAGTCATTCGGATTACTTATTGCGCCTACGATGAACGAGCCGTGAGTAGGATCGACCAACGAGTTACAGGTCCAGAGGCTTATTTGTAACTTGTTGACGTCCTCCGAGAACTCCGGCAGGATGGTATATATACCATAATTATTGCCGCTGATATACAGCGTGTTTTCGCATGAGTGGCAGTAAGAATAACTGGAATAGACATACGGATAAATACTATATGCTGTCGGACGCAAAATCTTTCTCCAGCAGGAGGGCATTTGTCTGGTGTCGGCGCTGGTACTCTCGAAATTCTCTATAAACGGTAGCGTCACGATCGGGGAATCGCAATCTGTTTGAGTCTCAAACGAGAACGTGGCTTGCCTCGTACGGCTTAAATCGCCGTCGCCGCAATTAGCGCGCACATACGCGGTTATAGTATAAGGTGTCCTGTGCGTCAGACCGCTAACCGTGCAGCGGTTGTCGGTTACCGTATTATGAAACAACGTATCACCTTTTGCGCTTAATACCAGCACATCCCATGCCTGTTCGTCCTTTCCGGGCGTCCAGGATAACTCCGCCGTGGTCGCATATACAGTATCCAGACGAATATCCTTCACAGGAAAACAAGTCGGTAATGAATCGATTTGTACACTATCTATATAGCAGTAACTATTACCATAACCGAAGGGGCTGTATCCGTTGTATTGGAACATGATATAATGATCCGTTGACGGCGCATTATATAGAAAATATTCTGCACGGCGGTATTTCTCCTGAGATGCAGGCAAAGTATCCAACGCCATAAAAGTGGAGGTATCCGACGGATCCGTAATAGTGCCTATTACGCATGGACCATACGCACCCAATCTCGGACCATATTGCGTATGCTCCTGCTCATAGAAAGAAATCATCACTTCATTTGCCGGCTTGGAAAGACGTGGCGTAATGGCATATGCAGTTCCGCTTGTGCCGTTCAAAGAGAGATATTTCGAAGAAGCATTGCCTGCGATGCTTGTGGTGCTAGAGAATGTCCAGCATGCCGGCTGTACACCGACAGTCTCATTCTCGAAATCATTTACGTATGGGACTGAGATACCATTACACTCATCCGCATAAGCGACGCTTGCCGATAGCAGCATAACAGCCCAGATAGCGAATACGGGCAAAATAAATTTCTTCATCTTTCTTCCTTTCGCTTTAGTCCTTCAGGAACTCTACTTCTATCCCTGCACGTTTCAGCAGTTCCACACCGTCCATAATCCTGTATTCTTCGCCGTAAACGACCCTTTTGATACCGCTCTGTATAATCAGCTTCGAGCACTCCAGACACGGCGAAGCCGTCACATACAGCGTTGCGCCGTCTGAACTGTTGTTGGACCGTGCTACTTTCGTCAGCGCGTTCGCCTCCGCGTGCAGCACGTACGGCTTGGATACGTTGTTCTCGTCCTCGCAGATATTCTCGAATCCCGAAGGTGTGCCGTTGTAGCCGTCAGAGATGATCATTTGGTCTTTTACCAGCAGTGCACCTACTTTGCGGCGCACGCAGTAACTGTTCTCCGCCCATGTACGTGCCATGCGCATGTACAGGTAGTCGCGTCTTTTTTGCTTATCCATGGATTAATTGTTTTGCAAATTCCTTTATGTTGATCCCGTCGAAAGTGCCGCTGGACATCATCAGCAGGGCGGTGTTGGTAAAGTCTAGACTTTGTAGCCTGAGTTGCAGCGCCAGACTCTCCGTGAAAACCTCTACATTTTTTGTGCCGAATGCCTCACGTACCTCTTCCGCGCTAATAGGCGTCAGACGTTTGTGCTCGATTACCTTCGGGTTGAAATAGACATACGCCACGTCCGCTTCTGCCATGCACCCTTTGTACTGCGGCAGAAACTCCGCCATCAGGCTGCTGAAGGTATGCAACTCCATGCAGGCAATCAGTTTCTTCTCCGGATACCGTTCGCGTACGGCATTGATGGTCGCTTTCAGTTTGCTCGGTGAATGGGCGAAGTCTTTGTAGGCTACGCTATCTGCCGTCTCGCATATCTTCTCCAAACGGTTCGAGGCACCGGTAAACGTACTGATCTCGCGGTAGAAATCCTCAGGGGCTACGCCGATGCAATGGCATGCCAGCATGGCTGCCTGCAGGTTCTGCATGTTATGCCGGCCGAAAATCTGCATCTCTACTTTGCCGTCGTACGCGTCGTACGGGATACATGTGATATCTTTGCGTGCCTCCCCGGCTATCGCCCGCAGGTTCTCGTCGCCCTTGTAGTAGATAAAACTGCCGTCCGGCTCAATCGAGTGTACAAAC
>CALEPS010000135.1 GCA_937910305.1 uncultured Bacteroidales bacterium | reverse complement strand
TCAAAATCAAGTCAAATAGATTTAATAATCCGTCCAACTTTTTGGGGTCACCTCAATGCGGCGCTTTTTTATTATCCGGCCCAGGTGGAGCGGTCGAGAGAGCGATAGGAGATAGCTTCGAGCAGATGGTTTTTCTTAATCTCAGGTGCTCCTTCGATATCCGCGATAGTACGTGCAACTTTCAGGATTCGGTCATACGCACGAGCGGAGAGACCCAGTCTGGACATCGAGAACTCCAGCAGTTTGTCACATTCATCATCCAAAGCACAGTATGTACGCACCATCTTGGAACTCATCATGGCATTGCAATGCACCAGCCGGCTGTGTTTAAAACGCTCATTCTGAACGGCTCTTGCTTTTAGGACACGCGCCCTCATCACTGCAGACGACTCACCCGGAGCAGCATCCCGAAGTTGTTCATACGGGACACTTTCTATTTCGCACTGGATATCAATGCGATCCAATAAAGGTCCGCTGATCTTAGACATATAACGGTGTATCTGCGCCGGCGTACAGGTACAAGGATGCGCAGGGTTATTCTCTCCGTAATGGCCGCACGGACAAGGGTTCATGGCTGCTACGAGCATGAAAGAAGCGGGATAATCGACCGTCTCTTTGGTGCGCGCCACCGTGATATGTCTGTCCTCCAGCGGCTGGCGCATCACCTCCAGCGCGGAGCGCTTGTATTCCGGCAGTTCATCCAGAAAAAGCACACCGTTATGAGCAAGAGAGATCTCTCCCGGATGCGGGTTCTGTCCTCCTCCTACCAGCGCCACATCGGTGATCGTATGATGGGGAGAACGGAATGGCCGCTGGACAATAAGAGCCGTATTAGCCCCTTTCTTCTTGGCCGTCAGTCCTGCTATCGAATGGATCTTAGTGGTCTCCAGTGCTTCTTCAAGCGTCAAAGGCGGAAGGATAGAAGGGATGCGCTTGGCAATCATACTTTTGCCGGCCCCCGGAGGACCGATCATCAGCATGTTATGTCCGCCTGCAGCAGCAATCTCCACGGCCCGACGCACCTTGAACTGGCCGCGTACATCCGCAAAATCCAGGTCCGAAGGAAAAGCCAGGGTTTCAAAAATAGATTGCGTATCCACCGTAGTAGGAGCGAAGGTTTCCTCGGGATTCAGTTCATCCTTCGGTTCGCCATTCAGGAAATGAACCACCTCCATCAGGTTATTCAGCCCATAGACATCCAACCCTTCCACTACAGCCGCTTCATCTGCATTCGCAGCCGGAAGGATCAGGCCTTTGAAACCTTCCTGCCGCGCACAAAGCGCGATAGGCAGTGCGCCGCGGATCGGTTGGAGCGAGCCATCCAGCGACAGTTCGCCCATGATCATATAGTGCTCCAGATTCTTGGTCTTCACTTTCTCCGCTCCGGCTAACATACCTATCGCCAGCGGCAGATCGAAGGATGCACCTTCTTTCTTGATATCCGCAGGTGCCATATTGATGGTAAACGAGCGGCGCAGGTTCTCCATGCCATTCACCGTCAGCGCAGCAAGGATTCGTTCATGCGATTCCTTGACTGAGGCATCCGGCAAGCCGACCAGCGTGAAATCAAAGCCCGGCACCGCATGCACCTCTATAGTAACCGGCACTGCATCAATACCCACAGGAGATGCACTATTAATCTTTATCAGCATAATATTTTAAATTTGTAATTTATAATTGCTTCGCGCAAAGCGCGATTGCTACGGCTAAGCCGTGAGGGTACAGCAAAAGCGCGATTGCTACGTATTATTTTTCTTCATTTTCACAATACTAGCACTCAAGATGCGCATCAACTCTTTTGCATTATTATAGAGGCTATCATACTGTTCACACGAGATATAATCTGTTGCACGCAATAGTTCAAGCCAATACATAGTCTCATTACACTCCTTTTGAGCTATAGATAATTTATGCACAAGATCATCTCGGCTTTCGGCATAAACAGCTTCACGATGGTTAGCTCCGATGGAGGTACCTGATCGCATAATTTGATCTGCTATTGTGTATTCGTGCTTCTTTTCGTTCAGGTACTTTTTTAGATTTACTATTCGAATAGCGAAATCTAAAAATTTCTTATTATAGTCGATTGTTTCCATTTCATCTATTGCGGCTTGCCGCAAAGCAATTATCTATCACGCCATGCGTGAAGCAATTATGACTTTGTCATATCATATCGTATCTATAAAGAACTTCTGCTTGCGGTTGAACATCGCAATACCGATAAAAAGGAGGACAAAAATGATTACTGCACTATATCCGAGGGAAGTCCATGAGAATTCGCCGGCTCCGTAAGCTCCGTATTTGAAGGTCTCAATGATAGCCGTCATGGGGTTGAAGAGCATGATCTTGTGCAGCGTCGGATTGGTGACATAACTAAGCGGATAAACGATAGGCGTTGCGTACATCCAAAGAGAAACGAAGACGCCGAAGAAGTTAACAAGATCTTTGTATTTCGTTGTAAGCGAAGAGATGATGAGTCCGAGACCCAAAGCCAGACATTGGATCATGAAGACCAACACCGGGAAAAGCAACAGATACCATGTAGGACAAAGGTTCACGCCTTTGAAAAGGAAAAGCAGATAGACGATGATAAACGTTCCCAGTTGGAGCGAAAAACGGAACATCTTGGATATCACCACTGAGACCGGCGATACCAGCCGCGGGAAATAGACTTTGCCGAACAATCCTGCATTGCTTTGGAAGGTATTGGAAACGGCTGTGAGACATTCTGAGAAATACTCCCAGAGACATATTCCCGACAAATAGAACACCGGCTGCGGGATGTCATCCGTAGGTATTCCTGCTATCCTGCCAAAGACGATGATATACATAAACATCGAGAAGAGAGGCGAGATAAAATACCACCCCATGCCGAAAATCGTCTGCTTGAACTGGACCGTGATATCACGTTTGATAAACAGCCAGATCAGGTAGCGTTTCTGCCACAATTCTTTCAATCCTAATCCTTTCGCATAGGTAGTAGGCGAAATCTCCGTAGTCCAATATGTGTTGTTTGAGTTCAAAGTGCTTTAGTGCTTATTACAAATCATCAATCATAAATCATCACTCAACACTTGTGACCAAAGGTCACACCGTATCCATGAACGATTTTTGTACTTTATTAAAGAGCATCAGTCCGACAACCAGGAGAATGAAGGTGAAAACCGCGCTATAGCATAGCCATAGCCAGGAGAACTGACCTTGTCCCAACAGCGAGTATTTGATTGCCTCCATCACCGGGGTAACAGGATTAAGACTCATTGCCAGATGCAGTTTCTCATTCGTAACCATACTCAGCGGATAAATCACCGGCGTGATATACACCCAGAGAGAGATAATCTTATTGAGCATGATCTGCAGATCCCGGTATTTGGTAGTCATAGACGAGAAGATCATTCCGAACCCCACCGCCATCAGTGCTAACAGGATGATCAGGAACGGGAAAAGAACTATCTGCCAATGAACCACCAGCTCTGTTCCCGTAGCAGCGTAATAGATATAGAACGCCGCAAAGATAGCAAGCTGGATAGCCAGGGAGAGAAGATTAGTTGTCACTGCCACCAACGGCATGATAATCCGCGGGAAATAGACTTTGCCGAAGATATCTGCGTTCGAAACAAACGAGTTGGACGTTGCACTGAGACAGGACGAGAAATACCCCCAGACGGATATTCCCAGCAGATAGAACAAGATAGGCGGGATACCATCCGTAGGGATATTAGCTATTCCTCCAAAGACCGTGGCATAGACAATAACAGAAAGGACCGGCGTGATGATAAACCACAACGGACCGAGGATAGTCTGCTTGTACGCCACGCGGAAATTACGCGCCACGAAGAGCAGGAACATATCGCGATACCGCCATAGTTCTTTCCAATCAACCGCCAGCAGTCTGTCCCGCGGCGTGATCTCTATGTCCCAATGTTCGTTCTGCGAACTCACAATTTATAATTTATAATTGCTTCGTCCTATGGGCGATTGCTTCGGCTCATGCCGATAGATAATTATTCTTCGCCGGTGTATCTGTTTTTCTTACCGTACACCACCCATTTATCCAATGCAACCAGAACAGCCGGCACAACGGTGAGCGTCAGTACGATAGCCATGAAAGCGCCTACCGCCAGACATCCTACTATATTCGATATCATCAGATCATCCACAGCCAGCGCCATCACTCCGGGTCCGATCACCATAATCAGTCCGGAAGTAAGGATCGTTCGTATCGAGCCTCTGTAAGCCGCACAAACGGCATCTACAGGCAGCATGGTCTTGCGGTTCTCGCGGTAATAGTTAGCAAAGAGGATACCATAATCAATGGTGGCACCCATCAGGATTGCTTGCACAATCAGGTATGCCAGATAAAGCATCTGACCGGAGAAAAGTCCGGCTACCACCACATTGACATACACTGCGCTCATCACCGTTACCACCAGGATAGTAGGTACAATGACCGAACGGAAAGTAAGCGCAACGATAAGGAAGATAGAAAGGATTGTCAGAAGCGACACCACATTCATCTCATGGTCAAATCCGGCGCGCATCTCGGCGTACATCACCGATTCACCCACATAATAATGCTCGTGCGGCAAACGCGCATCAGCCAGTGCCGTCAGTGTATCTACGAAATCATATGTCTCCTGTGACTCTTTCGGTAAGGACGAGAGAACAACCAGAAGCGAATGTTTCTCTTTTCTTAACTGCCCCAGTCCATCGGCTATCTGCGCTTTGACGTGGGTCGCCTGTTCACCTATCGTGTCAGGGAGTACATCCGCCAATCTCGGATCATATACCAGCGTATCACAGATATAGTTCAGCAACTGTCCGAATCCCGCCCGAAGCGTGTCGCAAGAGCTGTTCGTAGCAGCATAATAGTCATATAAGAGCGACATCTGAGCCGGCGTAACGGGGTCGGATTTCACATTAGAGAGCTTCATCAGCTTGTCCAGTTTGGAAGCCATCTGGTCCGGCGTATAGCTTTCGCCGGAGAACATAAGTTCGGTAAACAGTTCCGCCTGCTGGTCTGCGCGTGATGGGGTTTTGCGTTTAGGCGTAGCAGGTTGCGGCTGTACATTTTGTGACCCGCTGTTCTTCGCACGGGCGGTATCGGTGCTATGAAGCGAGAGCTGGATATCCGCTATCGATTGGATGATGGCTTCCGTATTCAGTTCGCTCGGCGAAGTAGCAGTGATCTGTTTGGGTTTCTCCGGAGGATAAGCGATCGCCAGCAACTCGTCGTCCGTGAGATCCTGGATTCCAAAAGCACGAAGGAGGATATTCAGTTCCTCCGGTGTCAGAAGAGCATTGGCATCCGCCAGATCCATGAGATAGGCGCGTTGGCCCAGAAGCGTACGCTGTTCTTCCGATATCATACCTGCCAGTCCCGGACGCTTGAACAGATCATCCACCAGCAGATGGACATACTGAAGCGGAGACAGTTTCTTCGCCTTTCCGGGAGCATAGCCGTAAACGAGACGGGTCTGGATAGGCGTAGAGCCGATGAAGACCGACATCTCCGATACAGACATAGGCAACCGTATAGCCATCGTGTCTGTCAGTTTGCGCATCTCAACCGAGATGGCGGAGGTTTGGGTGGCATTGAGACGCTCGATAAAAGGAACCAGATAGATCTTATCAATCTGCATGGAAGGTATTTCCACCGTGTCTATTTCGGTGATGGGAGACGGGTCATGGGTAATAGGCGCTATCGTCTCTACGGGCTGTACGATGTGTTCATTGTTAAGCGGACTTGAGTCCTGTTTAGCTGCTTCCTGTTTAACAGCCTCCGGTTTGTTCGGGGCTTCGCTATGGAGCGGTTCTTTTTTCTCCGGCTCTACGTTAAGCATCGATTGAAGCATCTCGACCTGCTTTTTCATATCCTCATCCAGATAGGACGAGAAGAGCGGATTGGTTGCCACGTTCGTATGCAGGAACTTCGCCAGATCGGGGAAAGCCATCTTGTTCTCCACCGAATCCTTGGACCGCATATAATAAAGCAGCTGCATTATCTCCGGATTGAGCATATCCAGAGCCTCCGACGGAACGGTCGTTCCTTCCGGCATGAAATCCTTGAAGTCGGTGAGCAGCGAACGTACGTGCGTTGCCATCTCGGCCGGAGTAAGAGGCTGGCTCATCAGCGTAGGATACGAGATAACAGACTGGATTCCGGGCTGCGCCATCAGGCTGTCAACCAGCGGATAGATAGAGTCCTCGTCCCGGGTGTCGTAAACCAGAACAAAAGGATTAGGAGAAGGGAAAATCTCCTCTATCTTCGATTCCGACTCAGCGGAGAAGAAGATGGTTGTCTGCCGGGAAAAATACCACGCCCCGAAGAACAGCATGACCGCTCCCACTGCCATGGGCAGTTTGTGGCGTGCAACGAACCGCGCCAAGCCGTCTGTCGGCGGCACATAGGCTTTCTTCGCCGTTGCATTGATCGTACGGCGGAAGAGGAGCATGAGAGCCGGCATGGCGGTGAAGGTGCAGATCAGCGAGCAGACAACACCCTTAGCCAGCACGATACCCATATCTGCACCTATCTTAAGACGCATGAAACAGAGCATCAGTAGTCCTACTACCGTCGTCAAAGCCGAGGAGAGGATAGACGGTGCTGCTTTCTTGATCGCCCTGTTTGCCGCCAGAACGGCTGTCCGCCGGTCTGTATGTTCATCCTGCTCCTGACGGTAGCGGTTGAGAAGGACTATACAATAATCCAGCGAGAGCACCGCCTGCAGGATAGAACCGATAAAATTGGTAGTGATTGAAACGGAAGGCAGGAAGGCATTGGTACCCATATTGAGCACAATAGCCAGTCCGGCAGTAATAAGGATCACAACGGGTTCGAACCAGGACTGCGCCATGACAAAGAGCACCAGCATGATCATCACCGCAGCGATGATAATCACAGAAACAGGCGGTGTGGCGCCATCCTGGCTGGTCTCTACGACGCAGTTGCCGCCGAAACGCGCACTGATCTGTTTGCCCAGCGCTTTCTGGTCAACCGATTTCGGCACATTCAGATCGAAGACTGCATGGGTGCTATCCGACGAATACCGGAATGATACGCCCTGCACATCCGGATAGCCGTCCAACAGAGTCCGGATACCGGAAATCTCATTCGGCCGCAGCCCCTCAAACATCACATGTACATCGGATCCTGACATTTGCGCAGACGATCCGAACTCGGATGTGACAATCTCCAAACCGCTCTTCATCTGGGAGTCGTCCGGCAGATATTTGGTCATGTCCGCATTGACGTTGACATGGAACATCAAAATGCCGGAGGCTATCGCCAGAGCAAGAGTGACAAAAAATAATATGTAATGAACGCTGCGTTTCACTTTGTTGTTTAGCGCTTTGCTGTTCAGCGGACTTCGTCCTGTTTAGCGCTTTCTGTTAAATTAAAACTGTCCCATCTGGAGGAAAGCAACCTCTTTAGGAGTCAGGAAACGCCATTTGCCGCGGCCTACATTCTTCTTGGTCAGACCGGCAAAAGAAACGCGGTCGAGATTCACTACCTTGTACCCTACTTTCTCGAATATGCGGCGCACAACGCGGTTTTGACCGGAGTGGATCTCCAGACCAATATGCTTGCGGTCGGCTTTCGGGAACTCCAAAGCATCAGGGATGATGCGCTCGTCATCCAGTACTACGCCGGCACGGATAATAGCTTCATCCACTTCGTCCAGTTCATGATCCAGCGTAACGGCATAGATCTTCTTCTTATGGAATTTCGGGTGAGTCAGTTTGGCTGCCAGGTCCCCGTCATTAGTGAGCAGAAGGACACCGGTAGTGTTTCTGTCCAGACGACCAACCGGATAGATACGTTCTGCACATGCATTGCGGACAATATCGATCACCGTGTGACGCTCTTGCGGATCGTCGGTGGTGGTGACAGTATTCTTCGGTTTGTTGAGAAGGATATATACCTTGCGCTCACGGCGGACAGGCTGGTCATGGAAACGGACATCATCCGTCGGCAGCACTTTGGCGCCCAGATTGTCCACGGTCTCGCCATTGACGGTAATCACGCCTGCCTGGATAAAATCATCTGCCTCGCGACGGGAACAGATACCTGCATTAGCGAGGTACTTATTGAGACGGATCGGTTTTGTCGGATCCTCATGTTGCTCACGATAGACTTGCTGTTTATGACCGGAATAGACTCCGGGGTTACGTTTAGGTTTGCCTCCGAACGGGCGGTTAGGACGCTCTGCGCGCTCGCCGTAAGGACGTTGCGGACGGGATTCACCGTCACGTGTAAAATGCGGACGGGCTTCTCCGTCACGGGTAAAATGCGGACGGGCTTCGCCGTCTCTGGTAAAACGAGGACGAGCCGGGCGCTCTGTCTCTTCACGGTGAAAACGCGGTCTCGGACGACGCTCACCTTCATTGTTGGAATTGTTGTTGTACATCAATTTAGAATTTTGAATTTTTAATTTTGAATTTCCAGAGTGGCCCTCTCGGGTCACGTGCGTACTCACGTACGCGTTATATAAGTAAGGTAAAAAGGCAAAAGGAAAAAACTATTCCTTTCACCTTTCATTTTTCACCTTTCCGATTGATCAAGCCTCTGCTTGCTCGATAGCCAGTTTACCACGATAGTAGCCGCAAGACGGGCAAACGGTGTGGTAGATGTGAAGAGCGCCACAGTTCGGGCATGTAGCCAGCGTAGGAGCTTTCACTACGTCATGTGTACGACGTTTCGCTTGTCTGGTGTGCGATTGTCTTCTTTTAGGATGTGCCATTTCGCGTTCGGCAATCGGTGTGCATTGGTTTATACCGCTCCGCTAAATAAACGGGCAACCGATGCCTCCGCTCTCCCCAAAAATTAAAATTTTCGGGGACCCTCTATGCCGTAAGAGGAGTTAAATTATTGTACAATGTTTTATTCTATATCTGCGTCAGTATCGTTTTCGGGATCCGGCTCGTCACAAAGGTGATCATGGAGGAGAAGTTCCATTTGCGTGTTGCACTCACCCGGTTGGTGACTGTGAACGAGCGGAATATTGATACTAACTATCTCATAGGCGAGCCAGGATAAATCCAAAGTACGATTGGACGATTTACGATGTACGGTTTCTTCGTCCTCCTCGTCCTCCGAGAAAATCTCTTGCTCGTCGTCTATGTCAAGGGGCATTGGGTCGAGGCACCTGTCACACACAACAAAAACAGTCCCGTGAACCGCAATGTTGAGCTGGTAGTCCTCCTCCCGGAGATTAAGCGTCGCTTTAGCAGAGATGTTGCCACTCAGGATTTCGGTCTTCTCCAAGGAAGCGAAGAAGTCGTTATCCAATTGAATATCAAACGAATGCGTGCCTACCGGGAGGCGCGAAAGTTCGATGATATAATGGCTCTGCTCGCTCATAGGCGCAAAATCGGGTGCAAAATTACAACATTTTTTTCAATTGTGCAAACTTTTAGCGCAAAAAATTTTAGAATGCACGCATTTTCGTGTTTTTTTAACATTCTTCTTTAAAATTGTCTTTTGCATATTATACATATTGTTATATTTTTAAACTATCGAATCAATTTAGTATCTTCAAATACTAAAATTAGGCAAAATGTAGTATCTACAAGTACTTTTTCTGCCAAACAAGTCACAATTATACCGATTTTAGTATCTCTAAGTACTAAAAAAAGATTAAATTTAGTACTTGCAAGTACTTTTTTTAACATTTTTCTTGCTTATTCCAAATAATAAAAGGCTCCAAAGGAGTTGGCAAAACTAATCGGAGGTTCTGCCCGTCTGCTATCCTGCTAAAGGAGATTTTATGGTAGATGGTAAATATCTGTTTGAGGTAGGCGGTGCGAACAAGACCTTTGAGCAAATCAAAGATGTCTCCGATTCATTCCTCGCAGTAGATAATACCGAAACAGGCTACAGGAATCGCATACCGCTCTGGCTATTTGGTTTCCTCTATTGATTCGGCTATATATCAAAGATCACTTTATTATCGTATTACTATTGGTCGGGAACGCGATCTGGAGGACTGCCTTGACTTGGCAGTCCGAAAAGGGAAGGCAGGTGGGGAGCCTAAGCCGACCGAGAGGATGGACGACGTGAGCCGGCCGTATTACGACGGTCGGGAACGCGACCATCTCGCGACCATCCTGAACGTCACCGTAGGATGACTGTTATGTTTCTTACATCGCATTCACACGGATTGTCAGATTCTCGTCTGTCGGGATGTAATATACCGTCATTAAGATATATGATGCCACTTGCATGGCTTTATTAAGATTACTTCCGAAATACGCTGCAGTTCCCTCATCGCTGCGTATATTATGGTCAAAGTGGTGTATATAGTAATTGGTTGCGAATCTTCCTAATAGGTCTTCATCTTTGTACAAGTAAGGATAAAAGAAAATACCAATATTCTCCGTTTCACCTTTGTTTATGTCGGGTACATTGATAAATTGCATTACCATATTGCCTTTGTAACATACTTCTACTAAAAACTCATCCGAACCTGCAGAAAGGACTTTATCGTATTCGCTGGGCAATTCACGGAGTAAGAGCGGATAGACAAATCGATCATGGGGACGCAAGACGACCGGCTCTTGGGGGAGAAATGTCGTCTCATAATATCGTGGATCATTCATTCTCGCCTCATGCTTATATTCGAGCACTAGATAGGTGGCACATGAAGCCACCAACCCTATTCCGCCTATTATCACAAAAACGATACCAACTTCGGGGATTCCGATAGCCATTAACCAACCTGCTACAAACAAGCCCAACGATGCAAATAGCACCGCCATAGTTCGCTTCATTGGCTTGCTGCGCTTGTATTTACGGGGATGCATAATTTTCCATCCACACTTCGGACAGAAATTATCAGAACTCTTTATATAACTATTACACCTTGGACAACGCATAACCATTTAATGCATAATCTTACTGAAAATTTATAACACGTTGGCCATGGTTGGTTTTTCCTACACCATAGGAAATAAAATTAATAATCATTTGTACATCTAATAATGATTGATTTTAAAATTTCCAACCTTTCTTACATGCTATAAATGCATAAATAATATACAATAGGACGAGCACTACATCCGCCCATGCATATATATAGGTATGCTCCCAGAAATAATAGGTTTGAGAGGTTTTCCAAAAAGCTCCATGTATTCTGTATTGTGAGTTCGAAGAAGAAATATTTCGTGCGAATTCTTCTAATTTTGTTACAGCCTCTGAATGAGAATACATATCTGCATAATTGTTCTGTTCTTCGGTAGTTGGCGAAATCATTAAGAAAATACCTGTTTTGCTAGAATTCCCTATAGGACCTGATACTAAGGACGCGTATGTAGTGCCACGCAATCCCTTAGAGTCGTTTTCGCTAGCATCCCAACACAATATTAGACCAATGATGAATTGAATGCATACTAATATTATTAGAGGAAGATGTATCTTTTTCAAGAAATACATAGTTAATCCAATTAACAAGACTACACATTGTAATACTATCAATTGGTTTCTGAAATACCACGCATCTGTCTCTTGATGTATATGCATAAATGCAAAATTCATCAGACTGAGAAATAGCATACTTATTATTAACAGCCACCCTATATAAATCTTACCTTCTTTAGAGCCCTGCTGTACTTTTGCTCCGCAATATTCGCAGAATTGACTTTCATTGGCAATCTCTTTGCCACAATTTGTACATTTCATAATGATCGATTTTAAAATTTCCAACCTTTCTTATGAGCAATAAAAGCGTATAATAAATACACTATGGAGCTCAGCAATAACAGTATAAACCCTGTGTCCGTAAACTCATTATTAATATTAATGTTATGAGTAGTAATATACGTTCCATCTACTCCATAAGTTCGAAGTAGATAATCCGCAGAAGTGTCAATTTCTTCACTAGGATAAAATTTTGATTGGTCAAGTATTATATTGTCAGAAATACTCACACGGTGCCCTCCCTCACTGCTATAAAAACTTATGATGTATTCATCTTGACTTGGCTGCCAAAATCCATATGCGATTAAAGTAAAACCAATTATTAGCAGTCCAATATATATCGAAAACGATTTTGAACTTTTTTTCTTAATGCAGTAGCGTATAGAAACACACAGAACAATTATCAGCAAGATGACAATGAAAATTGTCATCAATAATACGCGATTACTTAGATAAAGCGGAGTAAACGTCGGAAGGCTCGAGGTTATGAAGAATGCCAAATATAACAATAAAAACATGGGTAATATTCCCCACTTTATGTCTATTTGGGGGATTATTGTACTATTTACACATGCTCCGCAATATTCACAGAACTGACTTTCACTGGCAATTTCTTTGCCGCATTTAGGACATTTCATATATGCAATTATTGGTGAGATTAAACATTATTTTACTTTAGTTCCACAGAACTCGCAGAAATTGCTATCTTTTAATATCTCTCTTCCGCAGTTTGGGCATTTCGGTTTCCCTGTGAATCGAAAAGAGAGATAAAGATAAATACACATTGCAATAATGCATATGCTCGTTAGCACAATAAAAAGGAAATTAGTCGTCATTGTTATCTTTGAAGTATTTTGTATGAAAAATTTTATTTGACCAACCGCACAGAACAACTCCAACAATTGGATTCCTCTAATATTTCCCTTTGGTTGTCAGAAAGGACATATAGATAGGCCCATTCATTTCCCGCTTTGTCTAATGTCCATAATAATGCTGCAGAACCCTCATAATGCATATCATCATCGCAATCTTTATAACCTTTGAACGGGAAGTAGATATATTTTTGATTAGGGCCTGTAACTTTATATCCTTTCCCGATCCATTTCCATGTGCAATTATAGAGCAACTCGCGAACTTGGGCTCTTGTTGGAAGAGAAGTCTTGAAATAATACCGCGCTGATGGATACGTATATAATCCCGGCTCATTGGCACTTTTCCATAATGTTCCACTAGGAAGTCCCAAATCAACATAACTTTGTGCGGTCAATGTTAGTGCGATGACACTTATTAAGGCTGAAAGAATAATTTTTTTCATATTGCTATTAGTATTAATATTTCTTCACAAACACAGCATTACATTTTGGGTTGGGGCATTTACCCTCTGCTTCCAGCTTTCTCCAATGTGTTGTAAATGGATATTTCATTCCGCACTTAGGGCAGCAGTAACGAGGTTGATACTTAATCTGAAGTTCAGTGATTTCTTCGGATATTTGATCGTTCATAGTACTGCTTTTGCTTAATGTTAGAATACCGACCAAACCACTTAACACCGATCCTATAGACATAGACACTATTCGTAATGTCATGTCTTCTGACACTAATAGAATAATCAAACCAATAACAGCAGGTACTAATGTTGCTAAAAGCTTCGGCATCTGCGATTGTTTTGTCACGTTCGTTTTTAATTGAGAAACTTCTTGCTGATAGTCTATATATGCTTGTTTTATATCTTCAAACTCTTGAGAATAGTCTGTTCGCTGTGCGTTCTCTGCTTTGCAGCATGACTCAAACACCTTACGCAGATCAAGTTGATAACTTCCTTCTTCTCCTTGCCCTCCAAGCCACACAACATCACTTTCTTGAATCTTTGCTTTTGCAATTCGACGTCCATTAACAAAAGTTCCATTAGAAGACTCGTTATCTTCTATAGTTGCAGTACCATTATGCCAAATCAAAGATGCGTGTTTACGACTTACTCTTTTATATGTAGAGGGGATTGTAATGACATGCTCCCCTGAAACTTCCCTTCCTATTTTAATTTCAATATCCATAACTTTATGTTTACATATTAGCTACTATCAGCCTTAAATCAAAATTTCCGAATAGTTCCGGTGTTTGCAAAGACTCATAGTACTGTGTTTCTGCTGTTACTTGTGTGTACACGTAATAAAACAATTCCTTAATTGTAATATATTTGTTTCGATCACTATTAGC
The DNA here is from genome assembly GCA_937910305.1 of uncultured Bacteroidales bacterium. Classification (GTDB taxonomy): domain Bacteria; phylum Bacteroidota; class Bacteroidia; order Bacteroidales; family Paludibacteraceae; genus Colicola. Next base: position 13,216 of record CALEPS010000135.1, on the reverse strand, counting down.
AGCGCCCGAAAGACCTTTTATTAAAAAATGAGTAAATACCCCCATTTCATAAGCAGACGTCTGCCACGAAAACTCATTCGCCTTACACGCTGACATTACGGCAATATTCATATTTCTATCGGTTCTACGGGCATTGTTCGTATTCCCTTTCCTTGATTTAGGAGTCCCTTTTATTGAGCCGGAGAAACACGAATCCATGAACAACAATTTCGTCTTACAATGTGCCGATTTAAATACAGCTTTAATATTACTATAAAAAATAGTTGTTTCTGCATAGCCATTGTAATCATATGGCGTAACAAAACCTTCGCCACCATGACCTCCGTAGTAGAATATCACTCTATCACCTTCTTTCGCCTTTGAAAAAAGCGCTGTCGCCATGCGAATAATATTTGCACGTGTAGCATTTGCGTCCGTGAGATAACATATATTCTTTGCTGGGACCAATCCACCCTCTTTAGATCTCAAGAATTTATACATAGCCATCGTATTGTTGAGCGTATACGGGAGATCATTAATATATTCATCATTCTTATAATCAGCTACGCCCACTATAACTGCATATGTATTATTGTAAGCATATGCATAAGAGGCAAAGAATAATAGGCCAATAAAAAGAACTTTACATTTCATATCTATTGTGGTTTTGAATCCTCGAATAAGGTTGTTGATGTTTTTCCTTCTTCTTTTGACTCTTCTTGCTCAGAAGTTTTTTTTGTTGTAACATTCTCTACCTTCTGCGGAGTTTCTACTTTTGGCATATTGTCCGGCGCGTGATTGTTTTTGCCAGGTCTTTTGAACATCAAAAACATGACTACAGCGATAACCGATATTAATGCTAATATCCCACACCAGAACAACAGAGAATTATGAGACTTTTTGAGTGCTCCTTCTTCATCCATAGAATTATTGATAGAGGCATCGCTCACTTCGTCTGTCTGCTGAAGGGTCTCCATGTTTTCTTCCGGTTCTTCTTGTTCTTCATCTTTGAGATACTGACGATAATCCGCCTCTACTTCCTCAAAAGTAGTCCATTCTAATTCATCATTATTTCCATAGGAGAAAGCATCTGCTTCTTCTATCTCTGCAATGATAGCCGTGTTGTTATCTTTGGATGTATTATCACATTGTTTAGCTAATTTATCGCATTTCTGTTCAAACGTAAGAGACTCGTCAGAGAACAGTTGTACCAAATCCCAATCTCCCCAAGCCTCGACTACGCCATCAGAACAAAGAAATAAAATATCTCCATTCTTTAGTTCATCAATTTTTACAATAGAAGCAGAGGCAAATTTATTTTCTTTCTGCGCAATAATAGCCTTGGAGATACGATTAGACATTGGATGAAAGCGTCCTGCTTCAATGGTAATTTCACGGGTACGCATTAACTCGCCAACAAGAGAATGATCCCAAGTATGCCATAGTTTTTGCTCTTTAGGGCGAAACACATAAATCCTACTGTCGCCGATATGGGCAGCATACCACACATCCTGTGTTTTGAAAATGCCGGTAAACGTGGTGCCCATCTTTTCCAATTCCGGTTCTGTTTCTAGAAGTTTATTGAGCGATGACTGAACCTCATTCAGTTGTTGTTGTATGTCAGTTTTGCTTAACGGCTTAAGCGTCTCATTCTTTTGAAGCATATGTTCAACAACAAAAGCAGAGGCCCGCTCTCCATAGTTGTGACCGCCCATTCCATCACAGACGGTCAATAGTGCATCGTTCTTTCCGAGACAATCCTCGTTATTACTACGTTTCCCTTGCTGGGTAAATTTATATATTTTCATACAATTATACTTAATTTGCCTAATATATAGAATATCATTTCTCCTTAAACGAAAAAATCATATTTCGTAAAAGATCATCATAATAAAATCTCAGCTGTGTGGGATACGAGCACTTTATGATGTAGCCACCAGTTTTTTGAGAGTATAATACCGCGCACTGTTCTGTTACATTATTGTAATTGTATATCGCGTACATTGCTGGTATGCCATGAATCTGTGTTTGGATATATAAAGAGTCATTACCTCCTATAGCGTAATGATAACGTACATAATTAAACCACTGCGATAACTCATTAATTCCCGCATAAAACTCATTCCCGCCTTTTATCCACATAATTTCATCACCTGTACTATCATCATAATATCTAAAAGCGCGATCGTTTTTATCGAAAATACCTTCAAATATACCATTAGGGACGTCCAAAGTATAGATACTTTTCACGTAATTTCTTTCATAAGCATCTGATTGGTGATAAATCATATTACCGACAAATAGAGCAACTAAAAAAGTAACACATGCAAGTACTACCCAAAGGATAGTTTTCTTCTTGTTATCACTCTTTGTTTTTACCTTTGTTCCGCAATATTCACAGAACTTACTTTCATTGGCTATTTCTTTTCCACAATTTGGACATTTCATAACATTAGAGTTTCTGATAATTACTATACTAATTTAGTACCACATTTTCTGCAATATAGTGCCCCTGGCGAAGCTAAAGTCCCGCATTTTTTGCAGTACTTTCCTTTCGATCCAGAAAGAGGTGTTTCTTTTGTTATAGAAGGATTCCCATCATCTATGAGAGTCTCATCATCCCCTGTATTGCGCTCTGTTGCAGTACTTTTATATCCTGCATTATTCGTTGTAGCAGCACTTTGTTTTCTGGCAGTAGTAAACGGTTTTAGTTCAGAACGGTCTTGTGGTTTTTTATTAAGATATTGCTGTAAGAAATTTCTCCATTGTGCAGGTAACACACTTAAATCCAAAGGTTCTGTGACTATTTGCACGCTTATATCATAATCGCTGCTGGTGTCACTATTGTAAGGACGCTGACCGGTAATTAAATGCACAAAAGTTACTGCAAGCGAATAATTATCCGTTTTATAATCGATATGCTTGCTATCTCTTACTTGCTCGGGACTCATGTACATTAGCGTGCCTAATTTTTGTCCTGTTTGGGTAGAACTAATACTCTCGCGTACTTTTGCTATACCGAAATCGAGTAATTTAATAGTGCCTTCATTATCCACGAAGATATTGCCTGGTTTAATATCACGATGCACAATACCTTTAGAATGCGTATAATTCAGAGCATCAACTAATTGATTCCACCAGCTTTCTATATCACTTTCAGAGAATCGTTGACCTCTTTTTAATTTCGATTTAAGGTCTTCTCCTTCAAGATACTCCATAATGATACATGGTCTTCCGTCGATATCACCAAAATCATACACTTGTCTGATATTTCGATGATTCAATTCGACCATCACCTTCGCTTCCGTTAGGAAACGAGAAACGACATTTTCATCATCGCATAATTTAGGCAATAGTAACTTCACTGCGGCTTTTTTCCCAATTCTGTTTTCTGCCAACCAGACCTCAGCCATACCGCCTGCTCCTAACAGGCTCTGCAATGTATATCCATTAACTGTTTTTCCTTTCATAATAATAAATTATTTATTGTGTTAAATCATCATAATCTTCTGATTTTTCGGAAAAAGAAACACGGAATTGAGTATTTCCTAAGCGGAAGGTATCTCCGTCATTAAGATAAATTTCTTCGTCAGAATCAATTTTTTGACCGTTTACAACAATGCCGTTTTTACTTCCCAAATCCTTGATTGTGAACCCTGCTTTCCCTCTTTTTTTTATTACTGCATGCTTTCGGCTCATGTGCATATCTGTTGTCACTACTTCTATATCGGGACGGCTAGCAGGTCCGCTATTATTTTTACGTCCGATAGTATAGTAATCGGCTGTGAGTTCAAAGGTCTGGACAGAAGTATTTTCATTTCTGATTGTTTCCAACAATAGGGACACATCTCCTTCTAACCCGCCCATGGTGGGATCGCTAACGAATTTAGAGGCCAATGAGGTCGGAATAGAAATGGTAAATATCCTGCCGCATCTCGGACAAACACCTTGTTTCTTTGTCCCTACTTCTTCTTCTTTTACAGGTACGGCTGATGGAGCTGCACATTTAGGGCATTTAACCGTAATCTTGATAGCCTTTGCCATATCTAATTTTTACGCGAAATCGCTCATGTCCATATTATTATCAATCGGAATGTCTGGGTCGGAAGAATTAGATGCCAGCATATCCAGATCAGGATTTTCATCCATGTTATCTAGGTCTGTTCCATCTACTGCGAAATCTGATGAATCATCAGAACCATCGATGGCATCATCTGCGAAAAACTCTTCGCTGTTGTCGTCAGCCAATTCACCTAACATTTCATCAGGATTTTCGTCTAATTCTATCGCATCATCTGATATGTCATCAATCTCCGCTATTTCATCTATATCTTCCAACTCTTCATCCTCTACAGAATCATCAGGAACTATGTCTACATCATTGATTTCAACATCGCTGATTTCAATTTCATCGTCATTTTGTAGGTCTTCATTTAAATGAGAAGTAGTATGATATACATCCGCCCAATATTGATCTTTGTCGGCCTCAGACATAGCATTCCACTCATCTGCATAATAGGTGCCATATGTATGACCATGCCACGTAAATAATCCACCCGGACCAACTTCCTTTCTTGCAGCAGCAAATGCTTCGCTGAAACTCATTGAATCATCTACTGTAGTGGCTACATCCATTTCGTGACCATCATAATGTCCATTGTTGGACGAGATATCCGGTGTAGTGCCACCTTCTGCATTTACATTATCATCTTCAATATCTGAAGACTGCGGGAACAACTGCACAGGGGTTAGCAAACCGGCTACCACACCTGCTGCTCCTGCCATAGAAGCAACTCCAATAGTTTTTTTAGATCCCATATCTTTTTTCTCTGGCTTAGGAGTTTGGACATTAGTTCTCTTTGTTCCATTGGTTTCTGGGGTTCGTACTGCCTTTGATTGCGGTTTCTCATTAGAAACAGTTTGGTCAATAATTGTTTCTTCACTCATGGTTTTAAAGATTTTGTTGTTTTTCGCCTACTCACTTTTGGCTTTTCGGCTTTCTCCATTTTATAATTAATGTTCGCGCGTACGCATACATACACAGAAAAAGCGCAGACCTCATTTGTTGCTTACTCACAACTTGAGGCCTTCGCATTGCCTGAGAACCAAATAAACAACAATGAAACCTACGCCGATATGACAAACCGCCTGCCTAGAATTGGCTGGTCCGGTACATAAGTCATACCCATAGGCGCTCATTTGTTCGTGTTGTATCCGGTTCTGTTTGAAAGTTGCGAAGTTTCAAGTTGTAGAACACAATACGTTCAATAAACGCTTTCAATATGTAATGAATTCCCTCTAACCCTCTCGTTTATAGCAAGCACGGCGTAGATAGAACCCTGTGAAATAAAAGCCCGATTTCGGCACTCTTACCGAATAAAACTTCATTTCGGCTGCAAAATTAGCAATAAATTTTGATATATGCAAATATATCAGAAAGAATTTATGATTTTTGCGGATTTTGAGCCACTGACAGCCGTAATTGACTGCCAAAACAATGCATAAAATCAACCTCAAAATTAACATCAAAACGGCAGCGAAAAGAGATTGAATAAGGGGCGCTAAAGAGTAGTCCTAGACTTTGCTCTCGAAAATCACGTATAATTCATTTGTATTCAACAAATTACAAATATACAAAATTCACGCAAAATTACCTTGTTTTGCCATTTCAATTGCCATTTTTGCACAAAAAAATCTGCACTTTTGATGCAGATTTAATGTTGAACGCAAGCGGAACTTGCTATGTGGTATTTTCTCCTTAGCAGCTCTCGAATTGGCGGAGGAAGCGGACGTCGTTCTCGGAGAAGAGACGGAGGTCCTTGACACGGTACTTGAGGTTCGTGATACGCTCTACACCCATACCGAACGCATAGCCGGAATAGATCTTGCTGTCAATGCCGCAGGACTCCAGCACATTCGGATCCACCATACCGCAACCGAGGATCTCTACCCAACCCGTTCCTTTGCAGAACGAGCAGCCCTTACCGCCGCAGATATTACAAGATATATCCATCTCTGCACTCGGCTCCGTGAAGGGGAAATACGACGGACGGAGACGGATCTTGGTGTCCGCACCGAACATCTCCTTCGAGAAATAAAGCAGCGCTTCGCGCAAGTCGGCAAACGAGACATTCTTGTCCACATACAGCCCCTCCACCTGATGGAAGAAACAATGGGCACGCGCCGAGATCGCTTCATTACGATAGACGCGACCCGGGCAGAGCACGCGGATAGGCGGTTTCTGGCTCGTCATGACGCGTGTCTGGACAGACGAAGTATGCGAACGAAGAAGGATGTCGGTAGGCTTCTGAACACCCATCTCTTTCTCCACGAAGAATGTGTCCTGCATATCGCGAGCAGGGTGCTCCGGCGCGAAATTAAGCATGCCATAGACATGTTTGTCGTCCTCCACTTCGGGTCCCTGCGCTATCGTGAAACCGATGCGGGAGAAGATATCCTCTATCTCCTCACGCACCAGCGAAAGCGGATGTCTTGTACCGAGCGCAATAGGATCCGGCGTACGGGTCAGATCCGGTTTGTCGTCGGTAGCTTGTGATTTGACGCTGATTTGATCGCGGAGCTCGTTGATACGCGTCTCAGCCTCCTGACGGAGCTGGTTGAGAAGCTGTCCCAGTTCGCGTTTCTGGTCTGCCGGAACGAGACGGAACTCATTGAAGAGCGCCGTGATCTCGCCTTTCTTGGAAAGATATTTGATGCGCAGCGCTTCCAGTTCCTCCGCATTCGTAGCGGACATAGACTGCACTTGAGTCAATAAAGATTGAATAGTATCCTTTAACATAAAGCCATTTACTATTGGGTCATTTACCATTTAGATTTATCCGGTATATAACATTTACCATTTAAACCGGGTACAAAATTACTGCTTTTTTTTGAAATACGCAAATTTTATTTGCATATATCGTTTTTTTTTAGTACCTTTGCCCCGCTAAATATTCGAAACTATGAGAAAAAGTATTCTATTCCTACTGACAGCCCTCTGTTTGGCAGGATGCCAACGAGATCATTGTATTGCTAAAAACATAGCCGAGTCCGCTCCAATCATGCCCGTTCGTATGACAGGCGACACAATGCATGTGTTTTTGACCGATTATATCCCTGCGCTGTACGGCGATACGGGGCTCTGGAAAAACATGCACTGGATATCAGATGACGCGATAGAATGTCTGAATATCAGCGGCACGCTTCCGGTGGTCCGAGAGATGGATCTTGTGAACCGCGACCATTCGATCCACTCCATCACCTTCTACGACAAAAACGGCAGTTTTGAGATTCCTGTCTTGCCGAACAAGCCGGTACGTCAGGCCTTGATATCGCTGGGCTACGAAGACGACAAACTGCGCGTAGGGTTTTACGACAGTGTAGCCAACCCGAGTTTCATAGCCTTCTGGCAGAACATGATTGTTGATATTGACCTATGGCAAGCTCAGGGAGACGGGACATGGACGCTGGATATCAAGGGATTGGAGACGATGTGCGGCAATATACCCGGACGTAGTTTTCTGCGTATCTATGCGGAGGACGAGACCTACCTCTACAACGACATGTTGCTGCCGATGGAGGACGGCAAGATCATAACGAGCGCCAGCCAGCTGAACCGTCATGACCAGCAGGCGCAGGTGCTCTATTCCATCCTGATCGACCGCTTCTACGACGGAAACCAAAGCAACAACTGGAAGATGAACAGCCCGGAGGTATTGGACATCGTGGATTACCAGGGCGGCGACTTAGCCGGAATAACAGCCAAGATCAGCGACGGGTATTTCGACAGATTGGGAGTCAACACGCTGTGGATCAGTCCTATCACGCAAAACCCATGGGACGCTTGGGGTCTCTATCCGTTCCCGAACGGCAATAAATACGACAGCACCAAGACCTACACCAAGTTCAGCGGTTATCACGGTTACTGGCCTATCTACGCAACGAAACTGGACGACCGGTTCGGCACCCCGGAAGAGCTGCGCACCTTATTAGATAGCGCGCACGCGCACGGGATAAACGTAATTCTGGACTACGTAGCAAACCATATGCATATCAATTCGCCGACACTGCAGGAGCACCCGGACTGGCATACAGACTCTATTCTGCCGGACGGCAGACGTAACTTCGAACTGTGGGACGAAGCGCGGCTGACGACTTGGTTCGACAAGCATATCCCTACGCTGGATCTGGAGCGCGAGGAAGTATGTGAGCAGATGACCGACAGCGCGTTGTACTGGCTTGCCAACTATGATCTGGACGGTTTCCGGCACGACGCGTGCAAACATATCCCGGAGGGTTACTGGCGGATGTTAGGCCAGAAGATCGCCACCCGATGGCCGGGCAGAGAGATTTGGATGATCGGTGAGACATACGGCAGCCCGCAACTGATAGGCAGTTATGTCAAAACCGGCATGCTGAATGCGCAATTCGATTTCAATGTCTATTTCACCGCCCGCGAGGCGCTGTGCGGTTACAAGGGCATGGACCAAGTGATGCAGAACGAGCTGACTTCGCTGCATACCTACGGTGCCCATCACACGATGGGAAACATCAGCGGCAACCACGACCAGATCCGTTTTGCCTCTATCGCCGGAGGTGCTATTGATATCTATGCCTACGGCAAAGAAGAAGGATGGACCCAAGAGATCGGTATCGGTGATGCCGAGAAAGCCTACAAACGCGCCGTGCTATTGGAGGTACTCAACATGACGCTGCCGGGCGTGCCCTGTATCTATCAGGGCGATGAATACGGCGAAGTAGGAGGTAATGACCCGGACAACAGACACATGATGCGGTTCGAGACCCTCAGTCTGGACGAGCGCAACATGCGCAACGAAGTAGCGGAACTCATCCATATGCGCCGCAACTCCATGCCGCTGCTGTACGGCGATTTCATTCCTCTGATAGACCGGCCGGACGAGATCATATACCAGCGTATCTATCTGGGCGAGAAAGTGACCGTGATCATCAACCGCAAAGACTTAACATACCAAATAATTAAAGACTAATGAAAAAGACATTCTTATTGCTAATTGCTGCTATTGCGCTGGTCAGTTGTGCAGAGCAGCCGGAGTTGCGCCACCCGAAATGGGCTTACGACGCTACGATCTATGAGTTAAACACCCGTCAGGCGACCGAAGAAGGCACTTTTGCCGCTGCAGAGGCGTTGCTGCCGACGCTGAAAGAGAACGGCATCGACATCATCTGGGTCATGCCTTGCCAGCCGATCGGCAAAATCACCCGCAAGGGTACGCTGGGCAGTTACTACTCTATCATCGACTATTGCCAGATCAATCCCGAGTTCGGCACACGGACGGACTTCGAGCATTTCTTAGCCCAAGCGCACAAGATGGGCTTCAAGGTCATCCTCGACTGGGTAGCTAACCACACCGCACCGGACAGCGAGTGGACCAAAAACGATGGCTGGCACTACCGCGACAGCCTGGGCAACCTGATGGTGCAATACGACTGGACAGACATCTCCAAACTCAATTATGAGAATCAGGACATGCGCGCCGAGATGCTGAAAGCCATGCACTGGTGGATGGACAGCATCGGTATCGACGGTTTCCGCTGCGACGTAGCCGGAGAAGTGCCTACCGATTTCTGGAACTGGGCAATGGCGGATCTGCGTCAGAGCCATCCGGACATGTTCACCCTTGCTGAGGATGAAGACAAGGCACAGGAGTTGACCGAGAGTGCTTTTGACATGTACTATGGCTGGAGCCTGCACCATGTGATGAACGACGTAGCGCAAGGCAAGAAAGGTGTAGAAGACATCTGGGATAACTTCGCGAAAGCGGACAGCACCATCCGTCCAGAGGCTATTCGCATGAACTTTATCTCCAATCATGACGAGAACAGTTGGAACGGCACCGAGCAGGAGCGCATGGGCGACGCTGTGTCTTTGTTCCAGGCATTCTGCTATGTCATTCCGGGTATGCCGATGATCTACACCGGTCAGTTGAGCGGCAATCACCATCGTCTGGAGTTCTTCGAGAAAGACCTGATCGACAAAGACGAGGCATATGCAGAGGCGGATCTGTATCACCTGCTGAACGGTCTGCGCGAGCGCAACAAATCGCTCTTCAGCCCGGAGGTGGGAGCTCCCATCGTACGTGTTGCCACCGACAATGAGAAGATCTTCGCTTGCGTTCGTCAGAAAGAAGGCCGCTGGCATACCAACACCGTCATTGCGGTGATGAACATGAGCGGCGAGGAGCAGCACGTGACGCTGGATCTGGCGGGATATGAAGGATCCTATAAATGCCTATGCGGCAAGAAACAGAAAATAGAAACGGCGCAAGAGTTCACCCTCGCGCCGTGGCAGTTCAAGATTTTCGAGAAATAAATCTTACACCATCGCTCCGTTGACTTGGATCACTTGTCCGGAGACATAGGAGGAAAGGTCGCTCGCTAAGAAGAGGGCGACCTTTGCTACTTCTTCGGGCTCTCCTCCGCGTTTCATCGGAATCATCGAGACGAACTGTTTGAGGGTCTCTTCCGGCAGCGCCTTCGTCATGTCGGTCAGGATGAATCCCGGAGCGATGGCATTCGCACGAATACCGCGTGCGCCTAACTCTTTCGCTACAGACTTGGTCAGAGCAATAATACCGGCTTTGGAGGCAGCGTAGTTGGCTTGTCCGGCATTGCCGTTGATTCCTACCACCGAACTGAGTGATATGATTGACCCGCCGCGCTGACGCATCATCACAGGCGTTACCGCGTGGGTGAAGTTAAACGCCGACTTGAGGTTCACATTGATCACCTGGTCCCACTGCTGTTCCGTCATACGCATGAGGAGCGTGTCCCGCGTAATTCCGGCATTGTTGACCAAGATATCGATTCGTCCGAAATCAGCGATCACTTGCTCTACTACCTGGTGTGCGGCATCAAAATCCGCTGCGTTGGACGCGTAGGCTTTTACCTTCACACCGCACGCTTCCAGTTCGGCTACTGTTTCCTCTGCCTGATCATTGATCTCGAGATCCGTAAAAGCGATATTGCACCCCTCGCGTGCAAAAGCCAGTGCTATTTGTTTGCCTATTCCTCGGGCTGCGCCGGTGATCAAGGCTACTTTGCTTTCCAATAACATAAAATTATTTACAATTTGGTCATTTACCATTTTACCATTTACCATTTTACCATTTACCATTTGGTCATTTATTCCTCGTTGATGGGGAAGACGCCCGTCGGATTCAGGATGGTATATTTGGTCATTTCTTCGTTGGAATCGAATCCTATTCCTTCTATAATACTTTTTTCCCGTACGATATGGATAGAAGTGTCTGAATAGACGCGGTGGCTCTCCTGGTTCCATTTCATTTCGGGTGTGTCGAATGTCTCTCCCTTTCTGTTCAGGGCATGTACGTCTCCCCGCAGAGTCCATTGCTGCGCCTTCTCGTCGTAGTAGGCATAGTTCGCCTTCAGTTGCGCTTTGACGGTCAGGTCCTCGTCGAACTGCTCCAGGTAGATCCCTTTCGGGAACTCTTGATAGGGCGGATCGGTCTTGTCATAGACCAGCCATTGGGGCGCTTCGATACGATAACGTGTGATACCGGAATCAGAGATAAGGGTGCTGACACTGTCCGTAATCAGCACCGCTGTCTTCTCTCTCGGTTCCGAATGCCTGCTTTGCTCTACCGATCTGTTCGAGCAGGCATAAAGAAACATAGCGAGCACCACAGAGGCACTCGCTATAAGAATACTATCGGATATTGGTCGTCTCACCGATCCATCCTCCTACGAAGTAGGTAGAGCCGCTGAACTCGTTCGGCAGGTCGAAGCGCTCCTCCTTGGTCGGGAAATAGCGGCTATAGGTGGAGATGAACTCCGAAGCCTGTGCTTCTACCGACGGGTCTACTTGTTTTGCCTTGTAGAACTTATCTACGGCAGCCCAGTAAACGGTCTTGTTCAGGATAGCACCCTTGGCGTCGTTGCCGTAGAGACGGGTTGCTGCGTAGCACATACCGATGATGATATAGCAACGTCCCTGACCTTTATTCTGTCCCAGTCCGCTGAGGGTTGCAATCGAAGCCTGTGCGTACTTGCGCGCCTCCGCGTATTTCTTAAGGTTGTTGTAGCAATAGAAGGCTGCGTTGTACTGATAATCCGCTACGTCCTCCAGCGCATCCTCTACCATCGCCAGCTTGATAGCCTGGTCGTAGTAGTTGATAGCTGCTTCATAGTCACCTTTCTTAGCCGCCATGGATGCACATCCGGCTGCGGACTCCTGGGTGGGTTGCAGCTTGTGGGCTGCCTCGCAAGCGGCGAAATAAACCTCGCTCTCGGTGCAACGTACGCGTTTGTACAGTTTGGCGATCTTCTGGAGCATATCGAGATTCGTCAGGTTCTCTTTTACCACTGCGCCGTAGATCTCATCCAGTTTGGAGCAGTCTGCAGCGCCGGAGATAGCGAAGATGTTATCTACATAATCTTTCTGTTTGCCGGCTATCTCTGCGTTCTTGTTGGATGCATCGGCTGCCTGATCACCCAGCGCACGGATGCACAACCATGTGGTATACTGGTTGCAGCAAATACCGGCATCGCACAGCTATGATGCGTGCCGCGGGCGACAAACAGCAGTTTTGAATTGACGTAAAACCAGACCACATTGCATTACGAACACCTTAGGAGGTTTTACTGAACATGCGAAAACATGCTGTTATTTTTATGCTTATAATGTCTCTCATCGCTGCGTGCCTGCTCGCAGGGTGCGCTGGCCGCGGCGATTCTTCCCACACGCCGTCTTCACAGGGCGAACCCTCTTCCGAGGAGGCGTCAGGCGAATCGAACGGTGCATCAACCACCCCGTCATCCGGAGCGCCGTCCGGCGAAGTATCCAACGAATCCGCTGTGAGCGATTGGGGCACGGCCGGCAATTATGACGCCTCCACCACGTCCAATGCCTCCGCCGCCTCCACCTTCAGCCAGGTTCTGGTCGACCGGGAGGATCTGTATTTTGCCATCCGGGATGTGAAGGAGGACAGCGTTCTCGGCTACAGCTGGCAGGTCTATGTGGAGAATCGCACGGCCAAAAATCTGATGTTTTCTTTTGAGAAGGTGGCCGTCAACGGCGTCATGTGCGACCCCTATTGGGCTGAAGTCATCGCGGCCGGCAAGAAAGGCAACTGCGAGATCATCTGGCTCCAGGATTCTCTCACGCAGCGGCAGATTGCGGACATTCGCAAGGTCGAATTCACGCTGAACATCTATAACGACGACGATTATACCGAAG
>CALEPS010000134.1 GCA_937910305.1 uncultured Bacteroidales bacterium | reverse complement strand
GGCAGAGAGAGGGCGCAGAGAGAGAGACAGCATCGCCGATGGTACTGCACTGCGGGGTGAGGAGCGAGTAAGAGCGTAGCATATGCCCTTCTAGGCGGAGGCCGCTCTTCCCGATTAACGGGACGATGCTCCGGGGAGAGAGGTAGCCGCCACTTTTAAGCCCCCTGTGTCTTATGACATGGGGAGCTTTTTTTGTGCCTGCTACGCTACTCTCTCCACGTTGCAGTGCAGTACCGAGGGAACCGATGTGTACTGCACGCGTTGTGTGGTGAAGCGGTTAAGGCGCACCGAGAAGGTCCGGGGGACGTTCGAAGGAGTAAGTGCGCCGCGCGAGTTCTTGCAGCCCTCACCGCTGCAAGGACATAGAACTCCTTAGTCAGAGTAGGTAGCCGCCACTTTCAGAGCCCTTCATCAATCCGATGAGGGGTTCTTTGTATATGTGGCGATGCTACCTACTCTTTGAGAAGCTTCTTGGATTCGTCCTTGGGGCTTCTTTCCTGCCATATAATCTGCCATTTAATTTGATTTTTTTTACCGAATTTTCATCAAATCCTTGCATATGTCAGAAAAAAGCAGTACCTTTGCATAGTTTTTTTTACATATTGCTAAATTAGGATTCATATGCTTACGCACTGCGCATACGGCGCTCATAGCCAACGAATTTCCTCTGCTGCCATATGGGGGGAGGAATATTCACACACCTCGCCTCCGCAGTCATGCTGTAAGCACCCCACAGACCAACGCAACGCTATCACAGGCGGTGCCCGCAACCAGTGGGTGCCGCTTGCGCGTATATAATTGTAATTTTTGACTACATAAATAATGAAGAAAATCTACACTCAGCCACGCACAGAAATCGTGGCAACCACTCCGCAGCAGATGCTCTGCGCCAGCGGCATCAAAGCAGAAATTTCCGGTTACAAGAAAAACAGCGGTAACGGATTTACGCAGACCTTTGTTTGGCTGGCAGGCGCGGTCTGCTCGTCGCTGCTATTCTTAGGCACGGCGTGCAGCACAAACAACAACCCCGACCAGCCCAAGCAGCAGGCGGAACTCAAGCCCCGCACGCTGATAGTGACGCAGTCAGCGGTCAGCCAGGTCACACCTGAGTCAGCCGTCAGACGTCTTCCGCAAGCCACTATCACGGATGAGGGAGAGACACTCGATGCTATCTGGAGCAAAGGCGACGAGATTTCTTTTCGCAACATAAGCCACAAAGAGTACACCGATCCCGAAACCCACGAAAGTGTTTACCTCGAAGGCACATTGCTGGCTGACAGGAAGGCACGCATCGCTTCATTCGCGAGCAACGACGAGGTGTGGTGCGCCGAAGGCAACCAGCTGCTGCTCGTCTATCCGAAGGCTGCCGCCCCTGCTTTTGAAGTCGATGACAGTGGTTCATCGCTGACCGCCAGCTACTCCATTTCCCTTACAGGGCAGGACGGCACGTTGGGCAAAATAGCCAGCACGCATCACCATAGCTACGGTATCGCCACAATAACCGAGGTGACCCCCACAGTGGCTAATGCGGTGGTGGCTGAGATGCAGAACCTGCTGACGGTCTGCAAGTTCTCTTTTGTGGACGAAAACCACCTTGATACACCTCTTCCGGTCTCCTCGCTTACTATCGGTTACAGCGACGGCACTTATGCCGGCACGTACCCAGAGCAGGCAACCGTAGCCGTCACGCAAGGCACACCCTGCACGGTAGCGGTGACGCCGGTAAAGAAAAGCACAGCGGAAAGCGGCTACCCGCTCCCTATTATCCCCACAGGTGCCCCGACGGAGGTCTATGTAGTGCTCTTCCCCGAAGCAACCGCTACAACGTACTCCTTCCGTCTCAAAAGCGGAGAGAACACCTACATCGGCACCGCTACGGCTCAACTCTATGCAGGTGAGTTCGTAGTCGCTACCAACCTGAAACTGACGAAAAACAATTAGAAATATATCAATTAACATATTTATTCTATGAAAAAGATTTTCTCTATTCTCCTTGCACTTCTATGTGTATCAGGAACCATCTATGCCGGCAACGGCTGGACACCGAACGAAAAGTATTGCAAATGGGGCGATAACTTCAAGTTCGACCATGCCTTCGAATTCTATAGCGATGGTGCCTACAACAACACCTACAACGATGGTAGCGTCGGTTTTCAGCAAGCACAGGGTATCATCGCGTTCAGTTTCCGGGCATGGAACGAATTTAATCTACCGACCGGTGATAACTACCTTGCCGAAAAAGTGGAGGTCTATCTCACTGCAAACGAGCAGAACGATATCCACTTGGTAACGATTCACATGAAGGACAAAAGCAATTACAAGAAATGGGAGAAAACCTTCAAGAACGAGTGTCACTATAAGAACACCGACTCGTACAACGACTGTAAAGCCTATTTCTTGCAGAAACGCCAAGTGAACGATGGTGACGACCAATACGCCTACTTCAATATCGTATATGGTCAGACGGTGTATAACTATATCCACAACAACAAGGATAAAGGTCTCGGTCTGCGTCTGATAGTAGGTTGGGATGGTCACGAATACAACAACATCAACACCTACACCTTCCAAACGGGTGAGTTGAACGACATCATGAGTCCGGTGTCCGACCCGAGCCTTGACAATTTTCAATGGACCAAGAGCACCAACTCTCAGACTGCACTCACCTTTACGGCGGATCATATATACAACAGTATCTATTACGAGCGAGCCAAGGTCGAGAACATCTCCGGCACGGTAACAAAGTTAGAGTCAGATATCTATCTCAGCCGCGAGCGTACTGATGTTGCCTCTCTCACCCGTGACCAACTCAACCGCATGGGACAGGATAATTCGCCATACGTTTTAGAGGTCTCACGGCAAGCATATACCTCAATCAATTCTTCTTACTACGATGTTACAAATGGTGGACCGAGTTCACCATTTGCAGGACCACAGTCGAACTGGAAGAGGATAAATGTGCCTGCACTCTATTTACCCGACAAGGTACAACTCTCCCATGACGGAGGTGACAGCATCTATGTGACTTTCGAGATCCCGCGTAAATCTTACGGATTAAACGAGGACGAGTCAGCCATCATCATTGAGTACTCGACCGACGAGAATTTCGGCAGTTACGAGACCGTGCGTGAGGATTTCAACACCACCAACCGCCTTGTTGCAACAGCCTACAAGGTAGGTCTGCCTATTCCGCAGAGAATGTTAAACCAAGGTCGCAAGACCTTCTATGTCCGCCTGACACGAGAGTTTGTGAATCATACCACCACCTGCGTCAAGGAGGAAATACTCATCAATACCGACCTGCGTAAATTAGGGGCGGTAGCAGCACAAGACATGGAAGGGAAGATTCGTGTCAGTTGGTCACATATAGGCGACTACAAAGGTATCTGGACCTCGGATATGTTCTATCGCGTGCTCTATAATGTGAACGGCACACCTTATCAAAAGGACTATGCTGACCGCAACCTCACTTCGGTGGAACTGACCGAAGGTATCCCTACCTGCCAGCCTATCGAATATACCGTACAGGTCTGCACGGCAGCGCGAACGATCAGTTCTCTAACCAGTGCGCCAATCAGTATGGCAGCCACCCGTCAGGCGGTTATTACCTCACTCACCGCCACCAAGGGCGACTCCAACAACCGCGTACGCCTGCAATGGACAGTCCCCAAGGACAGAAACGGATTCTCCTATTTTACTATCACACGCGCACAGCGTGGAGACAGCGTGGGCGTAACGCTCGTGCCGCAGATGCCGATGAATCCGTCCTTGACCACCTTCACCTACGAGGACAACTCTATGGAACTTGGCTCCTATTACAACTATACCGTAACGGGTTACCGCGAGTGTGACGGCAGTGTGTCACCTATGTCTTCCCTCACAGAAACAGGTTTCGCCCTGCCCTACGGTGTAGTAACGGGGCAAATCACTTACGATGGCAGACAAGGCGTACCGGGAGTACTCGTCACTGCCACCACCGATGAGGAAGTGCTCTACCCGCAGAAAGTGGTGGCGGATACCACGTTTACTTATATTACCCACAAATTCCGTACGCTTAAACCGAAAAAAGAAAACCTTATTGAACCTAAATTTACAGGCAATTATGGAACTATTCTGTTTTGGATTCGCGTTTCCAAAAACGATAGGTCGTGGTGGACTTATTTATTCAATTTGCCGCACAGAGCAAGCATTCGTTTGGACACAGATGGTTCTGTTTACTTTTACGGAGACGTTGCATCAAGCAAAATTTCAACCGCTCCTCTTGCTCTGAATGAATGGTATCATATAGCGCTAAGCTATGCAAACGACTCTGCTACTTTGTTCTTGAATGGGCAAGTGGTTGGAGGTCGGAAATATGAACGTGATCCCTTCCGTCATAGTTCTTTTTGTTTAGGTGATTATCTGTCTAAGAATTATGAGATGGCGGATGTACGGTTGTACAACTATTGCATGGATTCCACGGAGATACAGAGTACCGCGGTGCAAATTCCGCTCAAAGGCGATGAGACGGGGCTCGAACTCTACTACTCCGCCTGCGAGGAAGGCGATGAGGTACACGATTTGTCGGGACATGGTAGAGACCTTATGATCAAAGGTATGGCCTTTGGCCAAATCCTCAATAAGGACTCCTTGCCGGCTCAAGTGCAATTCCGCACGGTAAACGACTCCACGCGGGCCACCTTCAAAGCTTACACCAAATCGGATGGTACGTACGTCATCACCGGTATTCCGTATCGCGAGGCGGGTACGTACTACAAGATCGTGCCTACACTCGGCACGCATGAGTTCGCACCGGCTAACCGTCCGCTCTATTTCAACAACAACACCAATACGCATAACAATGTCAATTTCACCGACCAGACTTCGGTGCGTGTGTCAGGTGCTATCTATTACGAAGGCACCGATTACCCCGTAGAGGGCGCACTTCTGCATATAGATGGTGTGGCATGTGTGGTAGGCGGCGTACCGGTGCTGACCAACGCTGATGGTCAGTTCTCTATCCTCGTTCCGATGGGTGAGCATTATATCACCGTTACCAAAAACGGACATACCTTCGCCTACAATGGTCGCTATCCCGAAGATCCGAACAATGTAGGCGTAACGCACGAGTTCCTGCACGATATGAATGACCTCACTTTCTACGACAATACCAAACTACTGCTCGTGGGTCGCGTAGCCGGTGGTGACGAAGAACTATACAAGCCGCACGGCATGCGTTTAGGAAAAGCTAACATCGGTCGCGCCGTCATCACGCTGCAAGCCTCGGAGATATATTCACTCAACACCGACTCCGTTGAGCGCGTCTGGGCGCAACCGACCGACAGCATCGTAGCGGCAGGACGCGTCACAACCGCTGCATCCGGTACTGACTTGAGCCACAACGTAGTTATCTACACCGACTCCATAACGGGTGAGTTCACTGCCCTGCTGCCGCCGTTGACTTATAAGGTCAAGAGCATCGTTATTCCGTCCAACGACGAATACCGCTTCAACCCGCTCTCGTATAACCCGATAGAGTTAGGTGCACAGGCAGGCACAATGATGATGCAGGACAGCTTGCGGCTGGATAGTACGACCGTACAACGCGTCAACTACCACTTGGCGTTCGATGTACCGTACTATGTAGAGCCGGTGCTGACCGTCACTGATGCTATGCGTACAGACCTTGCCTTCGGCGAGGAGTGGCTGAACTGGCAGGACGAACAGGGTAACCTGCGTATGGTACCGTCCTTCACTGTAGATTCTGCTACCGGCATGCCCGACTATCGCATGACCTATCCGCTCTTCCGGCAAGGGTTAAGCTACCGCTGGAGACTGAAAATAACTGAAACCTATGTCAATAACGATGATGCAGCCAATCCCGTCACCACCGTACTGCCGTGGAAGAACGGTATTGTCACCGTCAAGAGCGAATTAGGCAACCGTATAGCCGCTGAACGAGACACCATCATGCCTTTGGGAGAGGACTCCACAAAGACTGTGTCCTTCAAGAAAGGTGAAACGATTGCCCTGGGCGAGAACCAGATTGCCCTCGATTCCATCGGTATGGGTATATACCAGTTCCGTGCCTCCGATCCCAATATCACCAAACCCTACACACTCGGCGTAGATATCAGTTATCGCAATGTCTATGGCACGCGTAACTACTCGTGGTCGGAAAACGGACGTTTCTATGGCGTGGTACTTGGCTCGATTACCAACGGCTCCGACATCCTCACCAGCGGACCGGACGATGTGCTCTATATCCTCCGTAATGCCCCGGGTAGTGCCTCCACCGTATCTGCCACCAAAGGAACCACGTTCACCAAGACGTACAATAACACCGCCACTGCGCATTGGGGAATGAACGCCAATTTTCAGTTCGGAATAGGATCCACTAAAAATGTATTGGATAATGGAGACATTGAAGATATTTCGGATGGTTTCTTCTCATTGATGTTCATGGAAGAGCGGGGACATATCGCGACGAGCGGTTCTTATACAGGCAACAAATCATGGACAAACACCCAAACCACGGTGAATACACTGACGCAGACCGTTTCTACCACTCCCGGCTTGACAGGTGCGGCAGGCGATGTGTTTGTCGGACAAGCTACCAACGAAGTCTTCTCCAATTCGCGCCGCGTGGACTTGCAGCGTGACCCGGATGACTCCACACGGTACTATATCGGCGATTTCGACGGTTTTGTCTTCGGAAAGAGTTTCGGTACACAATTCACCTACACGCAAAATCATATCGAGACGAAACTGTTGCCCGATTATGAGCGTATGCGTAATGCCCTGCTCCAACATACGGATAAGGCTACCTTTACTCGATTCAAAAACGGCGACCGGACTGCCATCGTCAATACCACCGACAAACCGCAGTATTATACCTATCTGACAGATGCTGACCCAAAGTTCGGCGTGGATACAGCCACCTATGTTATGGTTCCCGCCAATTACCCTGATGACGGAAAAATGCATGTGGATAAAGACATGGTACAGTACTACAACGAGCAGGTACGGTTATGGAAAGATCTGCTCGCGCACAACGAGGAAATGAAAGTGATGTGCCAGCAGCGAAACGGAGCGTTCAAGCAAGACCGGTACGACCAAGCAGTAGAGAAAGTGAACCGCGTACGCGAGGTAATGAGCGCAATAACGGAGGCACGCTCCAAAATGGCGGCGGTGGCGCAATACAATATCGACAGCCTTAAAACCTTCAATAAAAACTCGAAATATGGAGACGGCAAGCAGTACCAAGGATTCTCAAAAGGCGAGGTAGAGCGGCTGCTCAAAACCTACGAAGACAATCAGAAAAAAGAGAAAGAACAACTTGATTTGCTTCAATCGGAGGATTTGGACACCCTGAAACTGAATATATCCGACTACTACGGAGGCGGCTACCTGATGCAAAATATCTCGCTCAGTCCGGGTGCATCGGTCTCTCTCGGAAATGCCAAATCACTCTCAAAGGGAAATAATGTCTCTGTCACGCACGATGGTACATTCACGTTCGGCGGAGGGTTTGCCTATACTGAGAAAGTCAAATTGATAAACGAATATACTGCCAACGCAGGAGGTGGCAGGACTTCTACAAGCGGAAGTGATGATGGCAACTCCTTCTCGACAAATATCACCCTCACGATGAACGCCACCTCGTCCATGTCGTTCGATATGTACGCGGCACCGGACGGCTTTGCGCCGATCTTCTTCGTTCGCGGAGGTGCTACCTCCTGTCCCTATATCGACGAAGAACGCACCAAATACTACGAGGCGGGACGCTATGTGCTGACCACCTCCACGGCGGCGATTGACAAACCATACCTCTATCTCCGTCAGGGCAGCAGCTCGATGCAGAACGACCTGCCCGTCGGCGCATCGGCATACTTCACGCTCGGCATGACCAACCAATCGGCTGTCAGCGGTGCCGCAGGTACGTACAAACTCCGGCCGATAGACAAACACACGGGCGAAGCACTCGGAGCCGTATTAGAGGTCAACGGTACGCCGCTCACTTCATCGGGAGTCACGTATGCCTTGCCGTCCGGCGATAGCACTTTTGTCTCCCTCCGCGTCTATCAGTCCAACCCCGAGGTGATGCGTTACGACAGCATCGGACTCGAACTCGTCAGCGACTGCGATCCGACACGCCGCTCGGAGATATGGCTCTCTGTCAACTACCGCTACTCCTGCTCGGACATCAACCTCACGCTCGATAACACGCTCCTCAACACCCAGACCAAGTCCATCCTCCAAAAGGATACGGTGGAACTGAGCGGCGAGATCAGCGGGCTGCTGCCTGACTACAGCGCGCTCTATGGTATCCGCTTGCAATACAAACGCGGCGAAGGCGAATGGAGCACCATGCGCACATGGCGCAAAGGCATCACCGTCCGCGACAACGACGGCAACTATCCCATGCCGGAGGCGGAGCACTTCCGCTTCTCCATACCTATGCCGGACAAGGACTATGCCGACGGTATCTACCAAGTGAGAGCCGTCACGGTCTGCAAACCCGCTGCCGAAGAGGAGGCTTGCAAGGAGTCAGAGACACTCACCGTGATCAAAGATGTAGTTCGTCCGGAGCCGATAACCACACCTTCACCTGCAGACGGTATTCTCCGCAACGGCAGCGATATAACGATCACCTTCACCAAGGATATCCAACCGGCACGTGTACTGGCTACCAACATCTCCGTTACGGGCGAACTGAACGGACACGATCTGCGTCACTCCGTCGGTCTGCAACTCGACGGACAGAAAGCCGCTACCCAGGCTGCGCTGCGGCTCGGCGCTTCCGACTTCACCGTCGAGACTTGGCTCAACTACTCCGAGCCGGGCGAACTGCTGAATATTGGTGGCGACAAGTTCCGCCTCTCGCTCGACGCAGAGGGCAAACTCGTTGTGCAGATAGACACCGTAACGCTTACCACGACCGCCTCGCTGCCGAAGAACAAGTGGACTTTCCTTGCCCTCAGTTATGCACGCTCTACGACGGGTAACCGGATGAACGCTTCCGTCGCTTATGATGCCGTGACCAATTCGCTGATGGTCAATACCGAGGTGCCTGCTGTCTCCACGAAGGCGGCGCTGCAACTCGGTGGAGGTACGGCTGTCGCTGCCTTGCATGATCTGACAATATGGTCTGTAGCGCGCGACATGGTCACTTCGCTCAGCGAACGCAACCGCGCCAAACAACCCTCCACACCGGGCCTCATGGCTTATTGGCCGATGAACGAGGGATACGGACCGGTTGCCGCCGAGCATGTCCATGCACGCCACATAGCGACAGGCAACAACGCCTGGTGGATAGCCGGCGAGAATTACTCTGCTGTGCTGGACGGCAGTACATCGCTGCGTGTTCCTGTCAGCGAAGTGGGTATAGCAGCCGTAGATGACTATGTGTTTGATTTCTGGGTGAACGCCAATTCGGACGGCACAATCTTGAGAAACGGAGACACCACACTCGTCTTCTCCGTCAAAGATGCACAACTTTCCTTTGCCATTAACGGGGTGACACGCAAGACCATTCCGTTTGCGCTCGGCACATGGCATTTTATTGCGCTCAATGTGCGTCGCAGCGGCTCTACCTCCGTCATCTTGGACGAACGCGTCGTCTATCAGTACGTGGACGGTAATACGACTCCTCGTCTTGGCGATTTCGTCACTATCGGTGAAGGGCTCACAGGAGCGTTCGATGAACTGTGCATCGCGCGGGCTTCTGTCGCTAACGAACTACTGCTCTTAAGCGCGCATTTCCGCCTCCATGGCGACGAGACTGGCCTCGTGGCGTACTATCCGTTTGAGAAAGACTCTATCGATAGCGGCAACCAGCACCAGACTGTTCCTACGCTGGAGGACCGCTGCACGAACACGCTGAATAAGCAAACGGCTGAGTGGGTAAATAATCTTTCGTCACTTGGAACTTCGTCACTTAGTCACTTTGTAAATACGAACCATCCCGCCTTGGTGGAGGCCCGCCCTATAGAACCGGTACCGTTCACGTACACCGCATCCGACCGCCAGATTACCATCCAACTCAATGACCAACAGATGGCACCGGCACGTGTTGAAGGATGCAACCTGAAGGTGGAGATCAAGAATGTGGTGGATGAGCATGGTAATTACTCTGCGCCTGTCTGCTGGAATATCTATGTGCAGCGCAACTCCCTGCTCTGGGAAGACAATTATGCGTCTGTCACCAAGGACGAATTGGACGAGCAATCGTTTGAACTGACCATGATTAATAACGGTAGTGAGATGCAATCCTGGCAGATTACGAATATCCCTGCATGGCTGCAACTCAATGCCACCTCCGGCGTAATCAGACCGCAGTCCGAACTGACGCTTACAGCTACGCTGCCTGCATCGCTCGCTGCCGGATATTACACCGACATACTCCTCCTCACCGGCAATGACGGCATCGCTGAGCCCTGTCTGATTGAGGCGTTCGTACTCGCCCCGGAACCGGACTGGAAAGTCAACGTCAATACATATGAAGCCACCGGCAATATCATCGCCAAACTCTCGCTGCCGGCAGGTGTGGCGCAAAGTGAGCACGATATCGTTGCAGCCTTTGTGGACGGCGAGTGCATTGGTATCGCCCGTCCGCAATACATCGGTAACTACGATGCATGGTACGTGATGATGACTGTCTATGGCAATGAAGAAAACCCTGCCCAAACGCCTATTCAGTTCCGGCTATGGAATGCCGAGTCGGGTATCACCTATTCGTCGATCAGCGTGCGTCCTTCCGCCTTCCGTTTCTCACCGAATATGGTCAAGGGTACACTCGCCGATCCTGTCATCCTCGAAGTAACAAACAGCCTGCAACAAACGATCGCGCTCCAGCCATCGTGGAACTGGATCAGTCTCAATGTCAATCCTATCTCTGCCCGCACGGAGAATGTGTTCCAACCTGTTCTCGGTGATATTACGTACGTCAAAGACAAGAATAACTTCTTCAATATCAGTAGTGCTACGATCTACGGCGGTTCGCTCAAAGTGATGGGTGTCACCTCGTCCTACCGCGTAAAGGCAAGTCGTGCTACCACGTTGACCGTTGAGGGAACGGCTGTCGATTGTGCCAAGACACCGATCATCATCAACAAGGGCTGGACGTGGATTGGCTATCTGCCGCTGCAGACAATGTCTGTCGCCGACGCTCTGGCGGATATTGCCCCTGCCTCCGGCGACCTCGTTAAGAGCAAGACCGCCTTTGCCGTCTATGACGGTGCGCAATGGGTAGGTACGCTCACTCGCATGACGCCGGGCGAAGGATATATGTACCAATCCCACGCGGCTGAAGGCTTCACCTTCCGTTACCCCGAGGTATCGGCACTGCAATCACTCCGTGCACCCGGAGCGTCCTCCCGACAAACGGGAGGAGCGGCCTCCGCCGAGAAGGGCATTCCACCAATGTCAAATGACAAATATCAAATCTTCACCCCTGTCACCGACCCGTACAGCGGCAATATGTCTATTATTGCACGCGTGATGAATGGCACCGAGCCGGTACACGGCGTGGAGGTAGGTGTCTTTGCCGGAGAGGAATGCCGCGGTGCCGCCACGGAAGATTCACCAATCACCAATGATCTCGGTTTCTGGTTCATCACCGTCGCCGGCGATGAGCCTATAGAACTCTCCATCAAGGTCTATGACCCTGCTACCGTTGAGACCGTCACAGTCAAGCAGACACTGAACTACATCGATGATGCTACCCTCGGTACTCTCGACGAACCGTATATCATCCAACTTAATGTTGCTGATGGCATTGAGGATGTGCAGGGGGACAATGTACAAGAACCAAAAGTGAAGAAAGTCTTTGAGAACGGCATCCTCTATATCCTCCGCAACGGAGAGAAATACGATGCTACGGGTAAACGGCTGAATGCGGA
This sequence comes from uncultured Bacteroidales bacterium, assembly GCA_937910305.1. Taxonomy (GTDB): domain Bacteria; phylum Bacteroidota; class Bacteroidia; order Bacteroidales; family Paludibacteraceae; genus Colicola. The sequence goes on along the minus strand of CALEPS010000134.1, from coordinate 15,207 downwards.
CAACTGACAGAGTTGCTCTTTTACACCCGCTCATTTGGGCAAAAACCAAATGGGCGGGTGATTTTTTTGGTCATTTCAAAAAAAAGCAGTACCTTTGTACGCAATTTTTATATAAAGCGCTAACCCTTCCGCTGTACCGATACCTCATCGCAAGGGCACGGGCAGAAAAGATACCCATTAACACAGGATTTGCGGAACGTAGCCGTAAGAACACCATAACGAAATCATCAACACAATGAAAAAGAAATACACTCAACCACAGGTCGAAAGCACCCGTATTACCATGCCTTACATGCTTTGCAGCATCGGTAGTGTCCGAATCGGTAATTATCAAAAGAAAACAGGAGGAGGATTTACACAGACATTCTAAAAACAGACCCTATGAATAAGATATTACATCTTTCCGTTATATGCGGGGTAGTGGTGATGACTATCCCGTCTTGCAAGAAGCAAAGCAACACACCGGACGAACCGATTCCGGCAGTCAAGCTTCGTCATCTGACCGTCACGCCACAGGTTGCGGGTTCACCGCGACGGATAGCGGCTGCCACTATCACGGATGAAGGAAGTACCCTCTCCGCCTCTTGGACAGCAGGCGACTGGTTGAGTTTTTGCAACCTCAGCCGGCAAGACCATTCATCGGAGCCTCCTGTTCTCTACACAGGCAGGCTGGAAGCTACCACTACGGCGGAGGTTTCTTCGTTAGTGGGCGGTGTGACGTGTACGGCAGAGGATTATCTGGCGGTGGTATATCCGCAAAACAGTACGTTTGAATACATCGACGCAAGCACGGGATACAGGTATATTATTCCTCTCAGCGGACAAGACGGGACGCTGGGGACACTGGCGACCTCGTACCACCACCAATATGGCAGAGCGCATGTGACGGCAGTGAGTGAGACGGACGCTACTGCCACCATGGGACAGATGAAGAGTTTGCTGACTGTCTGCAAGTTCCGTTTTAAGAACAAGGACACCGATGCGGATATACCTGTTGGTACGCTCACTATCAGTTATTCTACCGATGACTCCAGCAACGGCAAGTACCCGCAGTCTGCCAGCGTCACCGTGACCGCCCTGACAGACAACAGCGGCGCGCACGCTGTAGCCAATAATGTGTCAGCGGCGCTCACTATCACCTGCCCGTCGGAGCAGAACGAGGTGTATGCGGCTATGCTGCCGACACCCCTATCGCGCACCTATAACTTTACCGTCACGAACTCCGTCGGTACTTATACCGGCACCGCTTCTGCCCAGCTTAACGAGGGCGAGTTCGTCGTGGCGACGTTGAAACTACAAATCAAAAGCAATATATGAAATTGAATCGTTTTATTAAATCGGCGGTGGTGCTGTTGATGCTCCTCGCGGGAACGAGTGCCCTGAGGGCAAGTGACTGGGTGTTGAATGAGGACAAGTATTCCGCCACACACTACACGGATCATTTGTATCTGGAGGTTTTCCTGGCGGATTTGGATGGCAAGAACACGTATTGCCAGGAGGGAACGCTGATTGCCACCAACGGATCGAAGAGTATTGACCTGTTGAGTCTGAAGTACATCAACGAGGGTGATGACGAGAGTAACAACGCAGACGTGAAAGCCAAGTTGCTGATGTCGAACGCCAAGGCATGGTTCACCAACGGTGCGTACGGTACGCCAGAACTGACGAGTTCCGAACAGACGTTCTCGCTCAAGAAATGGGGCAGCGACAAGCACTATATGACTGCCCAGATCGACCTGTATTACTCATCGGAGATGGCAGGCGGTAACTGGAAGGTCTATTTCCATTTCAAGCACTCTAACGATGACTGGTACGACCGGGTTCTGCGGTATAGTGTAGGCACCAGCACGAACCTCGGGCTGACCGATTACGACTGGAAGTCGTACACGGCGGAACTCAGCGGCATAGACCAGCTGACGTTCACCGTGCCCAAACTGCCGAACGACATAGACAGTAAGGTCAGTTCAGTTCGTATGCGTAAGGCGACGTATAACGTCACTTATAGTTTCTACAAGCAGGACGGCAGTATGGTGACGGTTGATAAGTCCTACGAGGCGGGTGCACAGGAGAAGACAGAGGAGTGTTCGTTTCCGGAGGGTGTGGGTAATCCCGCGCGTATAGACTATAAGGTGTCGGTGACGCACGGTGTGAAAGATCCCGACAACTGGTTTAATGTTCAGACCAAGACGGAGACCAAAGAGAACGCTTTTTCGCTCATTCCCATCCCCGGTGCTATCACGACCGAATACCGTCAGTTCGCCCACCAGACGGCGATGACTTGGACGAGCCATGCGGGCAGTAACTATTTGAAAGTCACGCCATTTATCTATCGTATCGAGACGGACGCCAACGGCAAAGCGAAGTCCGGCAGTTCGTGGAGCAAACGCGGTTCGCTAAGCGCAACCAACGGCGGTGCGCAGAGTTTCACCGATGACGATGCCACAATAGGCACGTATTATCAATATATGGTAGCGAATGTGCCCACCGACTTTATCGGTAATGGTGTCAGCGAGAGCAATCTGAACAGTCCGAGTGAAGCGTTGCTCGCCAAGCTCGGCTGCACCACTTCGGCGGTAGTGAGTACGGCGCCCGGCGTGACTATCTACGGCTTGCGTCAGGACTCGACCGTCAAGAACAAGGTTCGTTTCACATGGCAGTACACGCGTGTGCCGGTGAGCGATGCAACCGTCAGTTTCAAGGTGTTACGCAGTACCGATAACACCTCCTGGGCGGAGCTTCCTTCGGTGAGCGGCGATGCCAATCCGGGTGCCGGTGCGACATTAGCGTTTGAGGACAGTAACCTGCCCAACTCTATTGTGCGGTATTTGTATAAAGTACGGTTGGAGTTAGCGGGCGGTTACCGATTCGAGAGCGACGCCGTCTCTGCGGGTGCGTTAGAAAACACCACTCTCAAGACTTTTACCGCTACCAAGGGCACGCACGAAGGGAGCGTGACGCTCTCTTGGACAGCATCGCAGGTGGGTACGAGTAACAGCACGTATGTCATCTCACGCCGTTACGTCAACAGCAACGATGCGTTCATGTCCATCAACACCACCAACGGTACGGATGCCAGCTACACGTTTGAGGACAATACCGTCAAGCCGGGTTATTACTACGAGTACAGTATTCAGGTCTTCGAAGGCGGTGTTCCCCGCAACACGCTTTATGCCGTGGGTTTCTGCCAGTCCCGCGGCACGGTGTCGGGTCTGGTCAAGTACGGAACGGGTACCGCGGTGCCGGACGTACGTCTGTGGCTCCGGGCGTCAGACACAGGCGACGACAACACGGTCAAGAGTTCGTCGCAGTATATTAACGGCACTTCCGAAGGTATTGCATGGAAGGCCGATTCGGCAGAGTTGGACAAGGTCTTCGGCAGCGGCAAGGACTATACGGTGCAGTTCTTCGTCCGTCCCGATGCAAGGTTGAGCGAAGGGGCGGTGTTGGCCGGTTTGCCGGGGATGGGACAGGTTCTCTTAGGCAACTCCTCGAACGGAGGGTATGAGCTGTTGATCAACAAGAGTGATTATGTGCAGCCGGTCAAAGAGCCGGTACTGGTCACTGCCACCGACCTGTCTTCTCTGACGGGCAACTACACAGCGCAGGACGGAGAAATACTGACCGGCACGTTAGGCGGCGACTATAAAATCACCATTGCCGAAGGAGCCACTGTGATGCTTCGCGACGTAACCATCAACGGCACCAACCAACGGAACAAGTCATGGGCAGGTATCAGTTGTCTGGGTGACGCCACGCTGGATTTGGAGGGCCGTAATACCGTCAAAGGTTTCCAGCAGAGCTACCCGGGTATTCATGTCCCGGAGGGTAAGACGCTCACCATTGTGGGTATGGGTTCGCTTGACGCTTCTTCGAACGGCTATGGATGTGGTATAGGAGGCAGCTACGGCTCATCATGCGGCAACATTGTCATAGAGGGTGGTACCATCCAGGCTACAGGAGGAGAGAATGCGGCAGGAATCGGCTGTGCTAACAGCGGGTCGTGCGGAGACATCACCATCACAGGAGGAATCGTTACTGCAACGGGCAGCGGTTATAGTGCCGGTATAGGAACCGGGTATAGGGGGACTTGCGGCAATATTACCATCGCCTATACAGTGAGCAGTGTCACGGCTACCAAAGGAGATAACAGCCCTTACAACATCGGTTGCGGTCAGAATGGAACTTGCGGCACGGTAAGTGTACTGGGTAAGATCTGTTATGGCTCGGATAACCTGGATTATTATGGTTCTCTCCTGATCAAACTACAATCATACGGGTATCCCGGCATTGATTCGTGGAGACAAGGCTATCAGATGGATGCGAAATTTGTCGCTGATTCCGTGATTGTAGAGCCGGGTTACTATACCTTGAACACGTCCTCCATCGGTGCCACCCTTCCTGCGGGCCGGTACTCCTTGCTGACGATCAGTAAGACGGGCGACCAACTGGGTGTGCAGGTAGATAGCGGCGAGGTGAGAACCATCACTTTTGCCCCGCAGGAACTCTCTGTGCCTTTCTCTTTGGGCGGTGCGCAAGGGATAGCCGATGCGCAGGCTTTCCGTGGTAATTTCGCGGAGGTACGGGTATGGAATCATGTGCTCTCTGCGGCCGAGAAAGCCGGTTACTTCGACCGCGTGCTGAACGGCCGTGAGCAAGGGCTTATGCTCTACTGGCCGCTCGACGAAGGTCTGGCGCGTTATGCTTTCGATGCTTCTTATGCGAGCGACCAGCCCAACGGACGGCACGCTACGATGGGCAATAATATCGTCTCTTCACCGATAGTGCCTGCCGAGGCGCAACTCGCGCGTTACGGTGTGACCAACGACAAAGGCGAGTACCTCATCCGCGGTATTCCGTTCAAGGGTAGCGGTTCGTCTTACACCGTGGTGCCGGAGAAAGGTATCCATAAGTTCAATCCTAACACGCGTTCGCTGTTCATCAGTCCGACGAGCCTCACGGCGAACAATGTTGATTTTGAGGACGAGAGTTCGTTCCGGATGACGGGACATATCTACTACGCCGGCACGAACATCCCCGTCGAAGGTATTCCATTGTATGTGGATGGTCTGGCCGTCTCGTCCAACGGCAAAGTGCAGCAGACGGATGCGGACGGTTACTACAGCATCAGCGTGCCTATCGGCGAGCACTATGTGGAAGCCAAGTTGAACGGTCACTGTCTGGTGGATAGCGGACGGTTCCCGATCGAAGGGACGTATAACTTTGCCGATCGGGTACAGTACGACTTTACGGACTCCACGTTAGTTAACTTCGTCGGCCGTGTAGCCGGTGCCAAGTACAACGACACGCTTGCCGTCGGCTTCGGTGCGTCGAAGAACAATATCGGTGTGGCGAAACTGACGCTCCGGCTCAACAATGCTTCCTTCTCGTTCAACTGCTCGGCCGAGGATCATATCACACCGGCCGGTACCGACCGAACGTTCGAGAGCGACACCTCTTCCATCCGCAGCCACGCATGGACCGGCTCCGGCGAGGCGGCAAACACCAAGTATATCTACATTACTACGGATAGCGCCACGGGTGAGTTCTCCGCCAAGTTACCTCCGCTCAAGTATGTGATGAAGAGCGTGGAGATTGTGAACAACCGCGATAATATAGAGTTCACCTCGCTGCCGGAGATTGATTTGACCAATCCTTTGACGAAGTTAACCGACTCCATCTGTCGCGTAACAGAACAGGGCGACACCGTATATAACCGTTATAGCTATAACACCAAGAAGGTCTTCACCCACTACGCTACACCGCAGGTGGATGTAACCGAGAAAGGTTGCCCCAAGGGTGCTTTTGGTCGGGATTCCGTCATCGTGTCTATTGACGAAGAAGAGACCGACACGCTCCGCCATCTCTATACTGCGGGCGAGCAGGAGAGTGTGCAGTACCTGTTCGGCTATCCTATTTATCAGATGTTGGACAGCACGGAGTATGAGCTTCACGGCTATGAGTCCTATACCAATTACGACGGTACTATAGGTGTTACGGATACAGTACACCTGAGCGAACAGGAACTGACTATCGGCAATGAGATGAGTTCCAGACAGGCCGTTATTTACAAGGTGCCGGAGGACAGCACCCAATACTCCGTGGGCGATATCTATAAGAAGATCCACGACAAAGTAGTGCTGGACAAGGACGGTCACGCTACCTTAAGGTGGACAGTAGGCGCCCCGAACATCGTGAGTCCGTTTACCCGCCATTTCAATATCACCCTCAAACGTGACGACCGCACCTACGAGTCGTTCCGCATGGATGCTATCGTTTTAGGGACGCTCACTACCGGTAATAACTTTGTCACCCAGGGTCCGGACAAGGTGATGTTCATTCTGCGTGACCCGTATGGTGCGCACTCCAAGACGACTCTGAAAAAAGGTACTGTCAAGACCGTCTCCAAATACTACACCTACCAGCGATCCGGAGAACATTCGCTGATTGTCGACTGGCTCGGCGGTGTGGATGTAGTGACGGCTAATGGCTTTGGCGTTGCTATTATCAATTCGAGTAATGTAATAACGGACCTGACATCCGGCATCAAGGCGAATTGGAAATACACCCACAAACAAGATACTATCTTCCAGACCACAACGGTGGAGTCCTATTCCACCGGCGACAAAGATCCTTATGTAGGCGCCAGAGGCGATGTGTTCATCGGCACAGCCACCAACATCCTCGTCGGTACCTGCCGCAAGTTACATGTCCGGAAGGACAGCTCTGCCGACAAGTACACCATTGTTCTGGAGGACGCTTTAGCCATGGGCGAGAAGGTCAGTACGACCTTTGCCTACTCACAATACGAGTTAGAGACGGTTATGATACCCAAATGGAAAGACCAGCGCAAGCAGTTCCTGACCTACGTACCAACCCGGCAGGAGGCGGAGGACTACGTCAACAACACCGGTCACACCAAGTACCTCACATGGCTTCAACCCACGGATGAGCACTACGGCGACAGCGGCTACTACGCCTTCAAGCCGGACACCGCCACGCTCAGAAAGATACAGCAAAGCACCAAGAAGGATATTGCGGAATGGGATAGCGTAGTGATGTGCAACAACCAGATTAAAGCGTGGGAAAAATGGATGTCATACAACGAGCAGAAGAAGATAGAAGCTATCCGGAAAGGCAATTTCAAAAACTACTCCATCGACGGCGGTTCAAGTCGCACTTTCACTTTCCGCAACGATACTACGACGCTGGACCAGACCCAGACGGACTATTCCATTCAAGCCGTATTGGGATGGAAAGACAGCTGGGAAATCAAATCGGTCACTTCTTTGGGAGTCCGAACCAGTTTACAGACTTCAGTAGGCGGAGGAACGGTCAGCGGTTCGGGCAATGATACTACCAGTTATACCGAATGGGAATATGTACTCGCCGACGGAAACCGAGATGCAGACCTCTCTATCAACATGTACGATTCGGAATCCGGCAACGAGAGTAAGATCTTCTCGCTCTTCGCCGGTCAGACGTATAACCCCTACGAGGCCGCCGACTCCACCCACTATTACAAGCCGGAGGGCAAACCGTTGCCGCTGAGCAACGCCTCAGAGCAGATGGAGCAACCGTTTATACAGATCAGCAAGGGTAACGAGGCACCTGCCAAATCCGTCACCTTGACAGACATCCCAGCCGGTCAGAGCGCGACGGCTACCCTCTACTGCTCCAACATGTCCAGAGCGCACCAGCAATATCCGTTCGGATATGATGTTGTAGTGATGGAGAAAACGGATACTACAGGTCTGCAGATACTGATGGACGGTACACCCATCAACGGCCGTACTATCTGGACGGAACAAGGTACCACCGTCAAGAAGACCATCACGGTTTCGCAGACCGACCAGTCTATCCTCGACCATGAAGGAATAGAGATTTACTTCTTGTCGCAATACCAACCGAAAGTGATCTACGACCACGTGACGCTCAATGCCCATTTCGTGCCGTCGTCTTCTCCTGTGTCTCTGACAGTGACGAACCCCATCGTAAACACTGACCCGACAACCGGTAACGGACAGTTGCAACTGAAAGTCTCCGGCTTTGACAGGACATTCAAGAACCTCAAGAACGTAGGAATCCAGTACCGCTTTGCGGGTAGCACCCAATGGACGACGCTCCATACATGGGTGACCAACCAGGCCGATTCAACGGACAAGAGTTACAATACACTCCCGCCGACGGGCGATTTGCGATTGACGTTAGACATGTCTAACAATATCAGTTACAAGGAAGGAGACTATGAGTTCCGCGCCTTCACCACCACGCCGTACGGAACTGAGGAGGTACATGTGTATAGCGAGGTGACGCAGGTCATCAAGGACATGACAAAACCCCGTCCGCTCTTCACTCCCGCCCCCGCCAACGGTATCCTTGGATACGGAGAGAACATGTACGTGGAGTTCAACGAGGATATTGTGCCGGGTTATGTGGGCGACAAGAACGTCATCGTCACTGCCAAACTGAACGGCAGGCAGATAGATCATGAGGTATCCTATCTACTACTGCCATTTATAACCGAGCCGAAAACGGTTAACCCCGTCTTCCTCAACGGCGATTTCTCGATGGAGTTCTGGCTCAACTGCCATGAACAGGGTACGATACTCCACCAAGGGGCAGACCAAGGCAATTTTGCTCTCTCGGTTGATGAGGGGGGACACGTCGTAGTCCGCATCGCCGGTGCTGAGTTCACCAGCAAAGAAACCCTGCCGATGGATAAGTGGACCTTCATTGCGCTGAACTACAAGGCGTCAAGCATGAGTTTCAGCATGCTCGCGCAGTACGACGAGACAACCGTTCGCCTCTTCAGTGAGGAGTACGTCTCCGAGACAGCTATTCAGCGCGCCAACTACACGGTGGACAACTACCTCTACCTCGGACCTGTCAATGCCAACATCCATGATCTGGCGCTCTATAATATCTACCGCGATGTGCTGCAAGCAGCCGGTGAGAAATATGAGTCGAAAGACACTTATACTTATGGTCTGACCAACTACTGGCATATGAACGAAGGTCATGGTACGGTGGCAGCCGACACTCGTCACACGCATGATTTCGAAGTGGTTGATTCATGGGATATCCAGAATAGCAATTACGCCTTGCGCATAGACAGCACTGCCGGTGCGCAGTTCGACATATCGCGCATCAGCACCGGTCTGAACGACAGTTACGCGATCGAGTTGTGGTATTCGCCGACCAGTATAGGCTACGACACCGTTTTTGAGACACAAGGCCTGTGCCTGCGCTACGATTCGTTGCACAATATCGTGTTGGACTATGGTACCAAATCTCAGACGGTAGCGTCCCATGCTGATTTCTTGAATCTGGGCGGTATGTGGCATCATTTAGCTCTCAATGTAGTGCGCGGTCAGGCAGCTTCCTTCTACCTCGATGGCAAACGCACGGCAGTCATTGCCGAAGCGGATGTACCGGTACTGAAAGGGGCTGTGTTTACCGTTGCCAAAGGAAACAAGTTCTCTTTTGTGGACGAGATCCGTATCTGGAAGGCGACGCTCTCGGAGGAGCGGCTGTTGAGCAATCAGTATAATACCATTGACACCTCCGATGTCTATTCGCGCGGTTTGATAGCGTATTATCCTTTCGAGAAGGACTCTACCATCAATGGTATCAAGACCAAAGGCGAGACCCTACAGAACATGGCACCTCAGTCCAATACCGGCAATGCGGGTGACATGATGGCTGTCGAAGCGATGGCAGTCAAGCACACACCGCCGCTCAAGAACGCACCCACCGAGACGCGCATCACCGCGCAGCCCGTCGCCTCCGAACGCAAGGTGGTTATCAACATAGCCGAGACGGAAGTATCGCTACGCGACATAGAGGGCACGACGCTCAACATCACCATGTCGGAGGTTCACGACCTGCATGGTAACATGTCCAACCCCATCAAGTGGACCGCATACGTGCAGCAAAACACCCTCAAATGGTGTAAAGATTCCGTTTCCATCAGCAAGAAGTATGGTGAGGACTATACCTTCGATGTAAATATTGAGAACAAGAGCGGCCAGATTGAATACTACACCTTGGAGCATATGCCCGAGTGGCTCACGCTGGTGGATGGTAATGGTCTTTCCGGTTCCGACTTTGGACTTTCAACAGCCTCTGAAGTTATGCCATTAAAGACGACGGTTCTGCGCTTTGCTGTCACCCCCTATGTGCCGGTAGGTAATTACGATGTGACCATCGGGTTGAAAGGCAACAACGAGATTCTGGAACCGCTCCGTATCGTGATGAAAGTGCGTGGCGAAGAACCCGAATGGACAGTTGATCCGACGCTTTACGTACATAACATGACCGTCATCGGACAAGTCTATCTCAGTGGCATCCTCATGGAGAACCCCGAGAGCATGGTAGCTGCCTTTATCGGCGGCGAGTGTCGAGGCGTGGCCAAACCCGAGAAAGTGCGTGGAGCAGCTTTTGTGACGCTCACTATCTACGGAGAAGATACTGCTACGAAGGATGGCGGTAAACCCATATCCTTCCGCATCTGGGACGCAACCAAAGGTGTAGCCTATACCGATGCGAAGGTCAAAGTACCAAGTGACCAAGTACAAAGTACGACCGTCGTCTTCCATCAAGATCTCATCCTCGGTAACTTCGACCAACCCGCTATCTGGACCAAGTCGGACAATGTGGAGCAACTCATCTCCGTACATGAGAACTGGAACTGGATCACGCTCGGTGTACGTCCTGAGACGCAATACTGCGACATCCTCTTTGCCGACTACAACGGATGGGGTATTCTGCTCAAGGATACCGGCTCCTATATCCAGTCCAACGGTGCGGAATGGAAAGGATCACTCCGACCTGTTGTCAATACGATGTATAAGATGAAGATCACCCGCACACCTGCTACCGAGAACGCGGTACTCAACACGCAACTCGCCATCTTCGGTCAGCAGTTATCGAGCGACTCGATGACGGTAACTATTCAGCCGGGTTGGAACTGGTTGCCTTATACCCCGCTCACCACCAAGCGCGTGGCTGGTGCGGTAGCCGGAATGCACCCCCGGAAAGGCGATGTCATCAAGTCTCAGACGGCCGTCTCTATCTATGGTACTAACGTATGGGAAGGCTCGCTGCAGTCGCTCGAATCCGGGCATGGCTATCTCTATTATAGCACCGACACCGTAACCAAGAGTTTCGTCTATCCCACGGATATCTACCAGCCGAACGGCACTTTGGGTGCTCCGATGAGAATAAATGCGAAAATGGTAAATGCGAAAATGGTAAATGCCAACTATCCCGGCAACATGACGATGACCATTCGCCTGTTAGACGGAGAAACTATAGTAGATACCTGCGAGATAGTTGCTTTCGTGGAGGACGAGTGCCGAGGTGCCGTGCGGGCCGATGAAGAAGGACTATACTACCTCGTCATCAGCGGTGAGGGAGCAGGGCAACATATGAGTCTCAAAACCGTCCTCGATGGAGAACTTGTCACGATTGACAATTCTCTCACGTATGTTACTGATGATCATATTGGTACGCCGTGGGAACCCTATACCATCCAACTCAACGCAGCAGAAGGCGTGGAGGAAGTGGAGACATCTGCTACGCCTGGCGGATACCGCAAAATCCTCATCAACGGTATTCTGTACATCGTCCGTCCTAACGGCGAGATGTATGATGTGACGGGCAAGAGAGTGTCTGAGAAATAAATCATAGCTTTCGGGCTACATCTGAGGGAGGCGGAGCACTTTGACGGTGCTTCGCCTCTTTCTTTGTGTCCTTGTGTGCGTGCAAGGGCTCCACCACTTGATGCCTGTTCCTTACTTTGTCTATTGCGTCCGCATTTGATGCGGACATGAATATGTTTTCTTCGTTAATTTCAGGTCGATACTATCGACCGCTCCAAAAACAATTAGTATGAAATACAAAGCTATGACCCACACCCAATTAGCGGATTGCGCGGGTGTGTCGCGTCGCACATTATATAAATGGTTACACCCGTACAAGGATAAATTACGAAAGTTAGGCGTCCAACCTAACGCCAAAGTGATCCCACCAAAGGCTGTACGTTTTATCTGTGAAACCTTCACGATTGATATAGACTAATGCCTTTTCTTGTATCATATAACCCTCGCGCGCCACCTCTCTATCGGGGTTCCCAATGAACGCTAACGGAGTGCGTTCGGTGGGGAGAGCGGAGGCATGAGTTGCCTGTCGATTTAGCAGAGCGGTATCGACCTTTGCACACTCGTAGCCGAACGCGAAGGAGTGGGATTTATTGTGCATAATTGGGAAGTACTGGGAAATCACCATCCCCCTTGTCGTATCTTTGCACTCGATTTCGAAATCAAGTTAACAAAAGTACTAATCCGTCAATTTCGACACTCCGCATGGTTGTCTTTCAGGTCGTAGATCGGTCTTTCAGTGCAACGGTCTAACAGCGTAAGCGGTCTATCAGCACGAAGTGCGGTCTGTTGGGGTTGGCACAACACCAACATTATTATGAGTAGAATTAAACCTATGGGACTTATCGAGTCCATGTCCGGCAAAGTATGCGAACACTCTGACATGTATTTCTTCCATGAAGCGATAAAGCCGCACCGAAAATCGTCCGGGGAACGGTATGAGGAGTAAGTGCGGCGCGCGAGTCCGCAGCAGCCTTCACCGCTGCAAGGACATAGAAGTAATCGTTTGAGCCAAAGCGAGATAAGAACTCCTTATACGGCATAAAAAAGCCCGAGTGATTAGCTCGGACAATCTGATACTCATTCTCAAAATCAAGAAAGATTAATTAATCACATTTTGAGACAGAAATTCTCACAGAACTATTATTAGCATCAGCAGATGCTCCAGAACATGTTGTTACTTCAACTTTTTTGCTGCTATTTGCAGGAATAACAATTGTTCTGTCTTTGGCGCAAGAATCGCCATTTTTATCCACAACAACTATAGCCACGGTTACATTCACCATGTAATTGTTGTAATTTTGGCAAGTGACGTATAACGAAGAACCACTGCTACTCATTGTTGGTTCTACATTGCCAGTAACTTGACATCTACCATACTGAGCATAACTTGCTACAGCAATTCCTAAAACAGCAAAAGCAATTAATAGATACTTTTTCATTTTTCTTTTGCTCACTTATATCCCATCGAGCATCGGGTTTAAGATTAAAATTAAGTAACCCTGTTCTTGCGGCTTCGCAGGTCTTGCCCCGTTTGGAGAGTGACGGTTCTCTATCGAGCCGTCTGCGAGTTATGAGAAAGGAAACAATAAAAAAATATGAGCGTTTCCTTATCCCTCTGAGGCTGTAGGAAATGCCCATGTGTCGATAAGTCACGCCCATATACACTATGGACGCTTCCGACTTATTATAGACACACTTTGAAACTTCCTACATTCCAGAGGTCTAATAAATCGCAAACGCGAAAATTATTCAATATGTCACCGCTTTTTTACGCTGTCGGAGCCAGCGGTCATTCTCAAATGACGGTGCAAAGGTAGTAATAAATTCTGATATATGCAAATAATTCTTGGCTTTTTTGCTAATTTTGAGCGTTTTGGCGGGTGATTTCTGCAATTACAAAATTACGGAGGATGATGTATGGTTTCTTCGCTGTCTTTTTCTGCTCTTCAAAACGCTGTTGCCAGTAGGTTTTTCGTTCGGGGTCTGCCAATTCTATTTTCGCCTGATTGACTGCCTGTGCGAAATTGGAAGACAAATCGCGTTGGTGTGGCGTGATCTTCTTCGGGTTTTTGTGCTTTGGATAGTGCGATACGACTGTCCTGCCGAAACGGGTGCAGAAATAGATTTCATCTGCACGGTCAAGCCTGCCATTAATGGCGGCGAAGGGTACTTCAAGTTCTGCTTTTGCCATAGCGTTGTAAGGTTTTCGTTAGGGTGTTGTCAGGGTGTTGTCGGCTTCCGATGCCGTCTTGTTACCGTCCTTTTGCCGTCTTTTTGCCGTAGTTGACAGCAGAAAAACAGCGCAAAGGTACTACTTTATTTCGATATATGCAAGAAAAAGGTGTTTTTTATATTTATTTTGAGCAATTTTGAACTATTTAAGCAATTTTTATGCTATCCCTCTCGGGTGGTACAAACTGACGCTGACCAAATCCCCGCATTTCGGTCGCGTGCTCCCACAGGTGAACTATGTCCCGGGCTTCGAGGGCATCCGTATCCATGCCGGCAATACGGTCAAAGACACCGCCGGTTGCATCCTTGTCGGGCAACTTTCCGGCACAACGCTCTTCCATTCACGGACGTTCGAACAGGACCTGATTGCCAAACTTCAAAAACACCCAGAAGATGAACACTACATTGAGATTACTACTCCGGACCGTTTCTATACCGAGCATTGCAGTAGTGCTCATGCTCTTGCCTGCCTGTTCGGTGGAGCACAGCTTGACCTCGACTGATACCCGCCAGCAACTCTCCGCCCATTTCCACCGCGACAGCATCTATCTCCATGATAGTACGGCGGTTGTGTATAAACTTGGAGGATCAAACAATGTGCCCGATCCCACTTCCGCACCGTGCAGGGTAGATACCCTGCTGGTGCATGAGTGGCACACGCGTTGGCGCGAGAAAGAGGTCATCCGCACCGACACTGTCCTTTTGGAATCAACCCGCACAGAAACCATCCCAGTCCGTTATGTCCCGTCCTTTTACAAGTACTGCACAGCCTTTGCGATCCTTGTCCTCATTGCTCTCCTTCTCCGCCTTGCATGGTGGCTCTATAGGCACTTCCATTAGTTGCTTTTGGCTGGTTTTCTCTTTCCTTTTAATAAGGTGTGCGTAAGCGCGCGGCGATCTTTGACATATTGTTTTTTCTCTCTTGGGTATTTATTTTTATCCCCCTAATAAGGTGTTCACTTCGTTCACGTCTTGTGGTCGTCACTGCGTTTCGACATTTTTTTGACGGACAGATTAATGGAGAGGCAAAAAAATGGAGAGTAGGTAGCCGGTGGCGCGTAGCGACACAACACAAATTTCATTTGTGCGGGGTCCCCAATAATTTTCAATTCTTGGGGAGAGCGGAGCATACCCAAGTACCTTTAGCCAAACTGTGTTTGAGCTCGTGTACATTGGGTAATGTCCGCGAAAAGAGCCCTCGGGGAATAAATCCTCGGTGTCTCCGAAAGTGGCGGCTACCTCCTCTCCCACAATATTCCGCAGTGCAGTACCATCGGCGATGCTGTCTCTCTCTCTGCGCCCTCTCTCTGCC
>CALEPS010000133.1 GCA_937910305.1 uncultured Bacteroidales bacterium | reverse complement strand
AATCACAAAATCCTCCGGCGTGTCATGCTGCAAGATCAACCACATACACTCCACATAATCCTTGGCATATCCCCAGTCGCGCAAAGAATCCAGATTACCCAAATACAGCCTGTTCTGCTTGCCTTGCGCAATACGTGCCGCCGCCAATGTGATCTTTCTGGTTACAAAGGTTTCTCCGCGGCGTTCCGACTCATGATTAAAGAGAATACCCGAACAGCAGAACATATTATACGCTTCGCGGTATTCTTTGATGATCCAATAGCCGTACAGTTTCGCCACCGCATAAGGACTATACGGATGGAAAGGTGTGTTTTCGTTTTGCGGCACCTCCTCCACTTTGCCGTACAACTCGCTTGTCGAGGCCTGGTATATACGGCAACTCTTCTCCAGATGGTTTGTGCGCACGGCTTCCAGAATACGCAGTACTCCTACTGCATCCACATCTGCCGTAAACTCCGGTGCATCAAACGACACCTGCACATGACTCTGCGCCGCCAGATTGTATATCTCATCCGGCTGCACTTTACCAACCAGTTTCACAAGCGACATCGAGTCGCTCATGTCTGCATAATGCAAATGGAAATGCGGAATCCCCTCCAAATGGGCTATACGCTCACGATAATCAACCGAGCTACGGCGTATAATACCGTGAACCTCATATCCTTTTGCCAGCAAAAACTCAGACAAGTAACTTCCGTCTTGTCCCGTAACACCTGTTATTAATGCGATTTTAGCCATAGCAATCCAAATTAGGCTGCAAAGATACAACATTTTTTTAATATACGCAAGTGCGCGCGCGTTTTTCCTAAAAAAAAATATTATTTTGCATTTTTAGTAAAACTTATTTGTTTGTATGCATAATTTGTTGTACCTTTGTACGAAATTTGGACTAATAAGCAAAAATATGAATATTTCTTACAATTGGTTAAAGCGCTACATCGCGTTGCAGGACGACGCCGAGACAGTAGCAAAAATTTTGACATCTATCGGTCTTGAGGTAGGTACAGTTGAAACCGTAGAGACCATAAAGGGCGGTTTGAAAGGTCTGGTAGTCGGCGAAGTGTTGAGTTGCGAACCCCACCCTAATTCGGATCATTTACATCTGACGAAAGTCAATATCGGAGAAGGCGATCCTCTTCCTATCGTCTGCGGAGCGCCTAACGTAGCGGCAGGACAGAAAGTTATCGTCGCCACTATCGGCACCGTTCTATACGACGGAGAGGAATCGTTTACGATCAAAAAAGGCAAACTGCGCGGCGAGGACTCGTACGGAATGCTATGCGCAGAAGATGAGATCGGCGTAGGAACCGACCATGCCGGAATCATTGTGCTGCCTGCCGATACGCCGGTAGGCATGAAAGCGGCAGACTACTATCATATAGAAAACGATACAATTATCGAAGTGGATATTACTCCGAACCGCTCGGATGCTGCTTCGCATTTCGGCGTGGCACGCGATCTGTACGCATACTACAAGGCGCACGGACAAGATATCGCCTTGACGAAACCGTCCGTAGAAGCGTTCCGGATTGACAATCACGAATTGCCTATATCCGTCAGCATTGACGCACAGGAAGCATGCCCTCGCTACACAGGAGTCAGCATCAAAGGTGTAGAAATCAAGGAAAGCCCGGAATGGTTAAAAAACAGTTTGTCGGCTATCGGTTTGCGCCCAATTAACAACGTGGTGGATGTCACCAATTTCGTGCTTCACGAATGCGGTCAGGCGCTGCACGCTTTCGATGCCGACAAGATCAAAGGAAACGCTATTCATGTGCGCTACGCAAAACAGGGAGAGAAATTTACCACCCTGGATGGCGTTGAACGTGAGATGAACGAGCGGGATCTGATGATTGCAAACGCAGAAGAGGCGATGTGTATTGCCGGTGTATTCGGTGGCTTGGAGAGCGGCGTGAGCGAGAAAACGAAAAATGTGTTCCTTGAGAGTGCTTATTTCGATCCGGTTACCATCCGTAAGACCAGCCGCCGTCACCAGTTGCAGACCGATGCCTCTTTCCGTTATGAGCGCGGTTGCGACCCGAACAACACAATGTATGTGCTCAAACGCGCTGCATTACTGATTCAGGAAGTAGCAGGAGGACAGGTAGCGATGGAGGTTTCGGACAATGGACAAACAGCTTTTGACCCATGGCCTGTAACGATTGATATTCAACGTGTTTACTCGTTAATAGGGAAAAATATCGGAGAAGACACTATTGAGACTATTCTGCACGCGCTGGAGATAGAGATTAAAGAGAAGAAAGGTGAAGTATGGCAGTTGGCTGTACCGCGCTATCGCGTAGATGTGCAACGGGAATGCGACGTAGTAGAAGATATACTGCGTATATACGGATATGACAACGTTGAGTTCCCGGAGAAACTGAATACCAGTTTGGCATATAGCCCGAAACCTAATCCGGAGCTGTTGCGCCGCCGCATAGCGGAACAATTGACAGCACAAGGATTCAATGAGATTCTCAACAACTCGCTTACAAAAGTATCCTATTACGAGCCGTTGGAGCAACTGCCTTTGGCTAAGTGTGTGAAGATCATGAATCCGCTTAGTCAGGATCTGGGTGTTCTTCGTCAAACCCTACTCTTCGGCGGATTGGAATCCATTGCCCGCAACGTCAACAGACGTAACAGCGACCTCATGTTCTACGAGTACGGAAATTGTTACCACTACAGTGCTTCCGTAAGAGAAGGAAACGACGAGAATCCGCTGCGTGCGTACACAGAAGAACCGCATCTCGGATTGTGGCTAACCGGCAACAAAACCGCCCAGAGTTGGGTTCGCAAAGAAGAAAAGACTTCCTTCTTCCAACTCCGCGCATATGTGAACAACATCCTTGTCCGGCTCGGTGTTAATCCGGACACTCTGAATATAGAACCGCTTGATAATGAGTTGTTTAGAGACGGATTGACATTAAAAGCCGCTAACGGAAAAGCAGTAGGATTTATAGGTATCGTAGATCAAAAGACATTGAAATGCTTCGATATTGAGCAAGAGGTTTATTATGCCGACCTGGAATGGAACCAATTGCTGAAACTGAACAAGCAATACAAAGCCGTCATTAACGATCTGCCAAAGTATCCGGAAGTAAAACGTGACTTTGCTTTGTTAGTTGACAAAACCGTCGAGTTCGCCGATTTGGCAAGAGCCGCTTTTGCGACCGAACACAAGTTGCTGAAACATGTCTTCCTCTTTGACGTGTACGAGGGTAAGAACCTGGAGGCAGGAAAGAAATCCTATGCTTTGTCATTCATCCTGCAGGATCCCGAGAACACCCTCAAAGACACCCAGATAGAAGCAGTTATGAACCGCCTGAAGGCCACATTTGAAGAGAAATTCAATGCTACCCTCCGCTGATCAACAAGAGATATTGAGACGTCGCACATTCGCGATTATCTCACACCCGGATGCCGGTAAAACGACATTAACCGAAAAACTCCTCCTCTACGGAGGAGCGATTCACGTAGCCGGAGCGGTTAAGTCGAATAAGATTCGCAAGACAGCCACCTCGGACTGGATGGAGATAGAGAAACAACGTGGTATATCCGTGGCAACTTCTGTCATGGGATTCGACTACAACGACTATCATATCAACATTCTTGATACCCCCGGTCACCAGGATTTTGCTGAAGATACATTCCGTACGCTGACCGCAGTGGATAGCGCGATTGTCGTGATCGACAGCGCAAAGGGCGTAGAGACTCAAACGAGACGTTTGATGGAAGTATGCCGCATGCGGAAGACTCCTGTCATGGTATTCATGAATAAGATGGACCGTGAGGGAAAGGATCCTTTCGATCTGATGGATGAAGTAGAACGCGAATTGCAGATACATGTCACTCCTTTGACGTGGGCGAACGGGCAAGGTTTGAAATTCGAGTCCGTATTCGCACTCAACAACCGCCCGTCGAATATTACCGGGAAGTTAGCGGAAGATTTAGAGATGGTGGATGGAGTGTATCCTGAATTTGACAAAGAAGCATATCTTCGTGGCGAGTTGGCGCCGGTCTTTTTCGGCTCTGCTTACAAGACCATCGGAGTACAGGAGTTGCTGGATTTCTTTGTGGTCAATGCTCCATCTCCCCGCCCAGTAACAGCTGAAGAACGAACGGTAGAACCAATGGAGGACAAATTCACGGCGTTCTGCTTCAAGATTCACGCTAATATGGATCCAAACCATCGCAGTTGTATCGCGTTCTTCAAAATCTGCAGCGGCAAGTTCCTGCGCAACACCTATTATTATCACGTGCGCAAGAACCAACAGATGCGGTTTGCCGCTCCTACCTGCTTCATGGCCCAGAAGAAAGAAACGGTTGATGAAGCCTTTGCAGGTGATATAGTAGGTCTGCCGGATACCGGTAATTTCAAGATTGGCGACACACTCACCAGCGGCGAATTACTGCATTTCAAAGGTTTGCCTTCTTTCTCGCCCGAGATGTTCAAATATATCGATAATGCCGATCCAATGAAGCAAAAACAGTTAGAGAAAGGTATTAATCAGTTGATGGACGAAGGAGTGGCGCAGTTGTTTGTCAGCCAGCTGAACGGTAGGAAGATTATCGGAACTGTCGGTCAATTGCAGTTTGAAGTCATCCAATACCGTCTGGAACACGAGTATCAAGCCAAGTGTCGCTGGACACCGCTCCAGATGTATAAAGCCTGCTGGATCGAGAGTGATGATGCTGCGGAACTGGATATGTTCAAAAAACGCAAAGCGCAATATATGGCGACCGACAAGGAAGGACGCGACGTGTTCATGGCGGATAGCGCCTATGTGCTCTCCATGGCGCAGCAGGACTACAAGCATATTACGTTCCATTTTACATCGGAGTTTTAGCCGCAACACACCGTAATTTAAAACAACAATATTATGAAAAACAGATCACTTCAAATTCGCCTCATTGTGATGAACTTTTTAGAGTTCGCTGTCTGGGGCGCGTACTTAACCTCTATGGGTACATACCTTGCTACGCATGGTATGGCAAATAACATCGGATGGTTCTATTCCATTCAGGGTGTTGTCAGTCTGTTCATGCCTGCCCTGATGGGTATTGTAGCAGATCGCTGGCTGCCTGCGCAAAAAGCACTCAGTCTTTGCCACGCATTAGCCGGAATATTCATGGGCGCAGCCGGCTTATACGCATACACCGCAGCAGACGTTCATTTTGCTACCCTATTCTCGTTATACACAATCTCTGTAGCATTCTTTATGCCTACAATAGCGCTAACCAATTCCGTTGCCTTCAATGCGCTGGTAAAAGCGAACATGGATACGGTGAAAGATTTTCCGCCTATCCGTGTGTTCGGTACAGTAGGATTTATTGCTACTATGTGGTGTATTGACTTGCTCGGTTTTCAGGCAACGCCATGGCAGTTTGTAGTCAGCGGCGGTCTATCACTCCTTCTGGCTGCTTACTCGCTTACCCTGCCGGCATGCGAGATCAAGAAAGCGGAAGGCAATGTGGATCTGGTTGAGGCTCTGGGATTGAAGGCATTCACGCTCTTTAAGCAAAAGAAGATGGCGTTGTTCTTCATCTTCTCCATGATGCTGGGTATGTGCCTTCAAGTGACTAACTCATATGCGAACCCGTTCATCACTTCATTTGGCGCGATAGAAGAATTTGCCAGCACTTTCGGTGTGCAGCATGCCAATATCCTGATTTCCATTTCCCAGATTTGTGAAGCTTTGTGTATTCTGGCTATTCCTTTCTTCCTGAAGAGATTCGGAATCAAGAATGTGATGCTTATGGCTATGTTTGCCTGGGTATTCCGTTTCGGTTTCTTCGGTGCCGGCAATCCCGGATTCCCCGGTGTCATCCTCTTTGTACTGAGTTGTATCGTATACGGCTTTGCTTTTGATTTCTTCAATATATCCGGAGCCCTTTATGTAGATCAGGAGACAGAGCCGGCTCAACGCTCGTCAGCGCAAGGTCTGTTCATGATGATGACCAACGGATTGGGTGCTACTATCGGTACGCTCTCTGCCCAGGCTATTGTCAACAAACTGGTTTATGCTGAGAGCGTAACGGCTCAAGGTCCGCTTGCTGTTTGGGACGGATGGAAAGAAGCATGGTATATCTTTGCAGGCTTTGCTTTGGTAATAGCTATCCTCTTCTGGATTTTCTTCCCCAAAACACCTGTCAGCAAGGATATCGAAGTAAAACACTAAAATGGCAAATGGCCAAATGGCTCAATGTACCGCAAGGAACTTACATATTATTTCTCGACACCGATAGCGTATATTGTCATAGGATTGTATCTGTTGGCAATCAGTCTTTTCCTCTGGGTCATTCCCGGTCAATGGAATATCATTGATTCGGGATACGCCCAGGTGGACGGGCTTTTTCAACTCAGCCCGTGGCTGTTCATGCTGCTCTGTCCGGCATTAACGATGCGGCTATTATCGGAGGAACGTCAATCGGGGATATGGGATCTGATCCGGACCAAACCGGTTTCGCTGTCACGGATCATGCTCGGCAAATATTTTGCGGCATGGACATTGGTGTTGATAGGTCTGCTACCCTGCTTCGTTCATTATTTTGTAGTAGCATATATGGCTGAACCGATAGGAAACCTGGATAGTGGAGCTTTTATGGGGTCATTTATCGGACTTATTCTTCTCAGCGGTACATTCATGGCTATCGGCTTACTATGCGCCACATTCAGCAAAAGCCAGATTGTATGCTTCATCAGCGGAGCACTATCCTGTTTCGTGTTTTATTGGGTTCTGTTCCAAGACCACTACTCTTCTCTTTCCCGCGGAGTGCTGGATTTACGGGATGTTGTTTTCTTTGTATCTGTTGCCTTGATATTTATCATAGCCGCTATAATTTCCATAGACCGGATTACGAGAAAGTAAATAACCGGTTATATACCACAAATATAAGATGACAAGAATAGGTCTTTTGTCTGATACTCATGGATTGCTCGACAAACGTGTATTGGAGCATTTCAAGGATGTAGATGAGATATGGCACGCAGGCGATATCGGTTCGGACGAAGTGTTAAGACGTTTGCGAGAATTCAAACCTACTCGCGCTGTTTTCGGGAATATGGACAGCGGTGATGTGCGATATACTCTCTCCGAATTTTACCGCTTTCGCGTGGAGGATGTGAATGTGCTGATGACGCATATCGGCGGCTACCCAGGGAAATACAATCCTTGGCTGATTCCTATCTTCCGAAAAGCCGTAGAGCATTATGACGATCCGAATCAACGCATTGACCTATTTGTATGCGGTCATAGCCATATATTAAAAGTGCAATATGATTCCCAGTTCAAGTTTCTGACCATGAATCCCGGAGCCGCCGGCAAACAAGGATGGCAACCGTGCCAGACATTATTGCGTTTTACCATAGACGGAAGTAAGATAAATGACCTCGAAGTGATCGAATTGGAGCGAAAATAGGCATTTTGTAAAGTCAATTTTGCAAAACATGCTAAATAACATAAAAAAAAATTTGGTCATATGAAAAAAAAGCAGTACCTTTGCACCGGATTTAAGAAAAGAACATAAATCCTATAAGTAGACCAATCTTTTTTGTACCTTAAATAAACAGACTAATACCTTAGAAAAACAGGCGTCGCGATGACGACTGTTTTCGTTTTTAAAAGAACATTATTGATGCTACTCAATCCTAATTGCAAAATTAATTTAGGGCTTCGTGTCATTCACAAGCGCAAAGATGGTTATCATGACTTAGAAACCATCTTTGTGCCTGTTTATGCGCTCCATGATGAGTTGGAAGTGGAAGTTTCCGACCGTTTCTCTTTTACCCAGGAAGGAATTGCTGTAGATTGTCCGGAGGATGACAACCTGATCATCCGTTGTTATCGGCTGATGGCATCCCGATATCCTCAGATAGGAAATGTATCTGTTCGGTTTAGAAAGAATATCCCCTTCGGTGCCGGTCTTGGAGGCGGAAGCAGCGATGCGGCACACATGGCTGTTGCGCTGAATGAATTGTTTGAGTTGGGGTTATCCAAAGAGCAGTTGGCAGAGGAAGTAAAACCTTTAGGAGCGGATTGTCCTTTCTTTATCTATAACACACCCTGTTATGCCGAAGGTATCGGAGACAAGCTAACACCTGTTGATTTGGATTTGAATGGCATACGGATTGTTTTGGTCAAGCCGGAAGAAGGAGTCAGTACGCGCGAGGCATACTCCGGTATTACGACGCACCCGGAAGTGGCAGGACAAATCAAATCATTCTTCTGTCAGAATAGAGGTCTTCGCTCTTTCAGCGGAAGCGGTCCTTTCACCAATGATTTTGAAGAAACGGTTTTTCCTAAGCATCCCGTTATAGGATATATAAAAAAGCGTCTGCTGGACGCAGGCGCTTTTTATGCATGTATGAGCGGTAGCGGCTCAACTGTTTTCGGGCTTTTTAAGAACGATACGGAAAGTAGTACCTACGCCGATCTGGCTTTGTTTAAGGAGGAGTTTTCCTCCATGGTACTGCTCGATGATACGTTTGGCGAGTGGAAGGCCTAAGCCCCATCCACGGTCTTTTGATGTGAAACCCGGCTCGAATATCCGATGCTGGGTTTTCTTTTCAATACCTTTTCCCGTATCCGATACATCCAACATCAGCTCATGTTCGTTCTCATGCAACTGCAATACTATTTTCCCTTCTCCGGAGATAGCATCCACTGCATTCTTCAGCAGATTTTCTACCACCCATTGCATCAGAGGAGCATTTACCATTACTTGCCGTTCCGCCCCCGTCAGCGCGTTGTCATCTATTTGTATGCGGCTGCTGACGCGTGCACGCATATAGGAGACTGCATTTTGCACGACGGGCACCAAGTCCTCCAGTTGCAGATCAGGTTCGCTGCCGATTTTCTGGAAGCGGTCTGCTATCATCTGCAGACGTTCTATATCCCGCTTCATCTGAGGTACATACTCGTCGTTCGGATAGGTTTCAGCAAGCAGTTGCTGCCACGCATTAAGCGAAGAGATAGGCGTACCTAACTGGTGAGCTGTCTCTTTGCTCAGTCCCACCCACAAGCGGTTCTCTTCACTCCGTTGACCGGTTAGCATAGTTATCACGGCAATGGCAATAAAGATAAATATCAGTGTGAACTGGACATATGGCACATATCGCAAATTAGTAAGCAAACTGCTGTCGTCCCAATAGATATACTGAGTGGTAGATTCGTCTATCTTCAGTTCTATAGGACC
This sequence comes from uncultured Bacteroidales bacterium, assembly GCA_937910305.1. Lineage (GTDB taxonomy): Bacteria > Bacteroidota > Bacteroidia > Bacteroidales > Paludibacteraceae > Colicola. The sequence continues at coordinate 5,236 of CALEPS010000133.1, read as the reverse complement.
ATGTTCTCCTACTCCGTTTTTGCCTTCCGGTACATTTCTGCTCGCAAGCACTTTTCCTTCTGCGTCGCAGATATAGACAGGTATTGTGGTGTTCTTCTCTATAATAGAACTGACGAAATCTATATCCGCGTCGTCGTCCGCAAAGATCAGTTGTCGTGTAGCATCAGCCCAGATGGCCATGTTTTTCTGCTCCTCTTCCTGGAGCGAACGGGCCAAGTTGTTGGTAAATAATACGGAAATAGCCACGATTAACATGGCTATTACCAATACTATTGTTCCTATTTGTCGGTTGGACATTCGAAATTACGAATTTTAAATTACGAATTACGAATTAACCAAGCATCGTCAGGAGCACTCCGGCAGCTACAGCAGAACCGATAACACCGGCTACGTTCGGTCCCATGGCATGCATGAGCAGGAAGTTAGACGGATTTTCCTCCTGGCCTACGGTCTGGCTGACACGCGCTGCCATAGGAACGGCAGACACTCCGGCAGAACCGATCAACGGGTTGATCTTGTTCTTGAGGAAGAGGTTCATGAACTTAGCCAGCAGCACACCGCCTGCGGTACCCAGACTGAAGGCAACAATACCCATCGTGAGAATACCCAGAGTCTTGAGCGTAAGGAAGCTGCTGGCTGTAGCCGTAGCACCCACAGAAAGTCCGAGGAAGATAACAACAATGTTCATCAACTCGTTCTGTGCCGTCTTGGACAGACGTTCCACTACCCCGCACTCTTTCATCAGGTTACCGAGCATCAGACACCCGATCAGCGGAGCTGCATCCGGCAGGATAAGAGCCACGATAGCAGTAATGATAATCGGGAAGACGATCTTCTCTGTCTTGGAAACCGGACGAAGCTGACCCATCTTGATCGCGCGTTCTTTCTTGGTGGTAAGTGCGCGCATGATAGGCGGCTGGATAACCGGAACCAATGCCATATAACTATAGGCAGCGATAGCGATCGGGCCCAAGAGATGCGGCGCCAGTTTGGAAGTCAGGAAGATAGACGTAGGTCCGTCTGCTCCGCCGATGATACCGATAGAGCCTGCCTCTGCCGGGGTAAAGCCCATCCAGTTCGCGCAAAGGAACGTAACGAAGATACCTATTTGCGCAGCAGCACCCAAGATAAGCGATTTCGGGTTTGCAATCAGCGGACCGAAATCCGTCATAGCTCCTACTCCGATGAAGATCAGACAGGGATAGACACCGGCTTTGACGCCGATATAAAGCACATCCAGCAGTCCGGCTCCTTTGAGGATCGCGCCATACGAGTGGTAAGCCGGGCTGTTAGGATCCAGGAATGCTGTCCATAACTCGTCATGGAACATTCCTGCTCCCGGCAAGTTGGTTAGCAGCATACCGAAGGCTATCGGCAGCAAGAGCAACGGCTCGTATTTCTTATGAATAGCAAGGTATAGCAGGAAGAACGACACCAAGAGCATTACGCCTTGCTGCCAGGTCATCTGCATGAATCCCATGCCTTGAAAAAATTCAATTATATCCATAATTGCATTTCAAATTACCATTTATTCATTTACCATTTGGTGATTTAGCCAAGAACGATGAGGAGGTCGTCCTGCATTACATTCTGGCCCGGAGTAACAGCAATCTGTTTAACGGTACCGTCCTGCTCTGCCATGATAGCGTTCTCCATTTTCATTGATTCGAGTGTCAGAAGGGTGTCGCCTTTCTTGACTGCCTGACCCTCGGAAACAAGCACTTTGATTACAGAACCGGGCAGCGGGCTCTTCACTTGCAAGCCGCCCGCAACAGGAGCTGCCGGTTTCGGAGCTTCGGCTTTCGGGGCTGCGGGAGCTGCTGCAGGTTTGGCTGCCGGAGCAGCTGCGGGTTTCGGAGCTGCTGCGGGTTTGGCAGGAACTTCTGTTTCTACTTCATATACTTTGCCGTTAACGGTTACGTTCGTTTTGCCGGCTTCTACTTCTTCTACTGCGCATTTGTACTCTGCGCCATTGATTTTAAATGTGAATTCTTTCATAAAATTGTTAATTTTCAAATTCGGTTTCTCAAAAACCTACCTTGTTCTTAGCCCTTTCGGGCACGATTAATGCGGTCAAAAGCCCACATTATTCATTCCTATTGATTTCTCATTCCATGCCGTCTCGTGTTTATGAAGCGAGATCATAGCCGTAGGAATATCATGTTTTTTGTTTTGCGCGAGATAGAGCGCATAAGCGATAGCAACGACATCATCATTGCTTGCCTCAGAGATTGCCATGGCGATAGCAGCCTTCTCTCCTTCTGTAGGTTCGCCTACAGCTTTCTGAGCCGGCTTTTCTACCGGTTTCTCGGCCTTTGGCGCGCGCGGAGCGGTGGCTTTCTGCATGACCCATCCAAAGAACTGGAGGATAAACACCAAGCAGAAAAGCAACGCCAACACGATACCAAAGCCCAAGCCGGTTACTATCCATGTCTCTGCTGTTACTGCTAAAAGTATCATAATTACAGCGGTATATTAGAGTGTTTCTTCAGCGGATTTGTCAGGCGCTTTGTCTGGAGCATCTCGAACGCACGGATGATACGGCTACGGGTGTAGCGCGGCTCGATCACGTCGTCGATATATCCGCGGTTGGCTGCCTGATATGGAGAAGCGAAGAGGTCTTTGTACTCTGCCTCTTTCTCGGCAATGAATTTCTTCTTCTCTTCCGGATCCTCGATTGCCTTGATGGCTTTTGCCTGGAGGACACCTACTGCACCGCTTGCGCCCATTACGGCGATCTCAGCGTTCGGCCATGCGTAGCACATGTCACCACGGAGTTGCTTGCAACTCATCACGATATGGCTTCCGCCGTAGGATTTGCGAACAGTGATAGTTACCTTTGGTACGGTTGCTTCGCCGTATGCAAACATCAGTTTTGCTCCGTGGTCAATGATACCTGCGTACTCTTGTCCGGTTCCGCAGAGGAAGCCCGGAACATCTACGAGGGTCAGAATCTGGATATTGAATGCGTCGCAGAAACGTACGAAACGTGCGGCTTTGCGGCTTGCGTCACAATCAAGCACACCTGCCAGCCAGCTCGGCTGGTTAGCGATGATACCGGTAGAACGGCCGTTGAAACGCGCGAAACCGCAGATCACATTCTTGGCGAAGTCCTTGTGAACCTCCATGAAATCACCGTCGTCCACGATGGTGTTGATGATCTCATGCATGTCGTACGGTTTGTTCGGATCAGCCGGAACGATATCGTTCAGGTTGTCGTCCACGCGGGTTATATCATCGGTGCACTCTACCAGCGGAGCCTCCTCCATGTTGTTCTGCGGGATGAAAGAAACGAGACGGCGTACTTCAGCCAGCGCCTCTTCCTCCGTAGCTGCTACGAAATGGGTCACACCCGATTTGGTAGCGTGGATCTTGGCGCCGCCGAGTTGCTCTACAGTCACGTCTTCGCCTGTCACGGATTTGACTACCTTCGGACCGGTGATGAACATATAACTGTTCTGCTCGGTCATCATGATAAAGTCCGTCAAAGCCGGGCTGTACACTGCTCCACCCGCGCACGGACCGAAGATAACACTGATCTGCGGCACTACGCCGGAAGCCAGAATGTTACGCTCGAAGATCTCTGCGTAACCGGCAAGGGCACATGCGCCTTCCTGAATACGTGCTCCACCCGAGTCGTTCAGACCGATGATCGGCGCACCGAGTTTCATTGCCTGGTCCATCACGTTGCAGATCTTCTGAGCCATCGTCTCGCTCAGCGAACCGCCGATGACGGTAGCGTCTTGCGCAAAGACGAATACCAGACGGCCGTCAATAGTACCCGAACCGACAGCAACGCCGTCGCCCAGGAACACTTTCTTTTCCATGCCGAAATCATGGCAGCGGTGGGTCAGGAACATGTTCACTTCCTCAAACGAACCTTCGTCGAGCAGCATGTTGATGCGCTCACGGGCGGTATAAGAACCCTTGGCATGATGTTTCTCAACGGCTGCTTCACCGCCTCCGGCCATCGCCTTCTCGCGGTTTTCTACTAATTTTTGTAATTTTTCTGTATCCATAAAAATTATAATATTTGATAATTTACAATTTGAAAATTTGAAGATTGAATCTACAAATACCTCATACCGGAGATATCCGAATTTTTTAAGTATTTAATAAAATTATAGATAGAAGTATTTAAGTTAATAGACCTGTCAATGTATTCCTTATATTCCTCATCGGAAATAAATTCCACATCTCTGGCGCGATGTAACTGACTGCGAACTTCTCCACAGGATCCTCTTGCGATGTATAAGAATTGAATAAATTCCTTATTGTTTTCCTTCTCAAATCCCTCTGCAATATTATCCATTATAGATCCAGCTGCAGCACGGATTTGTCCGCAAAAACGATAATCTTTAGAGAATGGCTCGGTTGACGTCAGCCGGTATATATCTTTTGCAAGAATACGTGCTTCCTGCCAAATAGGTAAATCCTCAAACCTCGACCAAGTTGCCATAATCTTCAAATCTTAATCTTCAAATTTTCAAATCCTCAAATCTTCAAATCCCTTAATCCGGCTGTTGGCAGAGCTCGGTCAAAACGCCCTTGGTGCTCTTCGGATGCAGGAACGCGATCATCAGGTTCTCTGCACCTTTGCGCGGAGCCTTGTCGATCAGTTGGATTCCGGCTGCTTCGCATTCAGCAAGTGCTTCTGCTACGTTCTCTACATTGAATGCCACGTGGTGTACGCCGCCGCGGCCTCCGTTTTTCTCAATAAATTTAGCGATAGTGCTCTCCGGGCTCGTAGGCTCGAGAAGCTCGATCTTCACTTCGCCCACTTTGAAGAAAGCGGTACGAACTTTCTGGTCCTCAACGACCTCGATGGAGTAACACTTGTTCCCGGTCAGGAACTCAAAGAACGGTGCAGCCTCTTCAATGGAAGTAACTGCGATACCTAAATGCTCAATGTGCGTAGGTTTCATAATGAAAATTATTATTAGTGTTAATTTTTAATGTATTCAACCTTCATATTTCGCAAAACACGAAATCGGCTACAAAGATACAACAAAAAAATGAAATATGCAAGCGCGCGCGCGATTTTATTTTAAAAATGTATATTTTACGAAGCCGGAATTTGGATATATGGAAAAAAAGTATTATCTTTGCATCGGATTTGGGAGAAACTTTTCTTTGCGACCTTTTCCTGCGCTTATCTCCCGCTGACGTACCTCGAATCTCCCCCTAATCACCCCGTAATCACCCCCTTATCACCCCCTTATCACCCCCTTTTGAG
>CALEPS010000132.1 GCA_937910305.1 uncultured Bacteroidales bacterium | reverse complement strand
GTGGCAGCCATGGAGTTGAGGACATTATGCCGTCCCTTCAACGCCAGTTCGTCTTCGCCTACCGGCAGCGGGTTCGGTTGGGTGAAACCGTAAGGGTAGAGGGTTGCGCCTAACTGCAGTTTCTGCATCTCTCTGTCTATCACGGGATCCTCCGCCCAATAGATGAAGCTGTCCTCTTTGGTCTGGTTGCGTGTGATGCGGAACTTGGAATCGACGTAGTTCTGGAACTTATAATCGTACCGGTCCAGATGGTCCGGCGTGATGTTGAGCAGGATGGCGATATCCGCTTTGAAATCATACATGTTGTCCAGTTGGAACGAGCTGAGTTCAATGACATAATAGTCATGATCCTCATGCGCCACTTGGAGCGCCAGCGAATTGCCGATGTTGCCCGCCAGACCTACGTCCAAGCCCGCCTGCTTCAAGATATAGAAAATCAACGAAGTGGTGGTGGTTTTTCCGTTGGAACCGGTGATACATATCATCTTCGCATGGGTGTAGCGCGCCGCGAACTCAATCTCGGAGATAATAGATAACCCCTCTCCGGCTCTCCCCTCAGGGGCGAGGGAACGCTTGTATTCGCGGATCTGTTCCAAAACAGGTGCATTCAGCGGTATGCCGGGTGATTTGATATACTCGTCGGCATCTTTGATTTTGTCAAACGTGTGCGCTCCGTCCTCCCATTGGACGCCGTTCTGGTCGAGCAGCGCGCGGTACGGTTCGCTGATTGTGCCGCAGTCGGACACAAACACATCAAATCCTTTCTCCTTGGCAAGAATAGCAGCCCCGCTACCGCTCTCGCCGGCCCCCAACAATACGATTCGCTTATTCATTTTTGTCTTTTGTCTTTTAGTGAAACGGTCTTTATTCTTATAGCAGGCTCTGCCTGCGGTCTTTTATCTTATTTTCAACGTCAATATAGTGATAGCCGCCAAGATGAGTGTCACGATACAGAACCGCAAAACGATCTTGGTCTCATGGTGCAGATTCTTGCTGCCCTTGAAGACGATGGAGCATGTCGGATCGTTCTTCAGGACTTGTTCTACAGACGTGCGGAAGTGGTCATGGAATGGCGTCCTTTTCCAGATACGGACATGCTTTCCGCGTTTCTTATAAAATTTATACACCTGCGTCTGGAGGATCACGCTGACGCTCTCCATCAGGAAGATTCCGCACAGGACAGGCACCATCAACTCCTTGTGAATGACCATGGCGCAGACGCCGATGATACCTCCGACAGTGAGGCTTCCGGTGTCGCCTAAAAAGACCTGTGCCGGGAACCCGTTAAACCAGAGATAGCCAACCAGCGCACCGACGAACGAAGCCATGAAGACCACCAGTTCTTCGGAGCCGGGTATATACATCACGTCGAAATACTCCGCCCAGACGACACTACCGGATGTATAAGCCAGAATCAGCAGGGCAATACCGATGATGGCTGAGTTTCCGGCACACATGCCGTCCATTCCGTCGTTCAGGTTTGCACCGTTACTTACCGCTGCCACCACAAACACCGTCAGCAGCACAAAGAAGATCCATCCGAAACGGTATTTGTTGTTCTCTCCGGTCCATGAAAACAGGTCGGCGTAGTTGAAGTTATGATGTTTGACAAACGGGATTGTGGTCTGCGTGGACTTGATCTCCGGCGTCTTCTCGACCACCACTACGTTGTTCTCAATCCGGCTGGTGACCACCTCGTTCATGCTCACAGCGGGACAGAAACGCAGCGTCAGTCCGACGATCAGACCCAGCGTCACTTGGCCGCCGATCTTCACCCATCCGTTCAGACCGTCTTTGTTCTTTCGGAAGGTCTTGATATAGTCGTCTGCGAATCCCAGCGCACCCATCAGCAGCGTAGTCACAAGCATCAGAATCATATATACATTCGTCAGTTTGCCCAGCAGCAGACACGGCACGAGGATAGCAGCAATGACAATCAGTCCGCCCATCGTAGGCACACCTTTTTTGCCCACGTTGAAGGGGTCTGTCTTCTCGTCCCGCTGCGTCTCGGAGATGTTATGACGCTTCATGTAGTTGATAAACCAGTTGCCGAACCAGATACTGATCAGCAGCCCCAAGATCCCTGCCGTGATGGCTCGGAATGAGATGTAGGTCAACAGCCGCGCACCGGCGAGATGACCGTACGCCCCTGTCAAATAGTCAAATAGGGAATATAACATAAACTTTCATCTTTAGACTCTTCAACTTCTTTCAACTTTCAACTATCAACTTTCAACTATGGTTCGCATACTTGCGAACCTCCTCGTGGTCGTCAAAATGGTGCTTGACACCTTTGATGATCTGGTAGTCCTCGTGTCCCTTTCCGGCAACGAGGATGACGTCTCCGCTCTGCGCCAGTGTGCAAGCGGTCTGTATCGCCGCTGCGCGGTCCTCGATGACCAAGGTGCTGCGCAGTTCGTCTTCGGTCAGTCCCGCTTTCATGTCGTTCAGTATGTCCGCCGGCTCCTCATCGCGGGGGTTGTCGGAGGTCAGGATCAGCTGTTCGCTGCCGGCTTTCGCTATCTTGGCCATCATCGGGCGTTTGCCCTTGTCCCTGTTGCCGCCGCAACCTACCACAGTGATCAATTTAGGATGTCTTTCACCCTCCCTTGTGGGGAGGGACGGGGTGGGGTTGTTAATTATCTCTCGAATGGTACTTATCACGTTGTCCACCGCGTCCGGTGTGTGTGCGTAATCGACGATGGCGGTCCATCCTTTGGGACTGCGGATGGTCTCAAACCGCCCGTTCACAGGTTTCAACGTACTCAGCACCCGTAGTACGTCCAGTTCGTCGAAACCGAGGCACAGCGCTGCTCCGTAGATACAAAGCAGGTTGCTGACATTGAACCGTCCAACCAGCGGAACAAAGACCTCTTTGCCGTTGATATTCAGCATCATACCTTCGAACCCTTCTTCCAAAATCTGCGCCTTGTAATCCGCGAGCGAGCGGGTGGAGTAGGTATGTACGGCGGCCTTGCAGTTCTGCGTCATGACGAGGCCGTTCTTGTCGTCTTTGTTGGTCACGGCGAAAGCGCTTTTCTTCAGCCCGTCGAACAGCCGTTTCTTCGTGTCGCGGTAGTTGTCGAAGGTCTTGTGGTAGTCGATATGATCCCTCGTCAGGTTGGTGAACAACGCCCCGTTGAAATCCAGTCCGGCGATGCGTTCCTGGGCGATGGCGTGCGACGAGACCTCCATGAATGCGTACTCGCACCCTGCGTCCACCATCCGTCGCAGCAGACCGTTCAGTTCTATTGCATCAGGCGTGGTGTGCGTCGCAGGAACGGCTTCGTCTTCGATATAATTGACCACGGTGGACAGCAGTCCCGCCTTGTGACCCAGCGCGCGCACGAGTTTGTATAACAAGGTGGCGATAGTGGTCTTGCCGTTGGTGCCGGTCACGCCTACGAGCGTCAGCTTTTTGCTCGGCTCGCCGAACCACTTGCTTGCCAGCAGCCCCAGCGCCTTGTCCGTGTTCTCGACGAGGATAAAGCAGGGGCTTTCGACTTTCGACTTTTGACTTTCGACTTCCTCCGGCAGAAACTTTCTGTCGGAAAGCACTATCGCCGCCGCGCCTTTGGCGACACAACCATCAATGAATGTGTGTCCATCTACTGCTGTGCCCACCTGCGCAACAAACATATCGCCTTCGCCCACCTTCCGGCTGTCGAAATGCAGACCGTTGATCTCCTTGTCCGTCGAACCGATCACCTCAATCGGTTTGATCGCTGTCAATAACTCGGATAAAAGCATATAATTTTTAATTCTTAATTTTTAATTTTTAATTTCGTTTATCGAGATGGCGCACGCCGTCCCGATAGACGTAGCATCCCGTGTACGCCATCGTTTTCTCGGCAATGACCCTCACTGTGCTGCCGCAGTCCATTCCTGCGTCATACGGATATTGCGGGTCCTCGATCATGCAGATGCAGGTGTATTGCGGGTTCTCTTCCGGGAAATAGCCCACAAACGTCATTCGGTGGTGTTTGCCTGAATACCCGTGTCCGGGTATGATCAGCTGCGCCGTACCTGTCTTGCCGGCGATGGACACCAGTCTCGACTGCGCTTTGCGGCTCCATGGCTTGGCTGCCGCGGTGCCCAGATGGTCGTCCCAGACGACGTCATGCAGCGCGCCTTTGATATCTTCTATGGTCTTCTTGCTGCAGATGGACGATTTGACCACCTCCGGCTTGAAAAGCTTTTCCACCTCGCCGTTCTGCTGGATGGCAGTCACTAACATCGGGCGCATCATGCGACCTCCGTTGGCGATGGCGTTGTAGAACATCAGGATCTGCATCGGGCTCATCTCCACCGAGTAGCCGTAACTCATCTTGCTGAGGGTCACGGTGTCTCTCGGTACGTCGATCCGCACCTTGTCTGCGCCCGGGATCTCGCAATAAACGCTGTCTGTCAGTCCCATTTTTTCTATCCGGCGGACGAATTTCTTCGCTGATCCTTCATAACTGCGTGTGATGAGTTTCGCCAGCGCAATATTACTGGAGACAGCCAATGCCGACCGGACGGTCAGCAGCGTGTCCATCGGGTGCGCGTCGGTATGCTTGACGGTGAAATACTGCCACGGATGCCGGCTGACGCTCACGGTGTCGCCGATCTTGATCTTTCCGTCGTCCAGCGCGGCAGTGAGGGCTATGGTCTTGAATGTCGAACCCGGTTCGACGCGTTGGACGGCATGGTTCTGCGCCTCGTAGTACTGTCCTTCCTGATCGCGGTCGAGGTTGGCGATGGCGCGGATGTAGCCGGTCTGGGTCTCCATCAGAATGCAGCATCCCCATTTGGCGTTTCGTTCAGCCGTCTTTGCCAGCAATGCGTTCTCGACTATATCCTGAAGGTTCGCGTCAATCGTAGTGACTACGTCCATGCCGTCTTTCGCCTCTTCGATCGTCACGGACTCGTTGCGTCCGCCGATACGCTGGATGCTGCTCATCCCGTCTATGCCGCTCAGCTCTTTGTCGAAGCGTTTCTCCAGACCCGAGTTGCCGCCTCCGCCTTCGCCGTAGATGCTGCCGATCGTACGGCTTGCTAGAATACCGTAAGGCTTGATACGCCGGTGCTGGTCCTCAAAGAAAATACCGCTTCGGTACTTGCCTTTTTGGATCAGACTGTTCTGTTCCAGTTCGCGCCGCTGCAGGTAGTTGATCCGGTGGTCGCATACCCGGAGACGTTTCTCGCCTTTTCTGTATGCGCGGGTGATGCGGGATTTGTATTCCTCAGGACTCTTGTCGCCGATGATGACGGACAGGTCTTTGGCGAGCGTGTCGATATGGGAGTGAAACAGTTGCCCGTTCTTCTCGTGCAGCGCGGGCACGCGTGTATCCATATACATATAATACTGCGGCATACTGCTGGCTAACAGATGCCCGTTGCAATCCAGAATGTTTCCACGCGTAGCGGTAATGGGCTTGAGCGTCGGCACTTGTTTCTCGGCTACTTTGAGCCACTCGTCGCGTTCTACTGTCTGGACATACACGATTTTGCCTAATACGGCGATGAAACCCATGGCAATCACTGCAAAAATGATTGCAAATCGCCAAACGGTATTTCTTTGTTCGTCAGACATTTATTTAATGTATAATGTACAATTTACAATGTACAAAGCGTCCTAATGGCTTTTGTACAAACATTGGAGTCCGTACGGATCTTAAAAACGTTGTACTAAACTTCGTAAGCCCTTTGTGAATTGTGAATTGTTAATTGTTAATTGTCAATTATTTTCACAGGTGGTTTGGTGTTCTCTTGCAGCGTGCTGCCGTGTTCGCGCAGAGCCTCGATGATCTGCGACTGACGCGTGCTGTTGGTCAGTTCTGCGCTGATGGTCATGTACCGGAACTTGGCGTCCAGCATCTCTTTCTTGGTGTCTGTCAGACGGTGTTGTTGTTTGCCGGCTTGGTAGCCCAGCAGGATGTACAGAAAGATGAGACCGAGAATCAACCCGAGCAAAGGATAGTATTCCTTGGCCCGTTCGCTGCGCAGCTTGTCTCCGTTCAGCCAACTCTGTATGTCATGTGCATCTGCCATTTTGTCTTTTCTCTTTGCTCAATTTACGAGTTGCTATTTGTTTTCATTCGAAGCCCTCCGCCTCTGGCGGAAGATCAGTTTATATTCTCTCGGAGGCGTGTTTTGGCGAAGGGGTACGCCAAAACTCGTCGAGCAGGGGGCGAGTTACTCCGAAGAGTATAAACGCTATCCGAATGGCTTTAGGGCTTCGCCTTACGTTCTGCCACTCGTAATTTCGCACTCCGGCTGCGCGGGTTCCGTTCTACTTCATCGTCGCTGGCGGTACGCCCTTTCTCGATAACATCAAACGGAGTGATCGCGTTTCCGTAAAAGTCTTTCTCTATATTGCCTTCCAAGTTCCCGCTCCGGAGGAAATTCTTCACCAGCCGGTCTTCTAACGAATGGTACGTCAGTATCGCAATCCGGCCGCCGGGTTTCAGCAGATCTCTTGCCGCCACTAACATCTCCCGCAGCGCCCCCATCTCGTCGTTCACCTCTATCCGCAGCGCTTGAAACAGCCGCGCCAAGTCCTTCTTGTACTGCGCCGGTATCTCCAATTCCCTTGTATCCGCCATGCTTGGCGGATTTCCGTCCTCTTCGTTCTGTTCGCGGGTCTTCAGCCCCGCGCCCTTCTCTTTGTCCTGCTCTCGGCGGTATTCCGCCGAGTCTCTCTCTTTGTCCTGCTCTCGGCGGTATTCCGCCGAGTCTCTCTCTTTGTCCTGTTCGGCGGCATTTTTGCCGCCGTTTATAGTTTTGTCCGTTGTGCCGGATGTTATCCGGCCTTCCTCCCCTTCATGGGGAGGGTTGGGGCGGGGATGAACTCTCAACTCTTCGACTTCTTTCAACTTTAAACTTTCAACTTTCAACTTAAAAGCCGCCTCTATCAGTTCCTCCGTCCGTAAAATCGGCTTCTGAAGCCGGGCCTTGCATATATTCCTTGCGATGCCCCTCCCGTTCTTCATCTCGCCGTAAAGCCAGAAGATGCGAGCTAAATCTTCCTCGCTGTAAGTATTGATAATATCCGCCGCCGTCCGTTTCGCCGTCTGGTTCATCCGCATGTCCAACGGCGCGCTGAAACGGAAACTGAATCCTCGCTCCGGACAGTCGAAATGGTGAAAACTAACCCCTAAATCTGCTAACAGTCCGTCTATCTCTTTTACCCCGTAATAGTCCATCCAGTTCTTCAGATACCGGAAATTGCTATGCACAAACGTCCAATTCGGGTTATTGACAAATCCCTCATCACCATCTTTCGGTTGTGAATTGTGAATTGTCAATTGTGAATTGTTGAATGCCTCTATATCCTGGTCAAACGAGTACAGATGCCCCTCTTTGTTTTCTTCTTTGTCCCGTTCGGCGGCATTGTTGCCGCCGTTGGAAGCTTCGTCCGTTCCGCCGGATGTTATCCGGCTTTCCTTTGTACATCGTACATCGTCCCTTTGTACATTCGCGTCCATCCTCTCCAATATGGCGCGGCTGTGTCCTCCCCCGCCGAAAGTGACATCCACATACACCCCGCCGGGCTTGACGGCCAAGCCCTCGATCGTCTCTTGCAGCATTGCCGGTATGTGATAAATCGCTTCCATGTGTTTTTTCTTAATTTTTCGTCAATCTTTCCTTACGAAAGGGGGTTATTAGGGGGTGATAAGGGGGGTATTAGGGGGTGATTACCGGGTTGTTCATATAAGGTCGTCCTACTGTTAACCCGGTGAGAACCGCCTATTTGTCCTCTTTTTTCTTCATTTTTGCCCGCAGTCTTGCCGCTAATTCGGTCTGGCTCAATCGTTTCTCTGCGAATTTCTCCGGCGCCCAAAGTGCAAAACGGTTCAGCATGCCTACAAACAGCACATCCTGTTGTGCCCCGATGGTCTCTAAGTTCTTCTTCTGCAGCAGGATACGACCCTGACCGTCCATCTCTAAATACTCCGCATCCGCCATGAACTGCATCAATATCAACTGGTCCTCCGGATCCCACTCATCCAGCGTCTGCCGCAGTTGCTCTACTTTCTCGTTCCAGACACTCTCCGGATAAAACATCAGACACTCGTTGTCCGTATCGCGACGCATAACGATCCGTTTGGACTCATCCTCAGCCAGAATCTTGCGATAAACGGCAGGCACGAATATTCGTCCCTTCTCGTCCAAACGACCTTCTATATTTCCGATAAATGTACTCATGCACCACTTTCGATTAAAATCCGCTGCAAAGATAGTAAAAATATTTGATATTCCCCATATTTCCCCACGAAAAAAATTATCAATTGTTTTATTAACATGTTTTTTACAATGCCATATATACAATAACTCGCGTAAATTCAATGACTTACGCGAGTTATTAACAATTTAATAAAAATGTGGGGTAAAATGGGGGAGTGTGTCAGAAAACGAACTTCGCCCACTTGTTCTTCCTGCCTAACTTACCTCCTACGGCATGTTGAACCAGATATACTTCGCCTACATTGAAACGATTTAGATCCAGCGGATAAATAAATTCACCGTATTTGACGCGTGTGCTATACACCAGCCCGCCTTCGGTATTGTAGAAATAGAGGTAGTCTCCATCCTCCGGATTTGTCACATAAATAGCGTGTTGCGCAGGGCTATAGTTAATACTGTCGATAGCGATTGTCAATTGTTTGCTGTCTAACGGTTTGCCATCGATGGTTGTGACTGCTATAGCTTTGGTCAGTTCTGTCAAATGTTCTACGCAGCCTTTGTCCAGATCGGTTGCCTGAATCTGATAATAATAGGTGTTTGCCGGTTCCAGATTGCCGAAAGAATAAGTATCGGTTTCTTTTAGCCAGTTATTGGTCAAACTGAGATCGCGACCTTTATACAGGTAGTTGATCTGTTGCGAAGCGGTTGCGACAAATGCATCCAATGCTACGCCGTTCTCTCCGTTATCAATCCATGTGAGACGGAATGCGTGGATGTTCTCATCCGGCGTAAATTCATACCTGGCGGTGGCCTTCTTGGATTTCTTCACGACGACGATACTCTCCAATTGTTTCCACGTAGTATCATTGTAAGCCTCCACTTCTATTACGCCGATGGTGTCTGCTGTTGAGGCAAAGGCATTGTACCAGAAGGACATTCCTGTAATTGGAGTAGGATATGTCTCCGAGGTGATTTCGTCGCCGTAGTTCTTGAAGTATAGTGCGCGCTGACCGTCCGATTTGTCGGTTGTGGTTGTCAGGTTGGTGGTGCTTTGCCATCCTTCCTCACGGATCTTGTCGAAATCATTGAAGTTCTCAAATCCTTGTTTGAAATCTGTATTGCCTTCCTTTACCTGATACAGCGTGAGATAATAGCGCTCTGCATCTTCCTGAATCTGCCATTCAACGGTGAAAGAGTAGGGAGTGATGTCCTTAACCGGCAGTACGACAGGTGTCTTGACATATGTAGGACGCGGAGCATTGCCTACCAGTGGCATCGTCAGGCTGGCGTTCTCGGACATGATGCTGATAATGGAGTTCACCGCTTCACAGTTTTTTTGGGTGGGTGCATAACTTACCCATACACGTTGTTGCAACGTTGAATCTTTCTGCGCTTTCAGCGTGATAGAACGGCGCCATTGGCTGCTCGTGCGTGACGGAGCTGCATCGCCTGAGTAGAGCGTGAAAAGATTGCTGTTAACGCTCAGCGTCAAGGACTTGTTCGGGTCTAATCCTGCACCTAACAGCATGAATGATTGAGGTTGCCAGTCTACAATCTTGTTCTCATCGCTCATTGTGGTGGTCAGTTCTATACTCTCTTGGTCGGCACGAAGAGACGACCCTCCGTCGCTGATATAGGTGAAATTGATAGTACCGCCCACTTCCTTGATATTGAATATCGGCTGTGACAACTGAACGCCACTATGCAATATCGGATTGAAAGCAGTTACATTGTTGGTTCCGGGATATACATCCGAGGCACGACCGGTCTCACCGTCACTACGTTTTTTCCAGTTAACGCCGTTGGCTTCCTCCAGATGCATGCGTAGAATGGTAGGACCATTATTGGGTGTGTTACTGGCCCAAGCGGAGGCGCTGTAGTCAATATGCCATACAATCATACCGCTTCCGGGAAGGTAGGTGTCCCAGCCGTTGGCCCCGCTGCGGTAGTCCAGGATAAAGAACTCGCTTGGATTAGGCGCGCTACCGGACAGGTTGTGAGTGCCGGCGGCTATAAGATACGCTTCTTTCCGGAATGGGATATCCGTCAGTGTGTATTGACCCGGTAACTCCAACTGCTTCGGCGTCAGCCATCCTTCGTACATACGCTCATAAGCGGAGAATGTGGGAGGGGTGTTGCCGCCGTTGTTATAACTGCCTTGGCACATGATTGACCAGTTGCCCACGGTATAGTAAGTGTATTTGGTGTCGTAGAAATCCGGCTGACCGATTACATGACCGAACTCATGGCAGAACGTACCTACGCCGCAACGTGTCTTGCCCGCGGAACCTTTGTATTCCGAAGAACATGCGTATGAACCAACTAAAACACCGTCCAGACGGACATTCAGGTAGGATATATTGCTGGCGTGTGGCCAGATGGTATTGGCACCGGCGCCTTCCGCCTCATTATGCCCTGCGAAGAAAACGAATACATTGTCCAGAATACCGTCGCCGTTGACATCGTAATCCTTAAAGTTCACGCCGGCTTCGTGCGCCATCTGGCATGCTTCGGCTACCATCTCTGCGCCATGTACGCTGTTGTTGTCTCCGCTGTTACCACCGTAATACGCCATGTTTTTGCTTAGTTTGTAAGGACCGTAGCAATCAAACTGGGGCATAAACAGGCTATCCGAGGAGGCGATA
>CALEPS010000131.1 GCA_937910305.1 uncultured Bacteroidales bacterium | reverse complement strand
GCCACCATGCAAGGCGGAGAAGGAGAGCAATGAGGACAAGGATCGCAAAGGCTGTACAGTACTTGTAAAAGGACGGGACAGAACGGACTGGGATGGTTTCTGTGCGGGTTGTCTCCACTTGGACGGTGTCGGTGTGGACAATCTCCTTTTCACGCCATTTGGTGTGCCATTTCTCCAGATAAACGGTGTCCGCACGGATGCGGACAAAGATGCTATCGTGCAGATAGACGCTGTCGCGTTGGATGTGGTTGGTGAGGTGGTTGGCGGTGGTGTCGGAAACGGTTTGCACCGTGTGACAGGCACTAAGCATAAGCACGGTCAAGAGCACTGCGCTCAGACGGATAGTGGTCCGTGTCGGTGATGTCAATATAGATTTCTTCATGGGTGCGTTGGGCTTTCAGGAGTTGTTCAACAAGGGCTTGCTCGGTGGCTTTGGAGTGAAACAAGGTAGGAACGGTATAGCCATCCGTCGGACGGGAGTACAGTTCGCCGACAAGGATGCAGCCGGTGGTGTGGTCGCGGTTGTTGCCGGCATGGATGCGGATGCCTTCAAAGCCGGGCACCATGTGGAGAATGGGTAACAAGCGTCCGAACTTGGGTGACTTGGTGACGGAAAGACGGTACCAGCCCTGCGGTATGCAGCCTTTGGGGTGCTGTGCGTTGGGTACGGTAGGCGGTTCGAGGGTGTCGCAAAAAGGCTTGCGGTCGATATAGAGTTTGCCGAGGGTCTCGGAGGGGGTCGCGTCGGTGCGAATTAGTGTTAGAAGCATAGCGTTTGATTATTTAAGAAAAAAACATATAAAACCCTGCTTTGCCGTCCATAGCACTATCGCGCTACTCTGTATCGGTACTGACCTCTTTAGAGGACGGACGGCAAAGCAGACATAAACATAAAAAAACAATTCTTCGTTAGCCCGAATACTATTGCGGGAAATGAACGAAACTTAATCCTTGTATTTATAATGGTAGTCTATTCCTATGAGGCTACCGACAAAGGTGAGGATTTCGCCGAAGGCAATGAGGACGGAAGAGTCAATAATGCCGACGGGAGGGAGCGAGAAGGCGGCGGTGAGCAATGCGCACCCGAAGATGCACATTGCCGTTGCCGCAATCAGTTGGAGAACGGACTTTTTCATTTGTCATTGTTCGTTAGTTGTTAGTCATGAGGATGCTGAGCGTCGTACTCCTGACCGCAAATCTTCCAATAATAGGAGCGCATCGTTTTCTTGCCGCCCGGTTGGTTACGTTGAGCGAGGAAGTTAATCTGGTCTTGTGAGATCTTCGACAAGTCCATACTGCGCTGATGAACCATCTCTGCAATGCTTTTGAAACGTGAACGCGCCCACATCGCATTTGTGCTGTTCGACTTCGTGAAGTTCTTTTCGTCACGCAGATAGATGCGGTTGCACGTGTCGCTTGTGGTTGCTGCGCGCCGATGGGTTGCAAGCAACATTCTTCCGTGCGTGTGCGGTTTCTGTTTGCCACATTTGCATAATGCGCCGGATACATACTCAATACCGGCTTGCCATACTACTTTAGCCATATCGCGTTAAATTGTTAAATCGTTAAACTGTTAGATTGTTAAGAAGAAAAAAACATAGATAAACACCTCAGTTGATTGTTGCCCTGTCGGGCTCTGTGTTTTTGTACGGAAGACTGCCATCACAAGCAAGTTTGCATGTCCGTCCACCGTCCAAATCCACATGACTACGTAATAACAATCAGCCTCGGAAATAAACCCACAAAACATTTTTGTCAGGCATTGAGTTTCGCGTACTCTTGGGCGAACACAAAGCCGAAAAGGGAGCAGTACTTCTTTTGGTTCTTGAAGGCGTTTTCATAGGCTGCACGCTGGGTGGCATCGGCAAGGGCAGCTTGGGCGTTGGCGTGGGCGGTGGCGAATTTGGTACGCTGCGCGGTCTGTGCGGCGGTGGGTTCTTTGGTGGACGGATAGCAGATCTTGCCAGAGAACACTTTGCCGTTCTTGCGGAAGAAATACATGTCGGAGTGGCCGCAGATTTTGCCACTCATGGACTCGATTAAGCCCATAGGTTTTACTTGACTCATAAAAAATAGTTAAGGTTTTAGGTTAATATAATAGTTTACTAGATCTCTAGTCGTTCTAGTTGTCCCAGACGTTCTAGGCGTGAAGCGACAGGACGGCAGGGCACGACGGAACGACGAATAATCGAAATCGAGTGCAAAGGTACTACATTTGAGAGGGGCGGTGTCGGACTTCGGCAGTGTTTGTCATGATCAGGCTTCATCTTTCGCAATAAGTCGTTTTAGGACGGTTACACATCAGAGTTCAATAACGAAAGTTTCGCAAAGGTACTTGACCGCAGACGGAGGCAAGAGATGAGCATTTTTGGTCACTCCGAGTTTACGCAGTTGTACCGCGTGCATATTCAGCCACCGCGTAAACGTGCGTGGGCTGACACCTGCCGCGTCCGCCAGTTCATATTTGTACATTGATTTATATTTTGTTGCCATAGTGATTATTAGTTAAATTAGAAAAAAACATACAAAACACTGCTTTGCCGTCCGTAGCGCAGTAACACTACTTAGTATAGGTACAGCCGTACTACATATAAACAAGTTTAACATAGTCCGCCCGTACCCATACTGACCTCTATTGAGGTTGCGGACGGCAAAGCAGCAATTAACCTAAAAAACGATTACTATGGCGGTGCCCTAATCCGTACAAGAGAGCACAAAAAAAGAGACGGGGCACGATGAACGTGCTCCGCCTCTGAGAGAATAAGCAGAAATGCTATTTATTTAATTCTTGCGCCTTGGGCATTGTATATTGCGCCATCCGGACGGATGATGTAGAGGGTGCCGTTATGCAGGATCTTCTGTGATCCGCCAAACGTGGCGGATGCATCTATATCCTCTATGCCTTCGGATTTATCAATCACAAGCATGAACTCCACGGAAGCCCATTCGCTTATCGGCTGCCGGTTGTTGTCCAACGAACGGACACGGCAGACAAGGGAATATGAGCCTGCTGGTGTGCCTTCGAAATTGAGTCCGCCATACAGATAATCTGTGATGTTACCGCCTATGGAGTTTCCATTATTGAGGAACTCCCATTCGTAGAGACTGACACCCTCCACGGCATTCCAATCAAGCCATACGATAGTTCCCTCCTGCGAAG
>CALEPS010000130.1 GCA_937910305.1 uncultured Bacteroidales bacterium | reverse complement strand
AACAGGTATCGAGGGATACAAAGGCAGAGTGGTCTATCGTCTCACGCCGAGCATCAATCCGGAGATAGACGAAATGCTCGCCTCGCACCCCGAATACAGAGAACAACCGATACACGACCAACTGCAGCACGTATGCGATATCATTGACCGCCATATCCATCAAGGATATGAGATATACGAGCGTGGCACAGATTTTGAGGCGTACATAGAAAGCCGGTTGGCACTGATAGACATTCCCGGCAAGGACGAGACATTCCTGCGGGAGAAAATAGTAGAGATGTATAAATTTCCGGAGGTGAACCACCGGAAAAGTTTAAAGTTGAAAGTTTAAAGTTGAAAGTTGAAAGTTTAGAGATTATGAAAAAAGCAATATTTCCCGGATCGTTTGATCCTTTCACCCTCGGCCACTACGATATCGTGAAACGTGGTCTGGAGATTTTTGACGAGATCATCATCGGCATAGGCCGCAACAGCACCAAGAAAGAGACCTTTCCCATCCGTGAACGCGAAGAGGCAATCCGTAAGATTTTTGCCGACGAGCCACGGGTCAAAGTAGCGATATATGACTGCCTGACGGTTGATTTTGCGAAAGAGCAAGAGGCGGCATTCATCCTCCGCGGCATTCGCTGTGTAGAAGATTTCGAGTACGAGCGCAATATGGCAGAGGCAAACAAACAGTTAGGCGGCATAGAGACAATCATTCTCTATACCAGGCCGGAGTACGCCCATATATCCTCCACCCTCGTCCGCGACCTGTATGCGTACGGCAAGGATGTGAGCGATTTTGTGCCGAATAAGTTGAGGTGAAAACCCCACCCGACCTCCCTCCAAGGGAGGAGAAGAGAAATTGTATATGATAAAAAGAATTCTGTTAATAGCTATATTTTCCCTCCCATTATGGGGAGGGTTAGGAAGGGGCGCCCTCTTCGCTCAGAACCGGGCAGCGACGACGCGTGCGGACGAGTGCATCGCTATCTTCAACGATGTGCTGCGCCAGGTGGATGTCAACTATGTGGACACACTCAACTACGAAGACCTGACAGAGACGGCTATCAACGCCATGCTGCGCAAGATAGATCCCTACACCGTCTATTACCCAAAGAAAGAGGATAACGAACTGCGTATGCTGACAACAGGCAAGTACGGCGGCATAGGCAGTATTATCCAGCAAAGGGATAAAAAGACCTACGCGGTCAATCCGTATGAAGGCAAGCCGGCCCAGCGCGCCGGTATAGAAGCAGGCGACAGGATCCTGAGCGTGGACGGCAAGAGTACGGACGAGCTGAGCGTGAGCGAAGTGAGCAACATGCTTCGCGGCGAACCGGGAAGCACCGTTGTATTGAAGATAGAACGCGAAGGGACAGAGAAACCGTTCGACGTGTCTATCGTACGCGAGGATATCCATCTGGAGCCGGTGAGTTACTACACCGTCCTGACGGCAGACACACTCCCCTTCCCCATCGGTTATATCTCCTTCAACGAGTTCACGGAGAACTCCGCACAGGCGTTCAGCAACGCTCTGGACGACCTCTATTACACCCACGGAGCACGCGGACTCGTCATGGACCTGCGCGGAAACGGAGGAGGTATCGTGGATGAGGCGTTGCAGATAGTCAACCTGTTCGTTGACCGGGATACCAAAGTGGTGGAAACAAAAGGCAAGACCAGCCGCAGCAACTATGTCTATAAAACACGTAACACCCCGCGGTACAAAGATCTTCCGCTGGTGGTACTGGTAGATAAGAACTCCGCCTCCGCAAGCGAGATCGTCTCCGGAGCGCTGCAGGATCTGGGTCGCGCCAAACTGGTAGGACAACGCACGTTCGGCAAAGGACTGGTGCAGAACATCCGGCCGGTGGTATATGACGGCCATATAAAAATCACGACGAGCAAGTATTATCTCCCTTCCGGTCGGTGTATCCAGGCTATCGACTATAGCGAGCGTCAGAAAGGGCACGCGCTCAAACGGGACACAGCCGGAGGTATATTGCCGGACATCGTGATGAACGACAGCGCGAAAGTAGATATCACCTATTCGCTCTATATCAACCATTATTTCTTCGACTACGCTACGCGCTACCACCGCGAGCACGACAGTATAGCAGCGGCGGAGGTCTTTGAGGTAACGGACGAGATGATTGATGATTTCTGCCAGTTCCTGGACGAGAAAGGTTTCAAATACGAAACAGAGACGAGCAAGTTCTTCGACGACATGCTGAAGATGGCGAAACACGAGGATCTCGACTCTGCTACTATCGCACAGATAGAGACCCTTCGCCCTATTCTCACTCCCGATTACCGCGCGGCTATCGCCCGCAACAAAGAGGAGATCCGGCATTTCTTAGGTGCTGAAATAGTGCTGCGATATTACTACCAGAAAGGTCAGGCCGCGTATAACATCCGGTTCGATAAAGAACTTAAACGCGCGTTGAAGGAAATGAAATAACCGAGAGAACGGAATAACGGAATAACCGGTCACAAAAAAAAAAGAGCACCCGTGAGGTGACCCCAAAAAGTTGGACGGATTATTAAATCTATTTGACTTGATTTTG
>CALEPS010000129.1 GCA_937910305.1 uncultured Bacteroidales bacterium | reverse complement strand
TGCTTCATAATCTCAGGCAGTGTTTCTATTATCTCGCGGCAAACCATCGGGTTCTGCAGGTTGGCAGCACCTATCTCCACAGCCGATGCACCTGCCATCATCATCTCTATCACATCCTCTGCACTTCCTACACCTCCGCATCCGATAATAGGCGTACCGGGACATGCTTTGTACACCTGGTTCACCATACGTAAGGCAACCGGAAACACTCCCGGTCCTGAATATCCGCCATATCGGTTTGCTATCACGGGTTGGCGGCGACGGATATCTATCCGCATGCCGAGCATTGTGTTAATAAGGCAAAGACCGTCTGCGCCGGCATCAACGCATGCACAAGCTATAGAGGCTATATCCGTTACGTTCGGACTCAGTTTTACAAATACAGGTTTGGTCGTAACAGCTTTCACCGCTTTGGTCACTTCGGCTGCTGCTGCCGGCGATGTACCAAATGCCATACCGCCATTATGTACATTAGGGCAGGAGATATTAAGTTCCAGTATAGCAGCATCCGTCTCCTTATCTATACGCTCGCATACATGCGCGTATTCATCGATACTGAACCCGCTTATGTTGGCAATGATCGGACCGCGGTAGAGTTGTCTCAATGCGGGTAACTCATGCGCAATGACTTCATCCACTCCGGGGTTCTGCAACCCTATGGCGTTGATCAGTCCTGCGGGACACTCGGCTATACGGGGTAATGCATTACCATAACGCGGTTCACGCGTCGTGCCTTTGGTTGCGATAGCTCCCAGGATGTTGAGATCGAACCATTCGCTCATCTCCTGACCGAAGCCGCAAGTCCCGCTGGCAGGAATAACCGGATTCTGCAATTCAATATGTCCTAAATCAACTTTCAACTTTCAACTTTCAACTTTCAACTCTCAATTCTCAATTCTCAATTCTCAATTCTCAATTCTCAACTTTCAACTTTCAATTTTCAATTCTCAATTCTCAAATCTTCAGCGCGTCCGCGCTGAACACCGGCCCTTCCTTGCACACGCGCCGGAAACCCTCTTTGGTATCTATCGTGCATCCCATACAGATTCCTACTCCGCATCCCATTCGTTCTTCCATACTCATCTGTCCGTTGGTCCCGACATGTTTTAGCACCGCTTTCAACATCGGCACCGGTCCGCAGGCGAAATAATAAGGAGCCGGTAACTCTATGACATCGGTCACCACCCCTTGCGTGCCGTAACTGCCATCCATCGTACAAACCGTCACATCGCATCCCAATGAGCGGAACACTTCTTCTCCGAAAACTTCTTTTGCCGTATTAAAGCCCATCACCACGCGCACTGCTCTGCCTGTCTGACGCAGTCTCTTCGCTGCGTAGATCAGCGGCGGCACTCCTACTCCTCCACCGATAAGCAGCACTTCATCTCCGCCTTGTGTCAGGTCGTAGCCGTGACCTAATCCGGTTAACATATTGATCTCCTCGCCTGCCGCCATCTGCGCCATACGCGCAGTGCCGGAACCCACTATCTTATAGATAATTGTCAACCGGTCGCCTTCAATATCGCTTACCGATATAGGGCGGCGCAGATAACAACCGGGGACGGCGATCTCTACAAACTGACCGGGTTCGATGCCCTCCGTTCGTCCTTGCAGAACCATCCGGAATACTCTCTCCGCAATCCGCTCATTGCTCAATATGCTCCATCTACCGCTTCTCAATTCTCAATTCTCAAATCTTCAAATCTTCAAATCTTCAAATCCTCAAATCTTCAATTCTCAATTCTCAATTCTCAATTCTCAATTCTCAAAAACCACCTTCCCCCGCACCTCGTTTTTAACGCACCGTCCATATACCTCCCAGCCGGCAAACGGTGTGCTCTTTCCTTTGGACACAAACTGCCCGGGGTCTATTGTATAATGCGCGTCCAAGTCGAATGTTGCCCAACTATCCTCCGCCAGCCCCGTTATCTCGCGCCCACGCGTACACATTAATTCTATAAGGCGTTCCATCGTGATTACCCCCGGTTTGACCAAATAAGTATATAACAACGGGAATGCCGTCTCAAGCCCCACTATACCAAAAGCACTTCCGGCCAAGCCGCGGCTCTTCTCCTCTGCACTATGCGGCGCATGATCCGTCGCGATTACATCAATCGTACCGTCTGATATTCCCGCTATAAGCGCCATCTGATCAGCTACATCACGGATTGGCGGGTTCATTTTCCAGCATCCGTCCTCTTGCAGCATCCGGTCGTTGAGCAACAGGTAATGCGGTGCCGTCTCGCATGTCACGGGAATACCGCTAACTTTAGCGTCTCGGATGAGTTGTACACTCTCCTTGGTAGAGATATGGCAAATATGCAACCGGCATCCGGTCTCTTCGCTCAATCGGATGTTACGTTCTATCTCCCGCCACTCGCTCTCGGAGCAAATGCCTTTGTGACCGTGTTTTCGTGCGTATGCGCCGTCGTGGATATAACCGCCTCGGAGGAGGCTGTTCACCTCACAATGCTCCACGATCATATTATCAGCCGCTGCGATCCGCTGCATTGCTTCGCGCATCAATCCCTCGTCCTGGATCCCTCGTCCGTCGTCCGAAAAACCCGGCACCAGCGGCGATAACTGTTCTATATTAACGAGTTCACCCTCGCCTTGTTGGCCGAGGGTGATACTTGCATACGGATGGACGCCAATGAGGCTGTCGCGCCCAATAAGAGCCTTCTGGACGGAGAGGTGCTCAAGACTATCTGGCGCAGGAAGCACATTAGGCATCGTAAAAACGTCACTGTACCCAGAGCAGGCGGCTGCCTGACTACCCGAGAGGATCGTCTCTTTATAAGCGAAACCCGGCTCACGGAAATGCACATGCATATCCAGCAAACCGGGGATTCGTATCTTTCCGAACAGACTCATAGCGATTTATAATTCAGAGCTTCCGCTTTAGCGCTTTCCGCGTTAGCGGCTGACGCTGTAAGGCGCTGCATAAACGACCATTCAGAACTTCCGCTTTAGCGCTATCCGCGTTAGCGGCTGACGCCGTAAGGCGCTGCATAAAAGGAAGCAGTATCAAAAATCGAGTGCAAAGGTATAAAAAAAATTTCATTCCGGCAATTTTTTTGAGAAGAAAAGAGAAGTATTTTTGTTTTGCTAACTTAACTTGTCAAAAAGAGAAATTCAGAGCTTCCGCGTTAGCGCTATCCGCGTTAGCGGCTGACGCCGTAAGGCGCTGCATAAACGGCCATTCAGAGCTTCCGCGTTAGCGCTTTCCGCGTTAGCGGCTGACGCCGTAAGGCGCTGCATGAACGGCATCAGGGGACCGGGGGCTTCCCGTAACCCATAAAAATCGCTACATAGGACGATTTTTCTTGCATATATCATTTTTTTGTTGTACCTTTGCACCCGCAAACTCATGCTGGGATGTCTGCATGATATTTCGGAGTGAGGGAGCAGACATATTTAATGGCGTTTACTAACGCTTGTTTTTGACTTTCTGAAACCTAGGAAATTTCATTAAAAGTCTTCGAAAACAAGTAATGGTAGATGCCCATGGGTGTATCTATACCCGTGCGTGCTATAAATATGTGGTACGTGCGTGTGCGTATATACACGGCGTGGGTTTCTGCATTGCTTATTCGAGACTTTAGGTTTTCCTAGGACCTCAGAAAGCGGATAAGCAAGAAAAGAGATCCGCGTTTTTGTTTCGATCTTTTCTCCTTATTCTTTTCAAAGACAATCGCTCTCGCCATTGCCTGTTATTTTTGCGTAAAATAAACGATCTAGTAATAATCGTTCCGTACAAATGTACGGATAAGAACAGGACTATCACGGGACCATGTCCCGACGACGACCTAAAAAAGTACGAATCAGAACAATGGATAGTAGCAAACCAATATTAGTAACTTCACCACTCCTGCCTGATTTGCAGGAGTTCAGCCAATATCTTCAGCAGATATGGGATAGTCGTTG
>CALEPS010000128.1 GCA_937910305.1 uncultured Bacteroidales bacterium | reverse complement strand
ACCGGCAAAAAGACCATGACCGCCTACCTGTGGAAGGTATGCGGCGCAGAGTACGACGCAGCCCACAACGGTTAAGCGCAAGCGCTAACCGCGGCTCTGCCGCACTCAACGGAAAGCGTCCCTATCGGGGCGCTTTTTTTATAAAGATAGTGAAAAACGGGACAAAAAACTCAAAAAAAGGACAAAAATCAACTCTTATAACGTTTTCAGCACTTGGCACAGCCATGCGTAGCACCTCTCCGTAGAAGGTATAGAGAGACGCTCTTGTGGCGAGTGGACTCCGTACATCTGCGGTCCGATAGACACCATGTCAAGGTACGGATATTTCTCGAGGAAGAGCCCGCACTCCAGTCCGGCATGTATAGCCAGGACCTTCGGCTCTGAATGATACAAATCCGTATATGCTTTTTTGACGACCTCGAGAAGGGGCGAAGATGGGTTAGGTGCCCATCCGGGGTATCCGTCGCCGTGTGTCACTTCGTCACATGCCATAGCCAGCGCCTGCTCCACGACCCATTTGAGATGATGCTTGGAGGATTCGACGGAGGAGCGCTGGGAGGTGTTTACTTCTATGAAGTAAGACCGCCCTTCGGCAGGTGTGACCCAGACCGTTTCACTGACAGACCGTTTCACTGACAGACCGCCCTTCGGGCTGACAGATTTCATCTTGATGGAGGCGAGGTTGGTGGAAGTCTCGACGAGTCCGGGTATGTCGCGGCTCATAGCGATCATGCCATGCGGACACTCGCAGAGCGCCATGATGAGCCTGCACGCCTTGTCCGCCGGAATGAAAGACTCGGGCATGTCGCATGTCTCCAGTTCCATCCGCATATCTTTCTCCACCTCTCCAAAAACACCTTCCATCTGCGCCACGAAATGGTTCCATTCAATACGGATCTGTTCTTTGTAGTTCAGATGAATGGCGATGACCGCTTCCGCTTCGCGTGCGATAGCATTGCGGAGGTTGCCGCCGTTGATGGATGCAAGTTGCAGGTCGGTCTGCGGCATTATACGCGCGAGGAACCAGACGATGAGTTGGTTAGCGTTCGCACGTCCTTTGTTGATATCATCGCCGGAGTGACCACCCAATAAGCCACCGACTGAAAGTCGGATGGCTATTAGACCGGCTTCGCCTGACAGACCGCTTCGCTGACAGACCGCTTCGCTGACAGACCGCCCTTTGGGCTGACAGACCGTATCATTTACCATTTGGTCATTTACCATTTTTTCATTTACTGGTTCATAGTGCATTTTGGCGAGGGTGTCGATGCCTCCTGCGCATCCGATGAAGATCTGGCCGTCATCCTCCGAATCGAGGTTGATGAGGCGTTTATGCCTGAGCATACCGTCTTGCAGTTTCATAGCACCGGTGAGACCGGTCTCTTCATCGACGGTGAAGAGGCACTCGATAGCCGGATGCTGCAGCTCCGGATCCGTGATAGCAGCAAGCGCCATAGAGATTCCGATACCATTATCGGCACCAAGGGTGGTTCCTTTGGCTTTGAGCCATTCGCCATCCACATAGGTCTCTATCGGATCGGTCATGAAATCATGGACAACATCGCCGTTCTTCTCGCATACCATATCCATATGGGCTTGAAGGATGATTCCTTCATGGTCCTCATAACCGGGTGTCGCGGGCACGCGCATGATGACATTCATCGCCTCATCGGTGATACACTCTATGCCATGTGATGCAGCAAAATCCTGCAACCACTGACTGATCCTTTCTTCGTGTTTGGAAGGACGGGGTACTTTGCAGATTTGAGAGAAAATCTCAAATACATTTTCACATTTGCTCATTTTCATATTTACTCATTTTATCATTTACAATTTTATCATTTTCACATTTGCTCATTTTCATATTTACTCATTTTTTTCATTCTTCTATTAAATCGTATATGGAATAGTACGGCAGGGATAGCAAGTGCTACCACAAAAGCAATCCACATACCAGACGGTCCTAAGCCTAATGTACGAAGGATCGATGTACGATGTACGAAGGGGATGGGGTAATAGAATGTTAAGTAGAGGCCGAGCGGCAGGGCGACAGCTATATACGCAAAGAGAGCAATACGCATCGGCACGCGCACGTCCTGGATGCCTCTTAACATCGCTGCTCCGATACACTGAAGGCCGTCGGCATACTGGAAGAGCGCACCGAAGATAAGCAGCGTAGAAGCGATCTCCGCCACCTGCGGGTCATTGGAGAAGATATAGGGTATCTGATACCGGAAAAAGAACATGATTGACGCGCCGATGGTGTTCATCAGCAGGCACAGATGGATAGAGGCATGGCTCGCCATGCGTACGGCATTCAGGTCCCCTTTGCCCAACTGGTGCGAGACGCGGATAGTAGTAGCGGCTCCGATACCCTGTGCCAACATAAACGTCAGATCGCACATCTGATTCGCTATATGGTGCGCCGCCAGAGCTTCCTTACTGATCCATCCTACTATCACGAACGAAGCCGTAAAGAGGAACGCTTCCGCAAAGGACTGCAAGCCAATGGGAGTGCCGATCGCCAACAAGTGCTCCACTTCCCTGCGCGTAACCAACCATCTGCGAGCAGAAACGAGATACCGCCGCCAGTCAGCTTTCGCCATCATCGCCACCAGAAAACAGACCGGCATCAGGAAGCGTGCGATGAGAGTAGCCCACCCTGCTCCTTCAGCCCCCATCGGTTCAAAACCCCAATGGCCGAAGATAAAGGCCCAGTTCAACAATATATTCAGCAGATTGCATCCCAAGGTAATTCCCATCGCGACCATCGTATTGCCGAGTCCCTCCAGATATTGCTTGAAGAAACAGAAGAGCAAGAACGGGATGATCGACAGCACTATTAAAATAAAGTACGGGCGCGCACACGCGATAACCTCGGGTTCCTGACCGAAAGCGTCCAGATAAGGAATACAGGGAGCCAACAACACCAGCGCAAAGAAACACATGATCGCCGTAAACACCAGTCCGTTAACCAGATAGGATGTTATTTGCTCATGCTTATGGTTGATCTCTTCTTCTGTAGTGCCTTGCTGCAACAATTTCTCCAGCCGTCCATGGACATGTCCCACCAGCGGCGTGACTCCCATCAAAGCCCCCATAGCGAAGACCATGACGGTAAAGAAGATCGCATTGGAGAAACTGACAGCCGCCAGGTCCGCCGTGCTGTAATGCCCCACCATGATGCTATCCGCCAAGCCGACCATTGCCGCACCCAGTTGGGTAAACATTACAGGCAACGCCACTTTCAGGTTGCGCTTGTAATAAGGAATATAAGATTTTAGTATTTCGAAACTCAAAATTATGATCTGCTATTTATAATTTTGGCGCAAAGGTACAAAAAATAATTGAAAATTGAAAATTGAAAATTGAAAAATTTGTATATTTCATAAAAAAATAGTACCTTTGCAGCCGATTTATGAAAAGAACAGGATATATATTAGTTTTTCTATGCCTTTTCGCGGGTGTACTTTGGGCGGACGACAAAGTCAAGCCGGCCATGCAGATCGAGGATAACACGTTCTTTGATCCGAGTCGCAAAGAGGTGAGCCACGAGCAATACCGTTTCAGCGTGGAGTACCGTATAGAGGCGGGTTTTACTCAGCATGAGCAGCGTGCACGGGACCTCTCTTATCAAGGTATGTTTCTAAACGGAGTTCGTGTAGGCGCCACTTTCACGTTCAACCTGCCGCTGCATTTCGGTCTTCAAACCGGTCTGCTTTATACGCTGGTGTACGGCACAAACGAGCAGCACTGGCGATCGATGGATGCGCCCTCGGTACAGACAGAATACATCACTCACCGCGTTCTGGAGCATGATTTTACCGTTCCTGTACGCTTGTACTACACCATCCCCGTATGGAAGAAACTGAACCTCTTTGTCTTTACCGGTCCCCAACTGCAGATCGGCCTGGCAGAGAACGACTATATGCAGTTGCATCTGAGCGAAGGGACGCAGAACTGGCTGAAGGACAAAGGCATCCCGACCTCTCCGTACGACCGCATGACAGACGAGTTGGTCCGCGCGAACATCCAATGGGGTGTAGGAGGTGGAATAGAATGGGATCGCTACCGGCTGCAAGGCGGCTATGATTTCGGACTGAACAACCTCGTCAAACATCCGCTCGTCAAAGGACAATACATGTCCGAATGGGGATGGTTCGCCAGTTTCAGTTACCGGTTCTAACAAAAATGCCTCTCGGTCGAGAGGCATTTTTATTTGTGATTTGTGGTTTATCACTCGTGGTTGGTTTCCGGAGCAATCTTACGGAGATAAGATTCCGGCATGTGAAGTCTTTCCGGACCGCAGCTATTGCCATAGGGGTTGCGTTTGAACTGCCCGTTTTCTTCCTTACGCTCCTGTCCGTCAATGAATTTCGTAATGAGATAGATATACAGACGCTGCCAGTCCGCTACAAGGTTCTCAGCCTGTGCGCATGAATAATTAGTAAGGAACGCGCGCGCCTCCTCTTCGTCCAGTCCGGCAGCCTGCGCATCAACGCCCGCAATCTGGGTATTGAATTTATCATCCCATGTCTGCTGCACTTCGCGTATATGGGGATACATACGGCTGTATTTGGTATATGCCCAGTTAGCTACCATATTGAAGGTCCACCAAGCCGATGTAGGCGAGAAGGTATAGCTGTCTCCGTTACCCTCGGCAAAACACTCCGGCACATGGTTGATGCAGCAATACATCGGCGTGTAGCACGAGCAGGCAGCATCGTCCACACCGAACCAGAAGATACCATAACATTTTCGCATTTGTCCATTTACCATTTGGTCATTTCTCATCTGTGCGACGAAGGACCATGCCGTTTGCTGGGTAGCCGTAGGACGCTGGTACCAATATTGCAGCGTGTCCGCTGCAAGACCGGCTTCGCCTGATAGACCGCTATCGCTGATAGACCGCTCCCAGGTGTGACCCAGACCGTCCTTCGGACTGATAGATAGTTTGAATCCAAGTGCTCCGAAACGGAGTTTGCTGTTCCACGGTCCTGCAGCCTCTCCCAGCGTGATATCCAGCGGCGTCCCCTTGTACTCATCGCGCATACATTCCTTCATATCCTGCACCGACAGTTTGCGGTTCGGGATGATCCAGAGCGGCATGGCGTAATTTACCATTTTTTCATTTACCATTTTGTCATCTTTCATCTCCCGATAAAGTTTGCCGGTAGCGTAGTCGAAATAGCGGTCCATATCATTGCTGAAATGATTAAAGAACGCCCATACGCGTGCTTCGCAGGCATAGAATCCGCTAAAATCGAACGGGTTGTATGCAGCCTGGAAAGAGAAATCCTTGTCCGCTCCGGAGAAGAAGCCTTTCTGGCGGGCAAACGAGATCACATCTTTAGACCACCAATATTCGCAAACCTCACCCTTTCCCTCTCCACAAGAGAGGGTAACCATATTACAATTGAGTTTCTTAGCGATGCGCTTCTGCTCTTTTGTCAGTTTAGATTTGGCATTGATCGGCAGCGTCGTTATACGCGCTTGGTTGGCATGCGCGGCGATGGCATTATCCGGAATACGTACAGCCACCCACACGGCGCCTTTCTGCCCTTTTCCTTTACCAATGAGGTCCATGATCCATACTTCGTTCGGGTCGCCAAAGGAGAAAGACTCTCCTTCCGAAGCATAGCCGTACTCGTTGACGAGAGTGATGAACCACTCGATTGCTTCGCGGGCTGTTTTGGAGCGCTCCAAGGCGATATAAATCAATGATCCGTAGTCAATGCCGACGGTGTCCCATAGTTCCTGGTGTCCTCCCCACGTAGTCTCTCCGATCGTCACCTGGTGCTCGTTCATATTGCCCACCACCGTATAAGTGTGTGCCACTTGCGGGATCGATCCCTGCGGCCGTCCTGTATCCCAGTCTTTCACGTCCCGCATAGCGCCCTCTGGCCAGTCCTGCGCAGGCGCGAAATGCAAGAAGCCGAACATGCCGTAGGAGTCAGCGGCATAGGAGATCATCGTACTTCCGTCCGCCGAAGCATCCTTTCCTACCAGGAAATTGGTACAGGCCCGGATAGTTGAAAGTTGAAAGTTGAAAGTTGAAAGGAGCAGCAGGGCTGCTATCATCCGAAGATTTTTCATAATAAACGTGGGTTTTGAAGTTCTTCTATTCTGTTGTCTCTTTTTTTCAGTGCTATCTCATATGCTTTGCGGTAGTACTTGAAGAAATGTTTCCAGTCCGCTTTTTTCGCTACCGCCGCCGCTTCTTGACGTGCGCGGGCTTTATCTTCCCCGCAAAGACGGTCGAATCGCAGGAGATCTGTAGCAATTTGTTCCGCCACCTGGTCAAAATTGGAGTCATTCCGTTCGATCACTACTACGCCATATTGGTCTTTTTGCTGTGCAGCCCATGCTCCGAATCCTGCAAGCGAAGTAGTGATCGTCGGTACATGGAAGGCGCAGGACTCCAGAGGCGTATATCCCCATGGCTCATAATAAGACGGGAAAACGGTGACATCCATTCCGATGAGCAGATCGTAGTAGGTTTTACCGAACAGCGGGTCGTGTCCGTCCAGATAATAAGGAACATAGACGGCAGACACTTTGCCTTTGCGTTCAGGCGCCCGGTCGAGATACGGAATCATCACAAAAGCCACCACTTCTTTCTCGGGCTGGTCGCTATGGTATATTTTCTGCGCCAGTTTATCGAGCGCCGAAGCAAAGACATCAATCCCTTTGTTTTTCCATTCCTGCCGTCCGGAGATAGCGACAAGCAATGCGTTTTGCGGCACTACTCCGCCCAGTTTCTCTCCTGCTACGCGTAGCAACGCTTCGCGTGCTTCTTTGCGTTTCTGGTCAAAGGCTTTGCCTTTTGGCACAAAGGTAGGTTCAAATCCGTTAGGAGTGACGATATCCACTTTCTTATCCAGCAGTTGCGCACACTCACGCGCCGTGATATCACTGACGGTAGTGAAGCAATCCGCCCAGTGCGCGGCTTGTTTCTCGACCGAGTGTTTGGAAACCATGTTCAGTTCCTCCGCCATCTGATCTCCGTTATAACCCTCGAAATAGTCATACAGCGGTTTTCCGTTTCCGGCGATAGACCGTCCTATACCGGTAGCATGAGTCGTGAAGAGCGTAGCTATCTCCGGGCAGTGGTCCTGCAGATAGAAGATAGCGAACGCCGTCTGCCACTCATTGGCGTGCATACAGACCGCAGGCTGCGCCTGCTGACAGATACCAAGTGGGCGACCGCTCTTTGCTGGCAGACCGCCCTTCGGGCTAACAGACTGATTTACACACAGATAATGATACAAACTCTCCATGACGATGCCGGCAGCGTAACCGAAAAGGCATGACTCGTCATAATCGCCATAAGCGGCATGGCTCTGGACCCGGAATTTAGACCAAGCCCATCCGTATATCTCATCCTTCCGCTGCCACAGGCTGTCGAATTTCAAGAGAATGGCAATAGGTTCTCCGGGCACTTTCCACCGGCCTATACGGACAGAAGAAAGACCGCTTTGCTCAAAGTCGAAAGAAGAAAGCCATTTCTTGAGAAGGGACTTATCTTCCTTGAAATAGATATCACTGTGTGCTCCGAAATCGGGGCCGAAGAAAAACACTTTATCCGGGTGCTCCGCCTGCATCGATGCAGCACGTGTGGATAGCACGGCATAGATACCGCCTACGCGGTTGCAAACCTCCCAAGAGGTTTCGAAAATATAATCGGGTTGCTTATCCTTAGTCATTATCAGAAGTTATTTTGGTTCGTTGTCTGCAGCCAGTTTGGTTACATTCTGCAGCGTATTGAGCAAAGTAGGAGTAGTAACGAATTTGTTGTTATCCGACCCTACAAAAGGCATGTACCAAACCCCATCGGCATTAGCCCAGTAGATGCGGCTGTCTTTGGTATCGAGGGTCATGGCAAAACACTCTGCATCATCGATCTGCACAGGGTTGGCGCCATCAATATTAGCCACCCAAAGTCCTTCTGCGCGGTAGTAAATCTTTCTGCTCGCTATACGGAAACCCTGAAGCTCGGGGAAGATCGTTTTGAGTTCGGACAGTTTGAACTCTGCGCCGTTATAGGTCTGAGCGGTATCTTGCGCGAGGTCCAATAGTTGCTTTGCCGTCTCGTCTGTTTTGTATTGCTCGGCACGGTCTCCAAAGATACGCTGGCGGTAGTCCGCGTCGGCAGTACGGAGCAGAAGCGAATTGGTTTTCCTGTCCTGAATATAGAATTTCTTCTGTACATCCGTTGTTTCGCCATTGAGAATAATGCGCAGTTTGATGAGCGCCGAGTCTTCCGGCTGCGTAAAATAACAGACGATGCCTTTATCGATGAACTTAACCAAGGTGTCCTGTTCCTCTATATCCCATTCCAGATTTACATCGTAGTTATAAGGGTTATAGACATTGGCTGTGAAAGTATAATCTTTATATATATAGAAAACGGTGTCGCTCGCAACGAAGGTAGGAACCGTGTCATAGACCGTCACTTTGGCCGTTTTGGTCCAGGCATTCTTATTATCCACCTTCAAGACCACCACATAGTCTCCGGGACGCTTATATACATGCGAGGGGGATTTGAGGGAAGAGGTAGAACCGTCTCCGAAAGACCACTCCCAATCTTCGCCCGAATCCGAGAGATTGGAGAAATAAACCGTCTCTCCCGCCCTTGGTTTATCGGGGCTGAAGGAGAAATCGACATTATTTTTCTTGCACGCTATCAGCGCGCAACAGATCGTCAATAAGATGTATATTTTTTTCATAATCAATGTCGGCATTCAGCCAATGTATCGTTTTGTCGCGCCGGAACCAAGTCATCTGTCTTTTGGCATAATGACGCGTATTTTGCTGTATCAGTTCAATAGCTCTCGCCAGATCATATTCGCCGTTGAAACAGGCGAACAGTTCCCTGTATCCAACGGTCTGCAGGCTGTTGAGATGCCGCAGGTGATAGACCTTTCTTGCTTCTTCCACGAGTCCGTCCGCTATCATCTGCTCCACCCGCCTGTTGATACGGTCATACAGTTCTTCGCGCGGCCGTTCCAGTCCTATTTTGAGGATGCGGAAGGGGCGGATTTTAGTAGTAGCCGTACGAAGGGAGGAATAGGGTTTACCGGTGGTGAGGCATAACTCCACACAATGGGTCAACCTTGCGGGATTCTGTTGGTCCACTTCGTTCCAATAATCCGGATCGAGGCGTTGCACTTCGCTTTGGAGCCATGCTAATCCTTGTGTTTCATAGGCTTGCTTCACCTGCCGGCGGATCGTTTCCGGCACAGCAGGCAGGTCATCCAAGCCATAGCAAACGGCATCGGCGTAGAGCATGGAACCTCCGGTCATGACAAGCGTGTCGCAGGTGCGGAAGAGTTCTTCCATCAGCGCTATGGCATCGCGCTCGTATTGCCCGGCATTATAATCCTCTTCGAGTTCGCGCGTAGCCACGAAATAATGCTTCACGCGCGCCTGTTCTTCCTCCGTAGGCGCAGCGGTACCGATAGGGATAGAGCGATAGATCTGACGGCTGTCGCAATTCAGTATCGGGCATCCGTAATGCTCCGCCACCCGAAGCGACAGCTCCGTTTTGCCCACCCCGGTAGGACCGAGAATGAGGAGAAGGGTTTTAGAACATTGTTCCATCGTCAAAGGACAGGTCCTGGAAGCCCTCCATATCAATGTCTCCGAGGTCCAGTTCGTCGCGGAACTCATCGTCCAGATCCAGATCGTTGCCACCCTTGGAACCTATCCCCGCCAAAGGATCTTCGGATTTGAGTTGCTTCGGTGCCTTTCCTTTGCTCTCCACGCACTCCACTCCGTTCATCGTACCCGGTTTGATCTCTTTGAGGGAGCCGAAGAAATAGCGTTCGAACATCGGGTCAAAGACATAGATAAGACGCTGTCCCTTCTCCTCGATCAGATCGGAGAGACGGGTTTCGTTCATCACCATGTTGTCGTACTCGAAGTTCGAATCCATCTCGACGAGCGTCACCTCCTGGCCTTTCTCCCACTCGTCATTGCAGAGGAAGAACGAAGTCATCTGGTCGTCGGGATAGTCCACGGACTTGAGGATCGCCTCATGCAGTTCGAGAAACGTAGCATCGGGATCCGCCTCAAAGACGCGGCGGAAGTCCTGAGAGCCTTCTTCACACGAAAAAGTAAATCTGTAAATCATAATATCACACAATTTTGCGTGCAAAATTACTATTTTTTTTTCATATATGCAAGTGCGCGCGTTTTTTTACACAAAAAATGTATATTTTACGACGCCAAAATTTGGATATGTAAATATTTTTTTGTATATTTGCACCGGATTTGGGAGAAAACTTTCTTTGCGACCTTTTCCTGCGCTTTTCTCCCAGTTACGGCATCCGAATATCCCCCTAATCACCCGGTAATCCCCCCCTAATCACCCCCTTTAGGGTGCTTGAAACCTTTATTTTACCTCTGTATTCAGTTGCATTAGTCTCACACTGAGGAGAGGAAGAGTAAGAGGGGAGGAAGAAGAGGTGGTTGCCGCAATAATGCGACAAAAGGGAACAACGTTTTAAAAGGGAATAATTAAGGAAACAACGTTTTAAAAGGGAACAACGTTTTAAAAGGGAATAATTAGTAGTGGCGCGTTAAAAAACGAAAATAAACAAAGTAATCAAACGCAATAAACAAAGTAATCAAACGCAATAAACAAAATAATCAAACGCAATAAACAAAATAAAAGGGGAAAGGGAAAAGGAAGGGAAAGGAGGAAGAGGCGCAAAGATCAAACAATATACACGCGAGGAGATTGAGAACTACCTGTTGCTGCATCAGTCGGAACTGATTCTGCCGTACTTGTATCAACAGCAGACCGGCGACGTGATCAATGTACATTCGGATCACTCGAAGGGTTGCCGTCACGGGGAGAAGCAAGAGGCAGTTGCTCCCGCTCCTGCTCCCGAACAACCGGCTGCTACTACCGCAAAACCGGCTAACAACAAGAAGAAAAAATAACATTTTTTCATAAAGAAGGTACAATTTGTACCATTTTCGCAAAAAAAATGGCATACATTTGCGTATGTCATTTTTTTGTTGTACTTTTGTAGCCGAATTGTGCGCGTATGCGTACGCTTGCGGTGTATACGCATAGATATTAGGTGTTGTACACGCGCAAGGATATTGTATAACAAAAGTATTATTTTTTATGATTTATTCGGAGTACGGCGCTTACGCTAAGGCTCGTTACGAGTCGCGGAAACCGCTCCTATGAATCTCGCCTTGCGCTACGCTTCCCCCACTGCGTGCTACGCACACATCGGGGACCCTATAATTATTATTAACTAAATTAATTTTTTATGATTGATCGAGAGTATCGTAATCCAATCTAGTTTGTAAAAAAAATGAGCAAAAAACCGTTTATCATTGAGGTGCACCATGTCTCGAAGCAATTCGAGGATGGTAAGTATGCCCTCGACGATGTGAGCCTTCAGGTAAAGAAAGGCGAGTTCGTCACCATCTTAGGCCCTTCGGGGTGCGGTAAGACAACCCTCTTGCGTTGTATCGCAGGTTTTCAGGTGGCTTCGTCCGGAGATATTCTTCTCAAAGGCGAAGATGTGACCAAGACTCCTCCTTACAAAAGGCCGGTCAACACCGTGTTTCAGAAGTATGCGCTATTCCCGCATCTGAATGTGTTTAACAACGTAGCCTTCGGTCTGAAGCTGAAGAAAGAGGATCCCGAGACGATCAAGAAGAAAGTGCGTCGTGCTTTGAAGATGGCGAACATGACCGGCTACGAGGAGCGCAAGGTTGACACCCTTTCGGGCGGTCAGCAACAGCGTGTAGCGATAGCCCGCGCGATCGTGAACGAACCGGAAGTGCTACTGCTGGACGAGCCACTGAGCGCTCTGGATCTGAAGATGCGGCACGACATGCAGATCGAACTCAAAGAGTTGCACGAGAAATTAGGAATCACCTTTATCTACGTGACGCACGACCAGGAAGAAGCACTGACACTTAGCGACCGCGTAGTAGTGATGAACGAAGGTAAAATCAAACAGATCGGTACTCCGACAGACATATACAACGAGCCGCAGAACTGCTTTGTAGCGGATTTCATCGGCGAGAGCAATATCCTCTCGGGCACGATGATTAGAGACAAACGGGTTGAGTTCATCGGACAGGAATTCGACTGTATCGACACCGGTTTCGGCGAGAACCAACCGGTAGATGTAGTCATCCGGCCGGAAGATATCTACCTTTGGGAAGTTGAAAGTGGAAAGTTGAAAGTTGAAAGAAGTATTCAAGATAAAAGTATAAAAGATAAAGGTCCCGATGCCGCCTCGCAGGCCGACCTCGACGAGGAAGACCGCGTGCCGAAGGGTAAGTTCACCAAATGGTACGGCACGGTACAGAGTTGTATCTTCAAGGGCGTACACTACGAGATGCGCGTACTGACGCCTGACGGGTACGAGTTCCTCATCCAGGACTACCATGAGTTCCTGCCGGGTACGGAGGTAGGCATGCTCGTGCGTCCGGAGGACATCCAGATCATGAAGAAGGAGCACTACATATACAATTATTTCGACGGCGAAGTGACGAAGAACGGCAAAGTCCGTTTCATCGACGCCGAATGGGACGTCGATCCCAAACAGATTGAAGGTTTCGAGCCCGGCGAGAAAGTGCAAGTGCGCGTTCCATTCCGCTCCATCGACCTCCAGGACTACGAAGAAGAAGGGACCCTTTCGGGCGAAGTACATTTCATCCTCTACAAAGGCAACCACTACCACCTGACCATCCGTACCGACGAGGGGCACGACCTGTATGTAAACACCAACGACGTATGGGACGACGGCGACCGCGTAGGCGTTGTGATCAAGCCGAAGGATATACTGGTGGATAAATTTGAAGATTTGAAAATTTGAAAATTTGATGATTGACAAATGAATAAGATACTTCAAATAGCCTCTTCGCGTCGGACGTGGGCATGGCCTTATATCCTGTTTATGGCGATGTTTGTCGTGCTGCCGCTGATATTGGTAGCGGTATATGCGTTCACCGACATCGACGGACATTTCACGATCCGCAATTTCGCGAAGTTCTTCACGCATAGCGAGGCGATCCAGACGTTTTTGTATTCGGTGATGATAGCTGTTTTCAACACGGCAATCTGTCTGCTGATAGGTTATCCGGCGGCATATATCATGGCGCAGGAGGATTTCCGGACGCCCAAAGTGATGGCGATGCTGTTTATCCTGCCGATGTGGATCAATTTCCTTCTGCGTACGGTAGCGACCGTAGAGTTATTCAACATGTGCGGTCTGCCGTTAGGCGAAGGTGCATTGCTCTTCGGCCTTTGTTACGACTACCTGCCGTTTATGATCTACCCGATTTACAACACCTTGCAGAAGATGGACAACTCGCTTGTAGAGGCGGCTCAGGACCTGGGTGCCAACCGGTGGACGTGCTTCTGGAAGATCATCGTTCCGCTGTCGATGCCCGGCGTCTATAGCGGCATCGTGATGGTGTTTATGCCTACCGTCTCCACTTTCGCTATCGCCGAACTGCTGACACATAACAACATCAAACTGTTCGGTTCTCTCATCCAGGACTATATCACGACGACCGACCTGCTTAACTACGGCGCCGTTCTGAGTCTGGTACTGCTGATCATCATAGGTCTCACGTCGTTCTTCGGCGACAACAACTCCGAAGGAGAGAAAGGAGGAATGATATGATAGACCGCTTCGCTCAAAGACAAAAGACCGCTTCGCTCAAAGACAAAAGAAGAGTTACTATCAGTCGGTACATTTTTGTCCTTATTCTTTATTCCTTATTCTTTATTCCTGCCTCCGCACAGTCGAAGCTGACGTATGAACTGCGTTTGGCAGCGACGGGAGAAGTGGAACTGCTTGACAATTTCCCTGCATCCTATGCCGGCGAGAAAGTGAACATCTCGCTCTACGACGGCGGCAAATACGAGCCACTGCGCTACGACGAAGGCCGTGACACGGTGGATTTCATCTTCGCCCATCCGGGTGAGGAAGACCTGAGCGCATGGGGTGACAGCATCTTCTGCTACAGCGAGAGCGAGGAGGTAGTATGGACAGTATGGCGTAGCAAGAAAGAGCCCAAGAACCGCAACCAG
Organism: uncultured Bacteroidales bacterium; assembly: GCA_937910305.1. GTDB lineage: Bacteria > Bacteroidota > Bacteroidia > Bacteroidales > Paludibacteraceae > Colicola. Next base: position 1,339 of record CALEPS010000128.1, on the reverse strand, counting down.
CGGGTTCTGGTGACTAACGGCCGGAATACGTTCGAGGCATACCTGCACGAGACGGCAGAGAGCCATCGCAGCCACGGCTGGATATGGTTTGTCTTCGCGGGTCTGGTGCTGGCAGCCGGTATAGCCTATGCCTGCTACGTCATCACGGAGCGGCACAAGGAGCGCGGACTGACGCCCGTGGAGCAAGAGACGCTCCGGCGCAAGCGCATGGGTCTGAGACGGCATTATTTCTCCCAGATGTATCTCTGGCTGCTGCTGATCGTTCTCTATGCGCCGATCGCCCTGATCGCCGTCTTCTCGTTCACCAAGAGCAAAGTGCTCGGTAACTGGACGGGCTTCTCGCTGGATCTGTACGCTAACCTCTTCACCGGTCAGGCCGATGCGGGTCTCAACAGCGCAATATGGTACACCGTCATCATCGCGCTCATCGCCGCGGTCAGCTCCACTATCTTAGGTACGCTGGCAGCTATCGGAATCTATAACATGCGCTCGCGGCAACGGAAGGTGGTGTCTTTCCTCAACTCCATTCCGATGATCAACCCGGATATCATCACCGGTATCTCGCTCTTCCTGCTGTTCGTAGCCCTGGGTTTCAGCCAGGGTCTGGCGACGGTATGTATCGCGCATGTGGTGTTCTGTACGCCGTATGTGGTATTGAGCGTTCTGCCGCGTCTGAGCCGTATGAACCCCAACACGTATGAGGCGGCTCTGGATCTGGGTGCCACTCCCGGTCAAGCCCTCCGTATGGTTATGCTTCCGGAGTTATGGCCGGGCATGATCAGCGGTTTCATCCTCGCGCTGACGCTGTCCGTCGATGATTTCGGCGTGACTTTCTTCACCAAGGGCAGCGGCGGTCTGGAGACGCTCTCCACTTTCATCTACTCGGACGCCCGCAAAGGCGGTCTGACTCCGGAGTTGCGGCCGTTATTCACCCTTATCCTGCTGGTCATGCTGACCGTATTGATATATATCAATATCCGTAATTCCAAACAAAGAAAGAACCAGGAAACTAGTCGTCTAGCCAACTAGGGAAAAAACAATAACAACAACTATATTAATTAACACTACAATGAAAAAATCATTCTTTGGTACTTTGTACCTTGTGGCTTTGTCCCTCATCATGGTATCCTGCGGCGGCGCCAACCGCGCACATCAACTCAAAGTGCTCAACTGGGCGGACTACATCGACGAGGACGTCAAGACGAACTTCGAGCAGTGGTATTACGACCAAACGGGCGAGAAAGTAGAACTGGTGTATGAGACCTTCGACATCAACGAGACCGCTTTGACGAAGATCGAGGTAGGTCACGAGGACTACGACGTATTCTGTCCGTCGGAG
>CALEPS010000127.1 GCA_937910305.1 uncultured Bacteroidales bacterium | reverse complement strand
TGCTTTTCAAGGATGCTACATGCTTTGCACACATAAGATGGGTGATGGGAAAAAATACTGTTCATCCGGCTTCTATGATTTAGGAGATAAACAGCCTATTCAAGACGAAAACCTTATACCGGAAGAGTTAAGAAGAAGCGAATATGGATCCGACATATATCTTCTATATGCAGATGATGATCCAAATAAATTGTTACAATATCATGAGACTCTAATTAAATCTGTACTGATTAACTTTTGGATGGCTGTATATAAAAATAAATTAGAGGTGACTTTTGATTGGGATGATGATGGTGTCCAGGAAGTGGTAATTTCTAAAGACACTTTGGAAGAACTAATGCTTGAGCACTTTCCTTCTATGGCAGACGAAAAAGGCATTTATAGCAATCCAAGGCCCTATTATGAAGCAGTGAAAAATGCTGTTGCTTTTGATCCCGAATCTGAAGAAAAGCACGATTGTGTATACTTTGAGGAGCAAAATCTCTATGGAAAATATGGACATGTTTGTTTTTATCTAATGAGAAATATTGGAACTAGAGATCGTTATCTTAGAATGCGCAAACCACTAATGGTGATAGATGGGCAAAAAATGAATGGTCAACGCGGCATTTCTGGAGTTTTGGTGTGTGATGGAGAGGCAAATAATTATTTAAGCAAGGCGGAACCTCCCGCACATGACAATTGGGATAAAGAGCGTGTACGTCCATATAAAGATAATAACGGCTCTGATGAAGAGAAGGCTTTCCATGCTATTGAAGGCTTGACTTTCTGGTGTAGAGAGAATGTAAAAGCTTTCTTTGCAAGCAAAAATGCCACAGAGACAGAAGTAGAAGGCTTGGATAATTACTTATATGCCACAGAAGAAACACAGAAACAAGGAGAAGGGAAAGCGGTAAATGGGAATGAGTCCGATTTGTTCTCCGATTTTGAAACAGGAGTACATCATATTGCACCAATAGGACCAGATCTCATTAATCCCGCTTCCCCCGTTATTAAAACGGGGCATGTTACCGTCTCAATTACTCAACCGAGGGGAGTAGAGCACGGCGGAGATGTGGGTGTCGGTCGTACTGGAAATAGTAAAGGAAATGAACCTGGAGGAGAACACACCGCTTCTTCTAAGATAGATCCTCGTCTCCCCAAAGAAGATCATGAGCAAAAGCTTCAGCAACAGATAAAGCATGTTACCTTTAGGTCTTCAGCGCATATAGAGAAAGAAGATTTGGTATATCATCTTGTTATTTATACTAAAGAAGACTTGGATAATGCAACTATCTTTATCTCTACAATGGGAGAGGATAGTTCTGAAGATATTTCAATTATCTGGGCAGACCAAGGGGAAGTGCGCGAAAATACAAATGCAATATTTGGAGTTGAATTAAAAAAAGATGCCCCCAATAAAGTGGCTTTCAAGTTTGAAGATAGTATTAAACACATCATATCATTAACCGTCTATGTCACAAAATAATCTTGCATACCCATATCCGGTTCTCACCGCTTATAGCGATGATGTGCAACCTGCTTTAATTGCTCAAAATGTTCAAGTGGGCGAAATGCAGATAATCAATAACGACTATGTGTTACCATTAACTCTTATTTTAGAGGACCCAAAACTATTACAGCTAATTGCAGAGGGAAAGGCGGAATACATGTTTGATGTTAATTGTCCTGCGTCTTTATATAGGCGATGTATCAATAGTGATAATAATGAGGTGAAGATTGATTTCCCTTTCAAACGAGTATCCGGAGTAGCAAAAATTCGTCCTTACGTGATTGCTAAAACCGCTTTTACATATCAAAACCCCACATTCCATCCTGATTATGATAATGAGAGTTTTGAAATAGAAGAAGGAGATGTATTAGCTATCTTCAATGAGATTACGTACGATTTCGAAATTAACTATAATCAATTAAAAGCATTCTCATCCATTATGTTCATCCGTAAAGCGGAAGATGAAAACGAAAAAGATATTCGCTATTTAATGGATGAACCGAAGATAGTAATCATATTACCTGTGGATAAGTTTGCGAAGTACCAACAGTTCAAAGCAGACCCACAATATACCAATGCTGTCCATGCTTCATTGGCTCAAAATGCTTTACTTGCTGTTCTTATGCAAACCAATTGGGATGATGAAGATGCTCAAGAACCTTTATGGAAACGCACAATTCGTTATAGAGTAGCACACGAGGAAGAATTGATGCCTTATAACGATTTAAACAACCTAGAAAATTTGGTGATGATAGCACAAAAGTTGCTGGGAGATCCCATTCAACGTATGTTTGACGACTTTGCAAAGGAGGAATAATTATGGAAAATTATGATGGTTTACAACGTACTTTTTCTACAGAATATACATCTATCCTACGACAGCGTGTCAAACAAGGAAAGATAGAGAACTATTTACAAGAAGTCTTTCCTGTAGAGAAGGAAAATAATCATGTATATCGTTTACAACAACAGATGCATCATAATGTAATTTTAGACCCGGAGAAAACGGATTTTGAAAACGCAAAGTTATTTTTTGATGCATACAAGGATTTATCTCCCATGATTGCTTCCGAAGAAGCTTTTTGGACATATATGGCTCATGTTGAGCATTTTGAGTATGTTAAAAAGAGATGGAAAATAGGAGAGACTACTTCCCCTGAAAGTATAATTGATCACTTTTTTGTAACGAGTATGATCAAAATTGCTAGAAATGGATTAGCACGTTTATGGTGGCCTATGTATATGACATATGATGAGAAGAATGTTAACGACCCGTATCATTTGTCTAAAATATTATATTTATATACAGATACGATGCAAATGCTTTCTGAATCCAGTTTGTTCTCCTGTTGCAATTTAATTCATGCTATTTTGCATTTCTTTGAAATAAACACGGATATTCCTAAGGAAAATTGGCTTCAAATTAACCGCTATATTATCCGCTATTATAACAGCGTGGGAGGTGTGCGCAAACTGATTTATTTGGATGAGAAATATTTTGAGGCTGAGCTTCAACGCAATAAGGATCTTCTTGTGTCCCTGCCCTCGCGTAAAACTGGTGTAAAAGTCCCATTAAGATGGAATATATGATATGTTGAGAGTTGGAACTTTATTTAGTGGAATAGGAGCCTTTGAACAGGCTCTTAAACAATTAGGTATACCACATATAATTGAGTTTGCATGTGATAATGGAGAGTTAGAACTAATACCATTACAAAAAATTCAAGATAGATGGGAATATAAAAGGCTTGACAGACACGCAAAAAGTTTAGATGAAGCCCAAATGGTTCGCTATCTTGAGTTGAAAGCTAAAATTTCTGAAGAAATAGAACGCATTAGGGAAGAAGCTCTTAGGATTGAGGATAAGAGACAACTTCATGACTATATTGCTGACATCTATAGAAAATATGGTGTAAAAAAAGAGAATAAGATGCGAAAAGCATACTTAGCCAATTACACTATAGATGAAGATAATTTTTACACAGACGTAAGATTTATGAATGGAACTATCTATGCCAACCAAATTGATATCATGGTAGGGGGAAGTCCATGTCAAAGTTTCTCTACATATGGCAAGAAAAGAGGATTAGAAGATACTAGAGGAACTCTTTTTTACGATTATGCAAGAATTATACAAGAGGTCCAACCGAAGATCTTTATATATGAAAATGTTCCCGGATTGTTGACTCATGATGGCGGAAAAACATGGCAAATAATGAAAGAGGTATGGTCTTCTCTAGGATATATTATAGATAATAGCATTGACGTTCTAAATGCCGCAGATTACAACCATCCTCAAAACAGAAAGCGGCTTTTTCTCATTGGATTTAAAAAAGATATATATACACAGCCATATATATTTCCACCTAAACAAAAACTCACACATAAGGCAAGTGAATATTTACAAAAAAATGTAGATGATGTATATTATTTAGGGAAAAAAGGATTTGAATGGGTTACTAATACAAAGAAGAACCTAAATAAAACCAGATACAATAGGGATATTATTGGCTGTCAGACTGCAAATCAGCAATTCAACTGGACAGGGGATTTATTAGTAGAAAAACCGCAACAACATCATTATGAAAATCCCAATATTTACATTGGTGAACTAAATGGAGAACCAGCAGTAGCTCGCAAAATGACACCTCGTGAGTGCCTCAATCTTATGGGATTTGATCACGATTTTAAAATAGTAGTTGATGATAAAGAAGCTTACAGGCAAGCCGGTAATTCTATTGTTGTACCTGTCCTAAAGAAATTAATTGAATCGCTTAAGCCATATTTGGGATCTTTAATACAATAACATGCCCGATGTCCTGACACCTGCCCAACGCCACCGCTGCATGTCGCATATACGCAGCAAGGCGACCAAACCGGAGATACTGGTTCGGAAATGGCTGTGGGCGCACGGATACCGGTACAGGCTGAACGTCAAGAGCGTGCCGGGCAAGCCGGACATAGTGATGCGCAGATACAGAACGGCGATTTTCGTCAACGGCTGTTTCTGGCACGGACATGAGGGATGCAGACAGTTCGTACTGCCCAAGACCAACACCGCCTTCTGGCAGGCGAAAATCGACCGCAACCGCGAACGGGACAGACAGAACTACCAATTACTGCTTGACGCCGGTTGGCAAGTAATCGTCATCTGGGCATGTAACCTCACCAAAGACAAAACAGAACCCACCATGCAGCAGGTAGCCGTCACCCTCAACCGCAATTTACTGGCTCTCGCACAAAAGATGAAGAACATGGAGGGGGTATATAAACACTACATTTCTTTGAACAATACCGAATACAATATACCAAAACAACTGCAATACCCGATACAATGAAACGACTATTCTTTCTTTTCGCCGTTGCGATAGTGGCAACAGGAGCGATGGCACAAGGACCTCAAGGTTCGCGCGGGCATCATAACGACCGGCACGGACATGGCGACTCGCACCGCCGGCCGCCGATGGAACAGCGGTATTACGACTGCGCATCTGCCGAACAGATGCAAGCGGTCATGGACGCACTCAACGGACAATCGTTTGACGACAAGAAACTGGAGATTGCCAAACTATGCGTCACCATTGGCTATTTCTGCACGGCGGACATGGCGCAGATGGCAACGGTCTTCTCCTTCGACGACAAACGGCTGGAGTTCCTCAAATACGCCTATCCGTACTGCTTGGACAAAGAGAACTACCCGTCGTTGCGCGAGAGTTTCACGTTCCGGTCTAACTTTGACGCCCTGCTGGACTTTATCTACCCGAATATGCGATAACTCCTATAAACACCTACAACTATGTCTTGTTTACAAGTTCTATTAGCCATTATCTTTCCGCCGCTGGCGGTCATTGACCGCGGATGCGGGTCGGTACTGATTGTCTTTCTCCTCACCTGCCTCGGATGGGTCCCGGGAGTGATTGGCGCGTTAATCATCTTAAACAAAAACAATTGATATGCGTAAACTATGTATCTTTTTAGCCCTTGCCGCCATGACAATGGGCATGGAAGCCAAGACGATAGTCGTCTATTTCTCGGCTACGGGCACGACCAAAGCGGCTGCCCAACAAATCGCTAAAGCACAAAAAGCCACCCTCTGGGAGATCCAACCGGCGGAACCATACACCGCTGCCGACCTCGACTGGCGCAACAAACAGTCGCGTTCGTCATTAGAGATGAACGACCCCGAAGCTCGGCCGGCTATCAAACAGTGCACGAACATCATGCCGTACGACACTATCTATGTGGGTTATCCTATCTGGTGGGGCATCTGTCCGCGTATCATCAACTCGTGGATTGACAACAACCTGCCGCAGCTGGAGGGCAAGACGCTTATCCCCTTCGCCACCTCCGGCGGTTCCGGCATCGAGCAGTCCGTGGAGTACCTCCGCAAGACCTACCCCACTCTGACATGGCAGGACGGCAAATTAACAAATTAACATTTTAACGTCGCGCAGCGACCATTTTAACTCTTTAACGTTTTTAATCTATTAAAAACTGAATTATATGGCAATCAAAACAACCGAACTGATACGTACGTCCGAGAGTTGGGACGGCGCGCCGCTGCCCGATTTTCCTGCGGGACAACCCGAACTGCGGGTCCTGCGGCTGGATTTTCCCGTAGGCGCCAAGACCGGCTGGCATCACCATCCTGTAATCAACTACGGCATTGTTCAGCAAGGCGAACTGACCATCGTCTGTCAGGACGGCAGAGAGAAGACATTTCATGAAGGCGAAGCGCTGGTAGAAGTCATCGGAACCGTCCATCGCGGCGAGAACAGAGGCGCCAAACCCGTCATCCTCAACATGTTCTATTTCTCCGCACCGGGCGAAGAGATAACCATCCAACATCCGGAAATATTACAAATTTAACCATCAAAATCATATGAATATCTTGATTCTTCAGGGCTCTCCGAGAGCCAAAGGTAACACCGCCTGGATGGCGGAAGAGTACAAAGTCGCAGCAGAGGCAGCAGGTCACAACGTAACAATCTGCAATGTGGGGCACAAGCATATCGCAGGCTGTCTGGCATGCGAATACTGCCACGGCAAGGGTAACGGTGCCTGCATCCAGAAAGACGACATGCAGGAACTCTATCCGCTCATGGCGGAAGCGGAAGTGCTGGTACTCGCTGCGCCGATTTATTACTTCACCCTCTGCGCGCAGATCCAGGCTGCTATCCAGCGAATGTACTGCGTCAATGCACCGGCTAAAGTGAAGAAGATGGCGCTGCTCGTCTCGTCCTATTCACCGGGTGTCTATGACGGTGCTACCGCCGAGTTCCGCGACATCTGCAACTACTGGCACGCAGAGAATATGGGGGCTGTAACAGCCAAGATTGACGAACAGAAGACCGACGCTACCAAACAGAAGATTGTGGAGCTCGTTGGCAAGCTTTAACCCACTGCAACAACCCCGCTTATGAGACGCTATCTCTTACTTGTCACCGCAGCTCTGCTGGCTTTCTCGGTTACAGCCTCAGCCGCGGATAAATACGCCTACGTGGAGCGCGACTCCGCCCTTTATCTGGACTTTTATGCCCCTGCAACTCCCGCAAACGGCTACACCGTCCTGCATGTCTTCGGAGGAGGTTTCATATCCGGCTCACGGACCAACAAATGGGACACAGCCTACTGCCATTCGCTGGCGGAAAGAGGTTATGCCGTAGTCGCTATCGATTACCGCCTCGGACTGAAAGGAGTCACTAACGTCGGCATTACCAACCTCAAACCCATGGAGAATGCGTTCTACATGGCGGTTGCCGATTGTTCGGCGGCGGTGCGCTACCTCGTTTCTCATGCCGCCGAATTAGGTATAGACCCCGATAAAATCATTCTGGAGGGTTCTTCTGCCGGAGCGATTACTGTGCTCATGACCGATTACGGACGATGCAACACGCTCGATTATACGGCGGAACTGCCCGAGGGATGGAAACCCGCTGCCGTCATTGCCTACAGCGGAGCAATCTACTCCACCCATGGTGCGCTCAAATGGGCTACGCCGCCTGCGCCTACGCTCCTCTTTCACGGCATGCTGGATAAGATTGTCACCTACAAACAGATCACCTTCGGCAAACGCGGTCTCTTTGGCGCTAACGCCATCGTCAAACGCCTTGCCAAGTTCGATTATCCCTACTCCGTCTATCGTATTCCGGGCCTCGGACATGAGGTCAGCGTAGCTGGACCGATGACCCTGGACGAACTCGACCTCTTTGTCCGCCAGCGTCTCATCAACGGCCGCACGATCTTCCTGGACGTCACTCTCCGCGACACCGCCGTTCATCCTACCAAATGGACGAACATGTCCGTCGGCGACCTCTACAAGAAGAAATGAGAACCTATTGCATCTACGGCATACTGATTTATCTCGCGGCTATTAACGTAGCCGCGTTTTTCCTATATGGCATCGACAAATGGAAGGCAAAGCGCAACAAATGGCGCGTCACCGAGGCACGCTTGCTCTGGATAGCCGTCGCCGGCGGCAGCATCGGTGCTCTGCTCGGTATGAAAGTCTGGCACCATAAGACCCAGCACGCCAAATTTCGCTTCGGTCTCCCTGCCATCCTCTTTCTCCACCTCGCCGCCGTCCTCGCCGCGCTATACTGTTATTACCAATTTGAGTAAATAACTCACATCTTTTGAGTAAATATTTCGATGCTTTTGAGTAAAAATTCAAATAAAATTGAGTAAATATTTGCACATGTCAATTATTTTTACTACCTTTGCGCCGGATTTAATAACTTAGTGTTGAAAATATGATTCAGCGTCCGTATTATGAAGATTTGCTGCGCTCCCGCTTGTTGGAAGAGAGACGATTTATCCAAGTGGTCTTAGGTCCGCGTCAGGTGGGGAAGACAACCCTTGTCAAGCAAGTCCTTGAACAGGTCACTATTCCATATTCCTTCTATACTGCCGATACGGAGCAGGAGGGCACATGGATAAACGAGATCTGGCAGCGTGAACGGCTGGAGATGCAATTCTCCGGTCAGAAAGAGCGTTTATTGGTGATAGACGAGGTTCAGAAAATCCATAACTGGAGTGAGTTCGTCAAAAAACAGTGGGATGAAGATACTTGGAACAAAACCAATATCAAGGTACTGCTTTTAGGCTCGTCACGCCTGATGATTATGCACGGCTTGACGGAATCGCTTGCAGGCCGTTTCGAACTCATCAAAATGACCCACTGGACATTTGCGGAAATGCACGAGGCTTTTGGCTTCAATCTGAATCAGTATATCTATTTTGGCGGCTACCCTGGAGCTGCCGGTTTAACCAATGATGAACGTCGCTGGCGCAGGTATGTGCGCGATGCGATAGCCGAACCCAGTATTACAAAAGATGTTCTGGAGACAAGCAATGTCTATAAACCGGCTCTGCTGCGCCAGATATTCGAAATCGGGTGTAGCTATTCATCGGACATGCTCTCGCTCACAAAGATGATGGGACAACTACAGGACGCAGGCAATGTCACTACAATTGCGGCTTATCTGCAACTATTAAAAGAAGCAAATCTCTTGGCAGGATTGCATAAATATGCCAATGATGATGCCCGCCGTCGGCAGAGTGTGCCCAAACTGCAAGTCTATAACAATGCGCTGTACAATACATTCTCTCGTCACACCTTCAGACAAGTAGCCACAGATCCTAAACTCTGGGGACATCAGGTTGAGTCTGCTGTAGGTGCATATCTACTTAGTCAAGCGGAGCTATATGATATGAATATATGGTATTGGCGGCAAAAAGACGAAGAAGTGGATTTTGTGATTGAGTGGGATGACGCTATCGTGGGCATTGAGGTTAAAAGCAATCATGAGAAAACAACAACAGGACTTGTGACTTTCCGTAACGCCTACCATCCTAAATTAGCTTTTATCGTCGGCTATGAAGGAATAGAGGTCGAGACCTTTCTTCAGACGGATATAAGGAGACTATTTGAATAGATTCTCTTGATTTCTAACACATGCAAATAAGTATGATGCAAAAGAGCGTGAGAGGCTGTTTCCTGGCTCCCTAATATATGAATGACCATCCGGACATAGAGCGGCACCCGTTGCTGCCTTTTCTTCCGCCGAATGCGCAGATACTGATGCTGGGCAGTTTCCCGCCACCCAAAGAACGGTGGTGCATGGATTTCTTCTACCCCAACCCGCAGAACGACATGTGGCGGATCATGGGACAGATCTTCTTTGGCGACAAGACATTTTTTGAAGGACAAAGGGACGATGTACAATGTACAAAGGGAGGAAAGAAAGTGTTCAACCGTGAAAAGATTGTCGCTTTCTGTCAGGCGAAAGGCATTGCTATCTTCGACACGGCGCAGGCGGTCATTCGCCTGCAAGGCAATGCGGCGGACGAACACTTGGAGATAGTCGAGCAGACCGACATCGCTGCCCTGCTGCAACTGATACCATCCTGCCACAACCTCTGCTGCACGGGCGGCAAAGCCGCGCAGACACTGGCGGAGATACTGCATTGCGCCATTCCCAAAGTTGGCGAATATATCGAGACTGACTTTGCCGGCAGAACCATCCGTTTCTGGCGGATGCCCTCTTCCTCACGCGCCTACCCGCTATCCCTTGACAACAAAGCCGCCGCCTACCGTCGGATGTTTGAATCCATCGGACTGCTATGACCCTCTATACCGCAACATATAACTCGCCCGTGGGAACTATCATCATAGAAATAAAAAAACGACCCTGACCCGCACCGACGAATACCAAGACATCCTGGCGTAAATGGGCAAATATCTCTATATGCAATAAAATGCTTTTAGAGGTGTAACCTTTTGAGGATTTGTGTATCTTATCAGTAGGTGAACGACAATTTATCCGATATAGAACTGATCCGGCAAGTGCTGCGCGAGAACAATCCGCGGGCGTTTGAGATGCTGATGCAACGCTACTCTTTGCCGGTTTACAGTGCTGCCGTGCGTTTGATGCATGACGAAGAGGATGCCGCAGAAGTGACACAAATGGCATTCATCCAAGCCTACAAACAACTGGCTTCATGGCAAGGCGGCAATTTCGGCGCATGGGTAACTGCCATTGCTAATCATATCGGGTTACGCCTGCTGGAAAAAGAAAAACGACGAGGGGAAGTACGATTTGACGATGCACAATGTACAACGGATGTGGCGGATGAGACATACAACGAGCAACGGGAGCAGCAACTGCAAACCTTGGAGCAAGCAGTAGCACAACTGCCGGAACAAGAGCAACAGATCATCCGATGGCATTATTACGAAGGAGTGCCGCTACAACAGATTGCCTGCCGGCTCGGACAAACGGAAAACAACATCAAGGTGCGGCTCTTCCGCATCAGAGAAAGACTGAAGAAAAAGATAGAACATGGAAACGATAACTGATCACGAATTAGACCTGCTGTTTGAGCAGTCTGCACAGCACCACAAGGCAGTGGGGCAAATAAACCGTCAGGTCATGCGCACCGTACGCCGTGATATGCGGCTCAAGACCCTGCGCAAATGGGCTAAACTGCTCGGTCTCTGTTTCGGTCTGCCGCTCGCTGTAGTGGTGTATATCTATGCGCTCTTTGTCTTTATGCCGGAAATGCCTGAGCAGCTGCAAACCGTTTGCATAGCCATCCCCGTTGCTACCGTCCTTGGTCTGGCGGCACAACGCTTGCATTATTTTTCGCCGGAAGTGTAACCTTTCCGCATTCCGCGTATCATACAAATAGAAGGGCAGACCGGTAGCCCGCAAAAATAACATGGTTAAACAATTAAAATATATAGTATTATGGAATATATAGCTGATAATTTTGTTGGTATCGTAGCCATTATTTGTATTTTTGGTCTGCCTATCATAGCTGTAGTAATGTCCTTTTGGTCCTCTATGCATAAGAAGACGAAAGACAAAGAAATCCGGCAGCTCATTATTGAGAACCACACGGACGCAGAGACCGCCAAACTGCTCATTGACGAACCGAAGAAGCAGCCGCGTAATATGGGACCTTTCAATTTGAACACGCTCCGCGCAGCCTGTGTGTTACTCGGCATCGGCTTGGGTGCATGTATCGACTGGCTGGCGGGCACAGCAACCAAGAGCATCTATTTCTGGCTCATCATCGCCTTCGGCATCGGCATCGGGCTGCTCTGCTCTTTCCTCGTAGAGATGCGTCTGTATAAGAAATACGGCAAGAAGGAAGAGAGCAACGAGACAAAAGAGTGATTCTGACATATCACATAAAAATCTTCTTCAAAAGCGTCCTTCGGGACGTTTTTTTGTATTGCTACGCTTCGCCATGCTTCATTCATGTAACAGTCTCCCGACCGACCGAAGACAGTGAGCGGTTAAGGCGCACCGCAGAGTGTCCGGTGGACAGTCAAGGAGTAAGTGCGCCGCGCGAGTTCGCAGGGCGAACATAGAAATAATCGTTTGAGCCATGCGAAATAAGAATTCTTTAAAGCCGACACCTACGAGACACGTACCTGACGATAGACCGACAGGATACCAACGAGATACCGTGCAAAAATCTTAATAATCGGCAATGGAAAAGATTGATAGTTGGGAGTACTAATTGCAGTACTTTGAGAATTTCCACTAACTACTTTGAGAATTTTTCTGATGCAAATTGAGAATTTTTCTTGCATATATTGAGAATTTTTTGTACCTTTGCAGCGATTATTTGAAGATAGATATCATTCACTTAAAATTGGCCAAGATGGTGTTTTCCGCAACATATAACTCGCCCGTGGGAACTATCGTCATAGAGAGTGACGAAGAAGCACTAACCGGTCTGCGGTTCGGGGAAGAGAAAACGCCTACAACTTCTTCTCTCAATATCTTTGATGAAGTAAAGCGATGGCTGGACGATTATTTTGCAGGCAAGCAGACGGAGAACGCCGTTATGGGCGGAAAGACAGACGGTCGGATTATAGTCCGACCCAAAGGCACAGCATTTCAGCAGTGCGTCTGGCAGGCTCTTTTGACCATTCCTTACGGCAAAACAATCAGTTACGGAGAGATAGCCCGGATGGAGGGTTGCCGTTCGGCACAAGCGGTCGGACAAGCCGTTGGAGCCAACCCCATCGCATTGCTCATTCCCTGCCACCGCGTCATCGCTGCACACGGCCAATTAGGCGGCTACGAATACGGCATAGAAATTAAGAAACGACTATTAAATATAGAGCAACCATGATTACCATTCAACACAACGAGACCGAAAAGAACGGCATCTTCGAGGCGTGGCTGCAAGCCACGGAAGAAGGAGCATGTACCGAACCGGTACAGGTCGGCGAGATGACCTACTCCCGCCCTACGCCCGAACGGATGATTATTGACCACACACGTGTTTTTGAGGGCTTTGAAGGCAAAGGGATAGCCCGTCAGATGGTTCTTGCCGCCGTGGACTTCGCACGCGCCAACAACCGCCAAATCATCCCTGTCTGCTCCTACGCGCAGAAAGTGCTGACCCGCACCGACGAATACCAAGATGTACTGGCGTAAATGGGCAAACTTTTGCAGCTAATCATGACCGAAACATCCTCAAATACAAACACATCCCTGCCGTACTATCTGGCGGAGGAGTTCGCGATGCACACCAACCGGCCGCTGTTCATCACCGGCAAGGCGGGAACGGGAAAGACGACGTTCTTGCGGAAACTGCGCGAACAGACGCCGAAGAACATGGCAGTGGTCGCGCCAACCGGCGTGGCAGCCATCAATGCCGGAGGAATGACCATTCATTCGTTCTTTCAGCTGCCCGTCCGGACACTCATCCCCACACCGCAGTCATACAAGCAACTGTTTGCAGAACAGCGACTTACGCAGCGCAAACGCAACCTCATTTATCATCTGGAGATGCTGGTGATCGACGAGATCAGTATGGTTCGGGCGGATGTGCTGGACGCGATAGACGCCGTGTTGCGGCGGTACAAATACCGCAAGGATCAGCCGTTCGGAGGCGTGCAGGTGGTGATGATCGGCGACCTCTTTCAACTCTCGCCGGTGGTGACACGCGGAGAGGACGAAGAGGCGATGAAGAAGTACTACGACGGACCGTATTTCTTCCAAGCGAAGGTGATGAAGGAGCTGCAACCGGTTTACGTAGAGCTCGATCATGTCTTCCGGCAACAGGACCGGACTTTCGTGCAACTGCTGAACGAAGTGCGTGAGAATCAGCTGACAGCGCAGGGCCGTGCATTACTCAGCGCACGGTACAATCCACGGTTCAGGAACACGGACGAGGACTTCCATATCACCCTCACGACCCACAACCGCCTGGCGGACGAACTGAACGAGCACGAGTTAGCCAAACTGCCGGACGAGCCGCGTGTTTTCACCGCAGAAATCAAGAAAGATTTTCCGGTCAACATCTACCCGACGGAAGAAGAACTGACGCTCAAAACCGGTGCGCGGGTGATGTTTGTGCGCAACGACGACCAGAAGCCGCGGCGGTTCTACAACGGCAAGATAGGCGTGATCACGGAGATTGACAGCGACAAGATCATCGTGCGTTGTGAGGACGGCGACATCGAGGTGACGCGCATGGTGTGGGAGAATATCCGCTACCGCGAGGACGAGAAAACGGGCAAGATAGACGAGGAGATTTTAGGTACCTTCACCCAGTATCCGCTACGGCTGGCGTGGGCGGTGACGATCCACAAAAGCCAGGGTCTGACCTTCGACAAAGTGATCATTGACGCGGCACGTGCTTTTGCCGCCGGACAGGTGTATGTGGCGCTGTCAAGGTGCCGGACGCTCGAAGGCATCGTGCTGTCTTCGCCACTCGATTATGTGGAACTGGACAACGATCCTTCCGTGCTGCGTTATACCGACAGCCAGCCGTCCGTAGAGACGGTCAATCAGGCACTTCCCACGGCGCGCAAGGAATACGAGATACAACTGTTCAGTGCGCTTTTTGACTTCCATCGGACGCTCTCTTTGATAGACCAGATGCGCAGGATGGCGGCATCCAAAGTGTCGTTCAATGCCGAGACGCTGCCGTTTTTGGAGGGTCTGCAACCCGTTTTCACCGAGTGGCAGAGCGTCGCCGATAGGTTCCGGCCACAACTGACCAAACTGCTGCTTTCGGCCGACAAGACGCGTTTGCGTGAGCGTCTGCATGCCGCGTGCGGGTATTTCGTGCCGCTGATGGAGCCCGTCGCACAAAAGATAGCCGACCATCCCTGCCGAAGCAAGAACAAAGCCGATGTGTCGGACTTTGAGCCGCTGCTGAGTGACTTGTTCTTAGTCCTGCACGAGAAGATTCATCTGATGCAATCGCTGCTCCAGACAGAAGCACCTTCCTCCGAATCGCTGCTCCAAGCCCGCAATACGTTCGTAGCTCCGATGGACGATTTGCAGCCGCTCATGGAGGAGAGAAAGAGTCGAAAGACAAAAGTCGAAAGTCGAAAGACGGTCTCCCCGAAAACGACAGTACAAAAGAAAGCTCCCGCCCAAAACGAGATACGTCCGGACGCGATAGACGACATGGCATTGGAAGCCATGATTCACGACATGTTAGAGGAAGGCAAGCCTTCGTCTTATCTCTTGGATTTCATCAAAATGATGCGTAAGAAGCCTGCACAGGACAAGCCCGCCCAAGACAGGTCCGCGAGTTCATCGCCATCCGCCTCTCAGGCGGGAGCACGCTGGATGGCGGAAGATGACCTTCGTCTCCGTGAACTGTTCCAGGAAGGCACACCCATCGCACAATTAGCCAAAGACTTCAACCGCACGTACGGTGCCATCCGTGCCCGCCTCAAGAAATTAGGCTTGATTGAATAAGGCTTAATCGACTAATATCCTTCTTCCCTTTTCGGCGCAGACCTCCGGCTCGTTTTTGTGCCCTTAATTTCGTTCAACGTTCATTCATTCAACGTTCATTCATTAACTCTTTTTCTCCGAAAAACT
Organism: uncultured Bacteroidales bacterium; assembly: GCA_937910305.1. Classification (GTDB taxonomy): domain Bacteria; phylum Bacteroidota; class Bacteroidia; order Bacteroidales; family Paludibacteraceae; genus Colicola. Next base: position 111 of record CALEPS010000127.1, on the reverse strand, counting down.
TGCATATGTCAGAATTTTTGCGTACCTTTGCGGCCGATTTAACTTGTTCCTTTTGACACATGAAAAGGAACAAGCCAAATAGAGAAGGCCATGAAGATATTTATTAAAGAG
>CALEPS010000126.1 GCA_937910305.1 uncultured Bacteroidales bacterium | reverse complement strand
ACGCACTGGCGCTAATACTCGTAACCCCGCTGGGAATTGTGATCGATGCGAGAGAATAACAGTTCTGAAACGCACTGGCGCTAATACTCGTAACCCCGCTGGGAATTGTGATCGATGCGAGAGAATAGCAGCCATAAAACGCATAGCTGCTAATACTCGCATTATTGCCGATTCGCACCGATTGCACAGTATTGCTGTATACACGGTTTTGATTTGTAGTAGACGAGTTTTTATTCAACAAAGTGTATGTCGATGTCCCATAAAACGCAAAACTACCGCTTGACACACTAATCGAAATCTTATACCGTCCCGCAGCAGCGTACTCATGCAACGTCATGATCTGCGTGGTCAGACTCGTCCCAGTAACCGTACTTGCCGTGCTGCCATCGCCCCAGTCCACGACAACCGTACCATTGACGGCGATTCCGAGATATGGAGACAAACGCCCTTCATGCAGTTCGATCTCGATATACGTTTTCCCGTCCGTTGTGACGTACATCTGCCCCACGGTCACAGGATCATTCGACTGTGCGGTCAGTTGTGTATTGATTTGCGCAAGCGTCCAGTTCCAGCCCTGAGAAGTCAGCGGGATTTCGTCGCCGCTATGATCGGGATTGGCAGGGAGCGCCGTAAGCTGCGCAAACTCGGCCTTGGTATAGCTGTATAGAATCGTCCCGTCGTAGTCGATGAAGTTGACGTCTTTGGGAGATGCGGGAGTAGTGCTGCCACCACCACCGCCATCCTCAATAATCAACGTCGTTCCGTCGACCGACACGTCTGTGCCTTCGGAGACAAGTGTGTTCGCAACGTCCACAATAACGGATGCGTATGAAGTTATGTTATAAGTTCCGTTTGATATCGCGCTAAATGAACCAGACGGGACAATATAATTGCTCGGGATCGGAGCAACAACCACGTCGCCAGTAGTGTATTTTCCGGCCGCGACCGCTACTTGCTGAGAAGTCGTCGGAGTGATGGTTGCCGAAGCCTGCGAAGAAATACTTCCCGTAATATCAGTACCGTCGTTTTTTAATGCGGTGGTGCCAGACAACATAGTACCAGCCGTTACAGTTTTTTGAGTGACGTCCATCAACGTATCGCCATTTAAAGTTACTTTACTAAATGCCATTTTGATTTAGTCACCCTTTCTTATAGTTTGTTCCGGATTCAAATACGTTCGTTAAATCGCTCTGCTGAACCCATGAGCCGTTGACTTTTTTATAGACCTTTGAAGCAGTCACCCACGATCCATTTACTTTAATCAGCATTGTCGTTCCACCACCCGCAGCAGTCACGACAATCGTATGATCTGTAGAAACGTTGGTGATCGTGTAAACGTATCCATTAACCTCATACGTCACTGTCCAAGTAATACCTAACATACGTCCGCCGTAATAACCAATCTCAAAACGCAACTGAGCATCATGTAATTCGGTCGCCGTCCATGTGCCAGGATCGCTCACCGTAACAGAGCCATTAGAAGTAGAGGTGAAATCCTGAAGCGTTCCTTTGGCTGTTGACCCTGAATAACATTGAAAACGCGCCACATGCGAAGTGTCGATGGTTGAATTCTCCCGTGCACCGTAAACCCGGACGCTCACAGCCGTGATTGTTGCGGTTGTCGGGATCTCCGAGAAATCAAACTGATAATTGATCCACGCGGTGTCGCCCTCTGGTTTAGCATACGTGTTAGACGTGTTGCTTGTTGAATACGGCGATTCGGCGCTGTGCCCGATGGCATATTCCAACCACCCCGTGCCGGTCGTGCTGGAAGATTGGTAGAAATTTACACCTGTATCGCTGAATCCAGTCGTGAAATCCTCGCCGGGGACCGCCGAAACTGTGCCCCCAGTCATTTGTACAAATTGACTGGTCACATCCGTGCCGTTATCCTTGACCGTGATTCCGCTCAGTGTGTCGGCATAAATCTCCACATTGTCGCCGTCGCCAACCTCGGTCTCGCTCGCCGTAACAGTGACAGTCGTGCTGTTCTGGATGGTAATGTCGTGGGCGGTCACGCTGTAGTTGATCGTGAGCGTCGCGCCGTACAGGTAGATGTACTTAGTCTGCGATGATGATGAACCTGTGCCGCCTATACGCAGCCTCAGGTCGTCAAGATCTACCCTTGTCCAGCCTGTTCCGGGCGAAAGCGTTACGGTATTGCTGGCTGTCGTAGACGCAAATGTAACATTGCTGCCCTTCGCCGTGTCGCCCGCATATAGCTGACAGACCGTATTGGTCACGCGGGAGGTGCTGCTGACACGAACTGTAACCGTTCCACTAATACTCGTAATCGTCGCACCAGACGGAATATCCGATGTATCGAACGTCAGATAAAAATAACCAGTAGTACTGGTACTCATCGTAATACGGCAATAGTTACTTGTGTCTCCAGACGCTTTATAAGCATTAGTAATTGTGTAACTACCCGTTGTTGGTACAGTTAAACCTGTCGCGCCCGTGTATCCAGAAGGGACGAGAGACACACTATCGGTTATACTTGCCATATTCGCCCCTCCTTACGCTGTCTGGATGTAAATATCGCCATTTACACCCGTAGACGAAGACGGAGCCGAAGACCCACTATAAATCGTCTGAATGACCAATGTACCAGTAACCACCGTGCCGCTCGAATTAACAATTTTCTTGCCAGATACTACATCTCCCGCCGTAGCATCCACCTGTGTAACATCCTGATACGCTACGGGAATTGCGGCAATGGTCTGTGTGCCAGTCAGGTAAGTCCCGCTGGCAATAGTTTGTGCAGATTTCGTCGGTGTAATCGTTGCTGCTGCCTTAGTAGTGACATTTGCCGTCAAACTCACCGATGCATTTCCAGCCGTACCACTCGAAATATAGCCCGCAGTCGTCACATTTGGTGTAACAGAAACCGTCTTCGTTAATGTTAACGTATTCGTACCCGTCGAAACCGTGGCAGTAGAACCGCTAATCGAAGACGGAGCAGTAACCGCACCATTAGGAACGGCACTGATCGTATAATATCCGCCAGCAGAATTGTATCCCGGAGGAATATTAATGTACTGATTCGACGTGCTTCTGTCAATTGTCGCCTTGGATGTATATCCGGAAGTTGCAGATGATGCCGCAGAAGTCGGAAGCGTCATAGTCGTTACAGACTTCGTCGCTTGCGCAGAGTAATATCCAGCAGGAACTGTAACAGTTGCGCCAGAAGCGGTTAAGTCCGTAGAGGATCTCCGAGTGATGCCCGTGCCAACATAGGTTGACGATATCGCGTTGATCTGAACCGAGCTTAATCCGTCATAACCAGAATCCGCGGTAATTGTTTGACTGGATTCGGTAGGCGAAATGTTGGTCTTGGCTTGAAGATTCGGAGACCCTCCACCAGGAGAAAGCGTACCCTCAATTGTATTGCCAAGGGAATCAACGGCAGTATATCCCGTCTCCAAATGCTCCGCGCTGACTGTAATTCCAGCCAAACTCACAGCGTTAATGTGTCGGATCGTGCCACCATGCGAATCCGTCTCATCCGTAATCGTGACGGCACTTCCTGCGCCCGTTTGTATTTGTAATATCAATGACGCCAAATCATCGCTATTGCTTCCAGACGGCACGGTCACGCCTTTCGTCGCAACCGCATCGAGGGAATCTGCAACGTTCTGGCTGATTCGCGAAATTTCAGAGGCAATGCTCATGCCGTCACCTCCTTCTAAATAGCGGCGAGAGAATTTTCAATATCGTCCGTCAAACTTACAGTACCGCCACTCGTGTAACCAGCGGCAATCGTATAAGAAGTCGTGGTCAAGCCGTCAATTGATCCGGAAATCGCGCCGTTATTCGCCATCGTACCTGTAATCTGCGTAGCCGTACCGTTAACGATAGTATGCGCTTTGGCACCGGCGAGTAAATTGGCAGCAACCGCCGTATCGCCCGTCGTATCGCCAAATTTTGCCGGAATCGCGTTTACTGTTACCTGAGACAATACTTTGCCGGATGTAGGCGTAATTGTCTGAGACGAAGTCGTCGGTGTCGCAGACTTGGTTTCGAGAACGATATTCACACTACCAGATCCACTGTGTTTACCAGCAGCAATCGTGAAGCTCTGATTGTTTGTGGTAGCATCAAGCGTATGCGTTACGGTCCCACGATCAACCATCGTACCAGTAACTTCAGTACCATCCGCAACAACAATCACTTTATTCTCCAAAACATCAGCCGCAACGGCATCAACGTTACTAACATCCTGATAAGCGGCAGGAATCGCATTCACAGTAACTTTGGATAATACCTTCCCGTTTGTCGGCGTAATGTTTTGAGAAGACTTAGTGGGAGTTGCAGTTTTCTGCTCAAGAACAATGCTAACCGTACCAGACCCATTATGATAACCAACGGGTACTGTATAAGTCTGGTTGTTCGTAGTAGCGTCAAGCGTTTTGCTGACCGCTCCGTTGTTCGTCATCGTACCGGTAATCGCCACAGCTTCACCAGTCGTGCTGTTGTAAGAATGGGCCTTTTTACCGGACAGAATATTTGCAGCAACAGCATCATCATCCGTCGTATCCGCAAAATTACTTGGGATCGCGCCTACGGTCACTTTACTTAAGACTTTACCGGTCGTCGGAACAACATCCTGACTGGACGTCGTAGGCGTTACAGATTTAGTCTCGAGAACAATGCTTACTGTGCCCGATCCATTATGATAACCGACAGGAACCGTGTAACTCTGATTCCCAGTTGCTGCACTTAGAACCTTACTTACAGCGCCATTGTTGACCATCGTACCCGTAACGCTTGCGCCAGTCGCAGTAACAATAACCTTACCGGCCAGCACATCTCCAGCCGCGGCCGTTACCGAACTGACATTTTGATATGCCTCGGGGATTGCCGCAACCGTCACATCGCTCAAGCCATAATATCCGCTATCGGGAGTGACGCTCTGCTGATTCTTTGTGGGGGTGATAGATTTACTCTGAAGCGTGTAATTACCGCCACCGGCCACGCCTGAAACCGTACCGGATCCGTTATGATAACCCGCCGGAATCGTATACGTATCGCCTTCCTGAACTGTTGCGGAAATTGCGCCGCGGTTAGCAATACCGTCAATCGCATCGGCCAGGGCGTCCAGTTTACTCGTGCTCGTTGCTAAACCCAGATCAATGAGTTTATCACGTATCAGATTTCTTGCATCTGTTAATCTTGAAATTTCAGTTGCTGTACTCACTTGGTTTTTCCCTCATTTCTCTTAAATGGTTTGCAGTAAAGCGTTGATGTTACCAACCTCCATGTACACTGCTGCGGCGCTAATGGGGTTGGTATTGTCCTCTTCGGAGGAATCGGCCACAACAACAGAAAGACGACCTTCCTCCGTAACAGAAAGATGATCTCCGACAATAATTCCGCCTATCGTATCCGTTGTTGCCGGGGGAATCTCGTCAAATCCGCCCTCCCGAATGATGACGCCAGCCACGGTTACATCTCCGAGAACAGAAGAACCCATGACTTCTCCTTCTACAGAAGCCGCATTGAGCTCATCGGCGCTTACATAATTATCTGTCATGCGAGCACCACCTCAGACATTAAGTAGAAGTTCTTACGATTTTCTTTGCTGATTCTTTCGCGTCCGGTCAGTTTCGGCCACACCGTAATACGCTGACCATCTCGAGTCATCATCTGGATCTCAGCGGAGTACATATCTACTTTCAGATCTTTTGTATCGTTATGCCGGAACCGAATCACATTGCTACCCGGTTCCGAACTAATTTCGAGCAGAAGCTCTGATTCATCGGTCGGATACTTTTTGAGACCGAATATCAAATACTCCTGCTCGCCGAGAACGTATTCCGTTTTATCGGTATTCTTGAGAGGGACCGTTAAAACCGCATCGTCCCCTCGAGTCAGATTGACTACATTGCCATCGACGTAAATCATATTGCAGTCTCACATCGCTTTCTATATAATAAAAAGAAGCAGCGCCCTCTGAGCACGAATCCCAGAAAGTGCCATTTTGAATTATTCTCTATACATTTCCATCAATCACGACGTCTCCGGCCTTTGTCGAAATCCAGGCTTCAGTTCCGTTGAATGAGATTTTATTCCATCCATTCTGGGTTTCGCCCAAATATGGAATCTTGTCTCCATCATGCACCACGTCAATTGCCGTCGCAGACTTATCGGCACCTTTGCGAACGTAATAATTTCCATGACGAACTCGAACATAACTCTTCGATCCGAGCTCAATCATTAAGGTTATATACATTTCGGCGTCGAATGTCCCGCTCACCGTGATCCCATGATCCTTCTGGAACGCCTTAACTGCTTTCAAGGTATCGGAACCAAAATCTCCATCCGCTCCACACGAGCCACAGGAATAATTCAACGCAATCAGTTTTGCCTGCATTTCCTTTACGTCATTACCAGTCATGCCTTTCTTCAAAACCCGACTACCGAGCGTGTTCTCCGGCTCCGCTTTATCATCAACAATAAAACGCCGAACTTTCAGAAGTCCTGTATTTCCAATTGGAGTATTCTTGGTCTTTGTGTTGTAACGACTCTTACAGTACGCATTCATCTCGTGACGCTTCGGTCGCCCAGATCCGTGTCCATATAACTGGATTACAGACCCTGAGATTTCGCCGACCATTTCTACGTGTCCGACATATCCATAGTTTTTGCGCGCAGCACTTGTGCCAGCAAACAAAAGCATGTCGCCAATTCTCAAAACGCTCGGATTCTGAATCACGCCATTCTTGATTGTTACTGGAACATCTACAAGTTTCTTACTCGTCCACATTCCAGCCGTATTAAGAATGCCAAAACTCAGGCCAACCTCTTTATACGTGTAACATATAGAGCTCGAACAGTCCGAATAATATTTTCCATCGCTGTATTTCTTATAACAATAATTTCTACGATCCTGAGAGTAATAATTACGCCCGATAATCGTCTTATACATGTTCCGGACGCTTAAACGCTTCTCCTGAGCTGTCATTTTGAATTGCCTCCTCCAATTTAGTTAATATGAAAAAATGAAATCTCCAGTAAGAATTGTATTTTGAGAGATTGCTTCGATAGCTTTCAACGTGATGGTTTTTGCACTTGTGGCGCTAACAATTACTGCGCCAACGATTTTACCATTCGTATCGGCAACCGGTATACGATAATCGTTTTGGCCTATTAAAGAGGTAAACGGAAAATCGTCAGCCGTACACAATACTACACTTCCGTTTGCAGAGATACTTTCCCCTGTATACTTACCGGCGACCATAAACAAATCAACCCCAAGCAACACATCTCTAATGTGCTTTACTCGCGTTCCATAACTCGAACTAAAATTTTCATTCGCTGATATCATCTTACTCTTTAATTGAGAAAGGGACGATGCGATTTCTATCCATTGCTTAGCAGAAGGGCTGAAAACTGATACATCTCCAGCATCATTAAGAGTAGTAGTGTATGCTCCTCCATCGTAATATATAGTAACATTATGCGAACCGGTTCCTGGAGTACGTTTAAATAGCAACAGTCCGTTATCGTGCCTCCACTTAGTTGTAAGATGTATATTGGTATTTTGAGAAACCATATATAGATTATTAGCAGACAGCTCAATTTCCGTATTAAAATACCGAGAAATTGATGGCACTTGGATCATATCAGAGTCGTTTACCGTTCGAGGATTTTTTCCAGCATTAGAAAACCCGTTTACACATCCATTAGCTATTAGTTTTCTAATTACATCATTATCATCAATCACAATGGGATGTAAACTTCGATTCTTTCTCCCTGTCGCCATAACATTAGCATTAACTGTATACGGGGCGGATTCAAAATAATCCATATCAGTTGTCGTAATAATCCAACCTTCTCTACCAATATTTCCTCCTTCATAATTGGTTACATATATATTTTTATAATCGCCATAATCAATCATGTAGGGGTTTTCGGCATAGGATGTTCCGAGAAGATTTGTTACAACGTCAGAAGGAGTATCCGTTAACGCAGTAATTTCCGCAATGTTTGACGTTAATCGTTTTTCATCTTTATAAAGATACCAATAACCGCTATTATCAGCCTTTGCGAGGATCTGTACATCAAGTACGCTATCAACACTATTGGGAAATGCAAACTCATGTATGCTCCCGCCGGTTTCGGCAACTAACGTCTGAGTCTGTTCGTCGAACTCAACAGGAGCGTAAAGTTGCTTAAACCTTTTATAAGTCACAGTATTTTCAGAAACAGTATTTGTATATTGCCCATCAACACTATAAGCCCCGCTAATCGTTATGTAATATTTACCGTCTAACCCGACAAATACACTAGGTTCCCACTGTCTTCCTTTAACAAAGGAGCTCGTAAGATTATATGTATTAACAAGATACGTTCCAAAGTTATAACCCGTAAAGATCTTAACTTCGCTATAAGTAATAAAATCTTTTGTGGCAACGTAGCATATTTGACTGTCGATATCATCGTCGTCAGAATTAACGACACATAAATACCATTCGCCAATCTTAGTGATGATTACATCTCCGCCGCCACGAAAGCCATTGCCTACAATTCCAGAGCTTCCATTTATTTCGTTATAAGTAATGCCGTCATAAGATATGGCTAAAGAATAAGTTGTAGGGTAATAATCGTTTTCTCCGTATGATGGAGTAATAAAAGAAATAAGCGGTTTTATCTCTTGCCACTGCGACTTTAATCCACTAGACAATTTTTCGTTAGTAATACTACCGTCTTGTACAGTAGTCGTTGCTTCGGGATGCTCAATCAACCACGCGGCAACAACTTTATCGATATTTTCAGTCACCTCAGTAATATCTTCTCTAAAAATATCTAGATCATTCTTGAAAGATTCCGTATCGTCATTCATAGTTTCAATAGCGTCGTGAATTGCACCTCTTACATCTTTTCCATAAATGGCCGAATTAATTGCAGCCAAGTACTGAGATATATTAGACATCGTTTAATCTCCTTCCGCTTAAAAAAGAAATAAGAGGTACAACTCCTTGTCGCACCTCTCGGGATTTGCTTCAGGTCTTCTTAATTTCATTATTATAATTGGCAGTACTGATCCCGAGCAATACACCAATAAACGTATCAATCGCAGTAATAGTTCCAACAACCTGTTCGCCATAAGGGAACCCCCAAATGCCGGACAGTGCAAAATACAGAGTGCCAAGAGCCGGAAGCAGATACAGTGCGATCCACTTCAATGCATCATAAACTTTATCGGGAAATACCATATCTATCCCTCGTTTCTATTCGTTAATCTCCATAGGTATCAGGTACAATTCGCAATTTGTCGACTTCGGCCATCACACGCTTTGCCGAACCGTTTCCACCCATGTCTTTATAGGGCTCGTAGAGATACGTATGCAGATTCTCATATTCGCTCTGAGTGATTTCCCCACGCTCGATATACTTCATTCCCAGATACATAATCCGATCGTGTCCCAGGCCAATCAGCATTTTCGTGCGCACGTCCTTCTTCTCGCTGAGTTTTGTGATGAATGCCCAAAATCCCGAAGAAGCTATCACTGAGCAAATAATTGTGATGAGCATTTGGGTATTCATGTCGTTCACCTCTAAAAAACATTAATAATAGTCTGCCGAATCTTCATTTTCGAAAACTCGGCAGACCGTCGATTTAGTTCTTTACCGCATCTGAATTACACCGAGAATATCCTGCATCGCCTTACGCTTTTCAGGATTCATCTCGGTTTCCATCATATGCTCGATTTTATGAACGGCATTGCCCATTTCGTCATCATAATACCTGCGACCGGACATCCCGCCACGGTAATTATCATACGAATTCATCGGATACATGGGATAATATCCGCTCCCACGGCCATCATTTCCCATGTCATAGCTATAGCCATCGCCATAGCCGCGGCCGTCATAGCTGCCATTCCGACTATACTGCCCCATGGCATTGCGCCTCTGACCGCCACGAGCATAACTCATCGCGGGCATATACTCGCTTCCGGGATAATCATTGCCTTCTTTCATGGCGCAGATCGCATCGATGTAATACATAGACTTCAGAAGATTTTTCATCAGATCTACATTGTCGACATCCCATTTTTCGGAAGAAGAAGCCTGCCGGAATTCATCCTCGAGCCTCTCGCGAGTTTTCTTCATAGACTCATCCATTTTGATTTCTCCCTCCTTTTATCGCATATACAGTAGGTCGCGCCTATCAAACAATACATTGGCGTTCTGAACCAGAATCGGAATATCCGAAGTATTGCGGATCGTTACGGTCTCGCAGCATCCCTTCCAGATCTGAACATTAATCGCCCGGCTCACATTGAAATACTCTTCAACCGCAGCCGGAGTCACGATCATCGTGGAAGTCGGCACAGTCGTACCATCGATCGCAATCGCAACGGAAATCTCACCAACCGCTTCTCCGGTCGGAACCGCAATGTTCGCTCCAAAATCGACAAGATACGTTGCAGACTGATTTTTATTGCAATTGCAGTTACAATTGCATCCGTTCCTGGGAACATAACCGCTCAGAAGGAAACTCCCCGTGTCGTCGCGATGGCGAACAAAGCCTCTCTCGCAGGGCACAGGAGACTCGGTGAACACAATCGATTCGCCGGGATTGACCGTCTGAACAGCATTTGCGCTGTATTCAGCCATCTACTCCACCTCCCAGCAATCAGGACGCAGAGCAGCCACAAGCGGTGTAATAATTCGTGCCGCAGCAGTTGGGATTCTGAACGACATACGCCGGACGCGGAACGGGAGCCAGATACTGCTCGAGCGCGGCAGTCTGAGCTTCGTTGTTTGCCAGAATCGCAGCGGTCTGAGCGTTCTGAGAAGCAGCCAGATTCGCCATCGTCAGCTGGTTCTGAAGCTCCGCGATCTTCTCATTCTTCGCGTCGATCTTATCCTGGCACATCATATCCAGAATACGCTGAGTATTAGCGTTATTCTGCATGGTCACGGCCTGGAGCGCATCGTTTACGGCAGCGCGATCATTGCAGGCTTCTGTAGCAACCGTATAGCGAAGATCTGCCACCGCAGCACGATTCTCGCAGCAACAATTCTGAAGACCCATCGCCAGAGAATTCATCGCCGCGGTATTCGCATTCTGATTCGCGTTCATTGTCGCAAGCAGGTTCGCCTGCGTATTGCAACGAGAGACTTCTGCATTCGCAAGAGAATTCTGAATGCCATTGATACCACTCATCACAGCAGCTTGATCAAAGCCCTGCTGCACATAGGGCTGATAACCGCCGCCCATGTTGTAAATCGGAGCAGCATTTCCACCGTTGTTGCCCCAGCCACCCATCATGGCGAACAGGAACAGAACGATGATCCACCAAGCTCCGTTATTGCCGAAACCATCGTTTCCGCCGTAGCTATTGCCGCCATTCGGAAAAACATTCACGGCGGGCTGCTGATTCTGAGATTCGTAAATCATAGCCAATAATCTCCTTTTTAAGTCGTTGAGTGAAAAAGAAACTGCCATTTTGATTTGTTTTCGGAGCGCTCCTAAAGAAACCAAGAATAGCAAAAACTAAGGCCTAACCCTGGATTGAGTTAGAACCTCGGAAGCATGTTTTGTATATCATTTGCCTGTTGACCGAATTGCTGAAACTGATCCTGCGTCATCTGCCCAGTGCTTGTAAGATAATTCACGAGATCTTTGGGCGTTCCATTGAAATCTTTGGAAACATTAACGTTTCGCATTCCAAGAATATTCCCTACCGGATCCTGTGCAAACTGTCTGTATTGTCGAAAGAAATTCGCCACATTGCCAAGAGGACCTGGAAGATTCGCAGGTGCATTAAAAAGGCTACGCATTAGATTCATTTCTCACAATCCTCCCTCCAGCACCCAGCGTCAATTCGCCAAGCGCTTTCTCAAGGTCGGCCTTCGTAAGATAGGAAGAAACGTCGAACTTCGATAAAAATTCCTCAAGATCTTTCTTAGTCGGATAAACACTGAAATCCACCTTCGCAGATTCAGTGGCAGGCACCGGTTCCGGTTCAATGTGCGTCTGAAAATCATTATCCGCAACAATCTTAGGACGTCCCATCTCGTCAACGGCCTTTACATAGAACCGATCGGTCTCATCATCCCAAAGCGTCTGCCTTGTAACTCCGGGCGGAAGCTGATAAGCCTCAGCTCCCGCACGTCCATGAACAAATACCGGTTGTAAAAGTGCTTGAACCGCGTTCACAGGCTGCGGATAATAGGTCTGGCCAGGGACAGGAGTTCCGTACGCATTAAGACCATAAGGATTTGAATTGTAGTTGTTATGAACCGCCATTTATTCTCTCCTCCATACTTCAATAGGCATCTCGTCACCGCTATCCCACGCGTCGCAGTAATTTCCATCAACCACCGCGACCACATGCGATCCGGTCGCAAGAATATAGATACCGTTTTTGTTCTCTGCACAAAAATCCCGAACAGTATAGCAGTCGGGGCAATTCGTCGGAAGCGGAGTACGAACAAAACCGGAAGACGTAAGATAGTTTCCCCATACCTTATTGACGCTCGGCATATTTTTCATCAAATATCCTTGCAGACAAACATTGATATAGGTTTCATCCCAAGTCTTTCCAGTCGCAATCGCAATCGCGCGTATGACACAATCCTCAACATAAGCCCCGTTCGGGTTCGGGTTTGTTGGGATATACATCCGTCAGCACACCTTATTTCTTTTTCTTGTTCTTCTTTTTCTCGTTAGCAAACTTTTTCGTCAAAGTCTCAGCTTCAAAGTTATCGCCATCGGGAATATAGTCGCCGATTGTGTACTCGTTATTCTGAGGATTCATAATATCCAGTTTCATAGCGAGACAGATTTTCACATACCATTCGTTATTATTATCTGGAAGATCGTGAGGCTCAGAAACAATACGGACCGGATCGCCGACATCAATCATCGAGGCTGCCGATACAAAATCAATCGGATTCCAAGCAACCTGATTGTTGTAAATCTTCGTGTCAAGTGCCTTTACTTTAAACGAGGATGGAATAGAATTATTAATTGCGTCGAAATAATAGTTAGCTCTTGTAGTCGCTGTCGTGATGCTAGCATCTTCTCCAACCTCTAAAAACTTTATAGTTCTCGGTATTCCGTACGTTTTGAAATCGCTCCAGCTTGCCCACGGATCAAACGTTTGATAGTGCGGATTTTCGACTAAAAAAGGCCTTGAAACCCCATCGCGATTAGTAGTCGAAAAAGATTCGCCGCCGTGTAAAGGCCGTATTGTTGTAACTGGTTCGAAATCGGGAGATTCTTTCTGAATTTCTATTAAATTGACTCCGAAGACAATCGGCCTTGGATTACTAATTCGATTTGGATTCAATGCGTCAATGCAATTACCAAATTTGGGTTCCGGAGGGTCGTAAGCCGTTGACTCTCCCAAAAATAGATCTTCCATACAATACGCTCTTGTTCGAAACATGATGTCTCGATTCTGAATAAACAGAGTGGAAAAAACGTCCCCGGTTATTTCATATTCGGTGGTTTCAGACTTATACTCGCTCATCATATAACTTCTAAGATCAGTTTTATCGATCTGCAACCAGAAATTATAGTCAAGAACGCGGATATCTTCATCATCGACTCTCAACGGAATGGATATATAAATCCGATTGGCATTCAAAGCCGCTACATTGGATAACGTTATTGCCCTATACTTGTAGTTTCCGCCTTGATTCGCATTATCGAAGAAAGACAAATTTGTCGTAAGCTTATTTAGATACGTTTCGTTTTGATAAAAGTATAAAACGATTTGATCGTTCGGATGATTGAGAGAATAATACAAATCGTCAAAACAAAACGTAAACGTTTTATCGGTCCATTCGTCAAAAGGTCCCCTATCATATATAGAAATCAGACGATCACCACTTGGATCGGCAACGGGTTGATTTCCATTAATGCTCCCAACCCACCACGAAGAATCCGCGATTGGTTTAAGAACGTTTTTGCTTCCCTCCGGCTCAATTTTGCCTAACTTAAAGCATCTTCGATAATCCCACGGAAGCCGAATCGCAACATGCTTGGTGCTATCTTCAGAATCTGCCTGATCATCAAGCTGAAACCAAGCGTTATGCCAGTCGATGACGGATTTTATCTTGCCCCGAACGTTTATGGACGTTAACGGTCCATAATTCGTGTCCATCAAAAACGCAAGAGCGCCTTCACATTCGACATTTTTCTGTTTAAAATTATCCTCTGAAATATTTATTATCCGACCACGGAATACGCATACCCCTTTGATCAGCACATCAATAAAAGATGCAAATCTTCTGAAACTTCCCCATTTCGGATGCGTCGGCAAAACGGTAAAAGATAAAGAACCTGCGGCATTAACCTCTTTATCGACTATTGGATTCAGAATGCCTTCATTCAACTCCGATGAAGCAATCAACTCGTCATTCATATAGATTTCGTAATAAGGAAAAGACGCACGGGTCATATCTGGCATTACAACCACCCCGCTTCAAAATCTATTGTAATGAGTGAGCCAGACGATTCTGTCGTGGCGGTGTTCGTAAATGTAAGAATGTTTTCTCCGGGATATAAATAAAACTTGGAACTCTTACTTTCTCCTGTTTCAGAAATACTTACAGTTTCACTCGTTCTATTGCTGGATACCGTAGTTGTTGATACGAGCTCTTGAGTGATAAAACTTGGAACAACTGGCTGATCACCATTTCGAATTGTAAGCTCTTTCGCGCCGTTTACTTCGATTCCGCTATAATGTCTGATAATACCGTTGACAAACGAGAACGGATTCCATTCCCAAGGTTCACTCGAACGAAGACGTTCATGTTTATACGGCTGCAGCACATAGTCCAGCGTTACCGTCGACCATGATTCTCCAGATCGCCACTGATTGACACTTACTCGTCCCGTGTAATAGAAAAACGGGTCGTCCTCAAGAATAACTTGCGATACTGCTTTTCCATGAAACAGTTGCATGATCCTGGAATACTTGTAATGCCAGGGCTCCGCATCAGTCCAATCTGGGTGTGCAATAAACTCCCAGAAACCCTGCCTGGCTCCGTAATTCACTCGGCCAGACAGGACTTCCGTTAAATCAATGAAACCATCCATGCCCGGAATCGCAACTTGATTCATCGACACAGACGGCGGATTCACCAGCGGACGGGAAGTTGGGATTAAGTGTAAGTCATCCCAAGTATTGATCCCGTCGATCGTTATCGAATGATACACTTAACCCATCCTTCCTTTCATGGTCGCCATGGTTCCAAACTTTGCGTCCATCGGACCCGCCATCTGGCCAACCAAAGCACCAGTATCTACTACCATTTTGAGGTTTGAGATCTGCTCTCCGAGAATCCCAATTCTGGAATTCATCTCATGGATTGCCGACACAACATCGGGACTTCCGAACTGACCAGCCTTAGTAGCCGTACCAGCCGAAGTAGCAATCGACGAAGCCATCAACGACGTGCGCACACCGAAAGACCTGTCTGCAAACACACCGTTCATATAACCAGAGGCCGTACGAATATTGGACATATCGACCACAGGCGCAATCGTCGGCTGTACATCGATGTTGTCGTCGGCGAGAGTGGAGAGGGAGTTAAAAGTTCCACTCAGAGTATTCAGAGAAGACTCTGCGACACCAGTCGCACTCTTATCGACAGCCTTGCCATACTTGGTGATACCATTGGCGAAACCGAGATCAAAATATCGACCCGTTCGCATAGTTGCTCTCGAAGGAGATTTAACTTCCAAAGGAGTATTTAATCCTTCTTTTGCTTTTAGAGCAACTTTTGCCGCAGCAGATCGAACCTGTGCTAATAACTTGGAATCCTTCAAGCCATTAATAAAGCCCTTCACAGAATTCTTACCAGAAGTCTCAAACTCACCCGTTTTACTTCCAGCAGCGGCAGCAGCGTTAGAAGCCATCGTACTCGCAGCCGTATTCGCAGCCGTATTGCTCCCCATTCCCCCAGCCATCGCGTCAACGAGACCGGAGCCGGAGGAGTTGAATTGCTGAGAATAACCGGCGAGAGTTTCAGAATTCGTTTGCACAGAAGTACCAAGATCGGTTACAAAACTATTCAGTTTTTCCGCAACCTTACTCGCGTCCAAATCCTTCAAGAAAGTGTCGGAAGAAATCTCCACACTCGGGTCTGTACCGCCGAATATCTTCTTAATATTTTCAACCAACGTTGAAATCTTTGTAATATACTCAATATCGATATCCTTATACTGTCCAGAATATTTTCCTATCGTCTCGCCAATCCTGAATATTCCAGCGAGAGCATTTTCAAAATTCATATTACCGCGAGTGTCCAACGTCGTCGGAACAACCGTATCTGAAGCATTAATCCAGATCATAAACTCCGCAACCGCTCTTGCAGCTTCTACAGCAGAAGTTATACGTTCCTGGAGCGTTGTTCCATCCGGTAAAGCGCCCAAATCGTCCGAAGCCTGTTTCATGGTTGTAGCCAATTTTGACACAGCTGAGAACACCGTCTCTTGAGAAGTCGCATCACCAAAGAACTTATCCAACGCTCCTTGATCGTAATCCATTTTCACAGAAGTTAGATCACTCAAAAACGTAGCAACTTGGTTTGCAATCTCAACGGCCGATGCGGTTTTGCCTTCAAGCTCTTCGTCTACCGAAATATCCCCCATCGCTTTAGCAAACGAATTGATGCCTTCGCCAAACGAAGTAAAATCGCCCACAAAAGTTTTCATCCCTGTCAACCAAGGAAGCGCTGTCTCGACAAGAGAGTATTCCGGCAATCCGTCTTTTGTAAATTCGCTCAAAGACTTTGCAATAGACAAAGCATAAGAAGCTTTTTTATCCAATTCCCCAGGATCGTTGATCTGACCAATTTGAGAAGCGAAATCATTCATTCCCTTTGCAAAGCTGGAAATATCGCCGGAGAATACAGCCATCGCAGTTTTTATAAGACCTATCTTCACAAACGCCGAATATTCGGGCAAGTCTGCATTTAAAGCGTTGATTTGCTGCGCGATTCGAACCGCATAGCCAGTCGCCGTCTCAAGAGCAGACGGGTCGTTAATAGTCGACATATTCGCGTTGTAGTCGTTCAAAGCCTGACCAAATGCCGCCATATCTTTCCCGGCAAATATTTGCATATTTGTTTTCCATAAAGGAAGTTGAATCAGCGGGGAATATGCCGGTAACTCCGAATTCAGAGAATTTACTTGCTTAACAATATTAACAGCATGACTTGTCGCCTCTTCAAGTCCGGACGGATCTGTTACGGTAGACATATTTGCGCTATACTCATTGAGCGCCTGCGCAAAGGCCAACATATCTTTACCAGCGAACAATTGCATGTTTGTTTTCCAGAAGGGCAACTGTGTTAACACGGTGTATCCCGGCAATTCCGAATTCAGCGAATTTACCTGCCTTGCTATTTCTATAGCATATTTGGTCTTTTCATCAAGGCCGTCCGCCGAATCAAACAAATACATCGCTTCTGCATATGCATTAATACCCTCGGCAAACGCCTGAAGATCCGTTCCGGTAAATATCTGCATGTTGGTTTTCCAGAACCACAACTGAGTAAATACAGAATAAGAAGGTAAACCATTATTCAATGCGTTCACCATCTCGGCGATTCCAACAGCGGCTCTTGTCTTTCCTTCTAGCCCGCTAGAATCATCAGGAAATCCCTGCATTACATCTGAATATTGGACCAATCCATCCGCAAATGCCTGAAGATCCGTTCCAGTAAATATCTGCATGTTGGTTTTCCAGAACCACAGCTGAGTAAGCGGCGAATAGGCTGGCAATTCGCTATTCAAACCGTTTACTATCTTAGCTATTTCAACAGCAGCCTTTGTCTTTGATTCCAAATCTCGACTATCATTTGGAAATGATTCCATCGCGACGGAATACGCATTCAACCCATCGGCAAATGCCTGAAGATCGGTTCCGGTAAACACTTGCATGTTGGTTTTCCAGATACCCATTTTCTCCCAACCGTTATACTCAGGAACTTCCTTATTAAACTTAACAATTAAATTTGCAATACCAATCGCATTTTGAACTTTTTTCTTCAGATCTTTCGGGATTGTTATCTCTCCCATATTCTTAGAGAAAGCGTTGAATCCCTTAGCCAAAGCACTCATATCCCATGCGAAATGCTCCATGTCTGTTCCCGCAAACAAATCTCCAACTTTTTTTGCAAAGCTCTTCTTAGGCAATTTCTCAGAAAAGTCAGCGATCAATTGCGCCACTTTCAAGGTATTCTTTATGGAGTTTTCATCAACATCGGCAACGTCTTCAAAGCCCTCCAAACCTTTAGCAAATGCTCGCATATCGGCAGCCTTCATCGAACCGATAAACGTACCGATTACTTCACCAAGTTTTTCGGCTCCGCTAGTTAAGAATTCGGAAACGCCCGGAATCTTCATAATTCCAAGCACCGCACCAACTAAAATCGCGAGTGCGGCACCCAACGCGAGAACAGCCAGAGCACCCATTAATATTCCATGCGGACCAACAACAGCGGCAGTTCCAGCAATAAATGAGAACGCAAACATAATTGCTGCCAATCCGCCAGCGAACGCCAATATTTTTGTTGTTTTTACATCTTTAATATTTCTCAGAACCAAGGAAAACGCAACCATCGCGCCAACCATTGCGACCGAAGCAATTAGCATCGAAATAGATCCCTTAATACCGGGAGCAACTTTAGATAAAGCCGTAGCCATCGTATTCATGGCTATAACGACCGCTGTCATAGCTATAATTGCTTTAACGAGACTCCCCATGCTAACTTTCTTCATTCCGATTGCCAAAATCACGAACCCCGCGATCAATAAATCTAATGCCAAAGCCATCGGAATTAGCGCAAGAACACCGCGAACACTTGGACTGTTGCTTTCGACCAATTTGCTGAGTTTAAAAAGAGCGATTACAACGGCGCCAAGCCCGACTATAGCTTTAGCCATGTCGCCCCATTTCGCCCGCTTCACAACAATTAACAAAGCAGCGAAACTTCCAACCATTAGAGCAATAGCGATACTGATCGGAAGCAATGCCAGAATTGCTTTCGTATTTGGCTCC
Source organism: uncultured Bacteroidales bacterium (assembly GCA_937910305.1). GTDB lineage: Bacteria > Bacteroidota > Bacteroidia > Bacteroidales > Paludibacteraceae > Colicola. Next base: position 23,818 of record CALEPS010000126.1, on the reverse strand, counting down.
ACTTTCTCAATCAACTTCATTACCGCAATCATGCCCAATACCATCGCAGCTATTCCAATAATACCCTTGGCAATATCTTTTGCCTTCGCAAATTTCATAACCGCAGCCATTGCAATAAAAGCAACGACAATAAGATCAAGCGCGATTGCCATCGGCAAAAGCGATAATATCGCCTTCGGGCTCGGATCAATTTTATTAAGCACTTTCAGCAGGGCGACCATTCCCAGCACAATTGCGCCAAGAGCTGTCATTCCTTTAACAATATCTTTCGGCTTTAATAGTTTCATCGCAAACGACAAAACTAAGAAACCTGCAATAATCGCGTCAATAGCGATCGCAGCGGCAATTAGAGCGCCAGATGTTCTCCCAGGAATAGAAATCTCATTTACCGCCTTGAAAAACATCGCGATCAACATAAGAAGCCCTGTCAATCCGATAAAACCTTTAGTTAGCGTATTAGTATCTAAAAGGCCCAAATTCTTGACAACATTTACCATAAGGTTTAAGGATGCAGCAAGAGAAGTTATCAGACCGATAGTGCCACCTACGTTCTTTGCATTTACTCCAATCTTGTTAAGAACCGCTATAGCACCGACAGACAACGCAAGCAATGCCGCGATACTTCCTAAACCTTGCAATATCTGCTTTCCATCCAATTTTGATAGCATCAATATTACAACACCCAAAGCGGCTATAGCTCCAGCAAGCATAATCAAAGACAGCATTGTTTTCTCGATATCCTTAAAGTCTTTAGCCGCCCACTTAAACGCATATACAGATAAAGCCAGCATTGCCATAATCGTCGCAATGGCAATCAGGCCTTTTACAATTTGTTTTCCATCAAGTCTTGAAAGAACATAAATAGATGCTGCAATAATCGCTATTGCTCCGGCAAGCATCAAGATCGATTTTGAAGCCGACTCAAACGAATCGAAATTCTTTTTATCCCGAAACCCTTTTATCGTTTGGTCAACATGCTTTAAAATCTTATTCACGCGCGTTCCAGCTTTAACCACAACGCCAACGGCCTGCAACACTCGCGTAGTAAGAATTCCAACAATAGCGGTAATGCCTGTAATCGCCAAATTATACCCATCAAAATTTATCAATTTCGTAGGATCTTCCGGTCCGCCTTCTCCAGAAAATAAACCAGCAATCCAATTCTTTACTGTCGTGAATATGTTCGTAATCTTTTCTTTGATCGTAGCAACCGTTTTCTTTTCATCGATAGCTTCCGCAAGATTCAAATCCCCCATATCCAAGCCGAAAAATTTCTTGATCGAGGCAATCAAATTATCGACAACTTTCGAAAAATCTATTTCATCCAGATCTCCGCCAATTCCGAGAAGATCCAAAAGAGAATTACCCAGCGATTCGATTTTCTTCCGAACCGGTTCCAGCTTTGTATCAAGAAAATCTAGCCATTCTTGAAATTTCTTGGACTTATCCAATCTTTCGTATAAAGCTGTAAAAAATCTGGCTGCAGCATCTGCTATCTTTAGAAACACATCGCCAAGGGGACTAAGCACGCCTAAAACGCGCTTAATAACCCCACCTAAAAATCCAAATACTTTTCCGAGTATCTTTGCAACAGCCGATGCGCCGGCCATTGCTCGAGACAAAAACTGATAGCCCTTGGGATACTTATATAAATCCTCTTCAACAGCTTTCAACTTTTTTTGAAAAGAATCAATCGGGCTTAACACATAACCAAGTTTACTATGGGTGGCTTCGTCGTATACTCCATCGATAGCCATCCCATATTTCTTTTTAAATTCATTAAGAGCCTTTTCTGTCTTCGGGCCAAATATACCATCCGCAGAGCCCGGATCAAACCCGGCCTCTTTCAAACGTTCCTGTAACTTTTTTACAGCGTCGCCCTTCGAACCTTTTGAAAGAGAATTCTCGAAACTACCCAAAGGATCAATTCTTTCAAGATACTCCTCGTATACGGTCTTTGTTCCCCAAAACTTTGGAGCAAACAACTCTTTAAGCTTTCTCCCAGCTTTTTCAATTGCGTCGCTAATTTTCTTTATGTCTTCTGCAGTTGTAGGCGGAAATATTTGATGAAAACCATCACCAATCGAGTCAATTACGCCTTTGAGGGCTGCCATGCTATCAGTAAGCCCATTAACGAGCGCTGTTCTTCCGCCGAGTTCTTTCCAACCGTCAAGAAGCTCGTTCAAAGAGTTCATTGGCTCAACGAATATATCATACAAATCATTCGCCAAATCCGTCCAAAGAACTTTAGCTTCCTGATAATTACCGAATATCGTTTCAAACGCCTGCATCCATCCGGTGCTAACAGCGTCCTTTGTTGCGTCAATGGCCTCCTGAAAAGTTTTTGCTTCCTGCGCGGCCTTAAAGGCCTTTTCACCAAGTTTCATGGTTTCCGAATTTACCTTTTCCATAGCTTTCGCACAGGAAATACCCTCTTCGGCCATGATTTTCATAACTTCGTCGCCATACTCACCGTATTTCTGCAACGTAGTTAAAAGAACATCGTTTGTAAGCCACTTTTCATTGAGAGTTTCTCGGAAATTTTTAAAAGTGACCTCGGTTCCTTTTGCCGTTTTTCCAGCTTTATCAAGTTTTCCAAGCGCTTTCGCGGTTTCGATAGCCGTTTCCTTAAATTCTTTAGTTCCCATGTTCGCACTCTCAATTGACATCCAATCTCGAATCTGAACAGAACCAGTACCTAACGCCTGGGACAAGTTATACATCGCTCTGCTGGCTTCATTTACACCCTGACCGGAAACAGCAGCCCAGTTAGCAATACCCTCCATCGCTGTAACTGAGGTCTCCAGATCAATGCCCATCGATGTAAATTTACCAATATTGGAAACCATATCGACGAAATTGTATGAGGTTTCGTCAGTAAATATAGCAAGACGATTTAATTGGGAATTGATGTTTCCGATATCATCACCAGTGGCCGCCATAATTGTCTGAACGGCCTTTGTCTTATCGGCATACTTTGCAAAACCAGACGTAATCTGATCAATGGATACGGACTTTACAAATGCCGTTCCCATTGCCATCGCTTTATCGGTTAAATTCTGCAAGACTCGCATCCCGATAATACCCATGGTCGAGAAACGACGACCCAATTCATCGATTCCGTGCGCCATGCGCGCTAAAGAAAAACTATCTCCAGCTCTTTGAAGTCTTTCAAGACTTTTTTCCGAATCCTTAAAGTCCAAATCTTTCTTAAACTTCGCTAAGCTTTTAGAAGTCTGGGCAACCCCCTTCTCAAACTGAGCGTTATCGAATTGCATTTGAACTATTCTATTGTCGATGTTTCCACTCACGACGAGGTTACCTCCTTCCAAGCCATTTCGGCTATTTTATCGAACACCGGCTTCATAGCAGGATTTATATAATCTTGTCCTTGTACATAACCTCCGGTACCCGTTCCATGACCATATTGTAAAATGATCGCTATAATGACACCTTTGTTTTCATTTGTATTCAACCACGAAATGGAGGTGGTATTCGAATTTCTCTCGATCTCATAAAACCAGCTTGACGCTGTTCTTCCGGAATCCTTTGGAGTAGCCGCAGCCAACGCGTCAACACCCATCTGACCGCAAAGATCAAGGATGTTCAAATATTCCCGCTTTGTTACTTTATTCAAAAACTTCTCGGTCTTATTGAAATTACCACGATGCCTAAAAGTAATCAGCCCCATATCGCAGCTCCTTTCCGAACGGCTATCCTCTTGTACCCATCGCGCGTTTGCGTGCCGCGTTGAGCTGCGAATTCTGTTTCATAATATCCCTCTTGCGCATTTTCTTTTTCGGAGAATTCTCGATCGAACACACATCGATCAAAGTCATCAGCCGATTCAAATGCCACTTTTCACAAGGATCAAACGGAATTCCAAAGGAAACCATCCAATAATAAATCAATTCCGATGTCACATTTCTTTGGCGCCCTTTCTGCGCTTGCCTGGAAATCACCGTAGCTGTCATTGGATCAGAGAGATATTGCTCTACGTCCTCAACATCCTTTCTAGTCAGCACGGTATAGACCATCGGATCGACATTTTGCATTATGGTCATGCAACGAATATAGTCGCGTATTTCTTCGTCTGTCTTTACTTCTTTAGATAAAAACGGCTTATGCCATTTTGATTCCCATTTCGATAAAGAAATGAGGGAATGTTCTAACTGCAGGACAGTACTTTTTACGGTAATGAACTCTCCAAGCCTCTCGTCAAAAAGCTCTCCGCCATTTACGGGCAACCTTAGCATTCCCTCATCTCCTCTCTAAAATATTATTCCTGGTTTGCCGCAATTTCTGCAGCCAGGCTCTGCGGAATCACGCCGTTAATAAACTCGGTCGCAGCCTTATCGTTTGTAGCAAGCTCCATAAACAGCTCGGAATACGCCTCAGTCTGCGCAAAATCTTCAGCGAGCCTTCTTCCGTCAGAAACCTTAATGAACCGTCGTCCATCAGCAGACTTTTCGCCATACGACTTGAGAATGATGTCTTTGAATACCTCAATGATCCGCTTGGTATCCTGCGCATCCACGATACGCTTAATCATCTTCTCCATGCCGCCGGAAGCGCTAAAGTCCATCTCCATCAGTTCAGCCTTTGAAAGATTAAAGTAGAAATCTTCCGTCCTCTCATTACCGTCATAATCGGTATACGTCAAAGTCTTTTTAATCATTTCGGATTACCTCCCTCAATTGTTTACCTCGCATAAATTTTTAAGAGGGCCAGCCGAACTGATTACCCTCCATATTTTTCCAGATTAGGCCGTAGTCGTAGAACCGCCCATCAGCGCGATCAGAGCGTCAGGAGTAGGCAGAGTAGACTCAGCAGAAACCGTGCCATACAGCGCATCCTCCAGAGCAGCCTTCTTGCCGGTCGCCAGCTTAGCAACATCGATGACGATCTCAGACGTGGGCTTATAACCGGTAACCACAACAGGAGTCGTGGTGATTTCCCAGGAGAAAGTGATCGCGTCGGGGGAATCGTTTACGGTCTCATAAGCGCGCTCAGACGGGGAAGCCGTCGCATTATAGATGATATGAATCTTCTCACCAGTCGCGTCGGTATCCGTATCGCTGCCGACCTTGGTACGATAGCAGAACGCAAACGCCTTACGAGACTGCTGGCCGATATACACGCCGTCGGCAACTTCCACAGAACCGTCACACTGCGCAAACTCTTCCGGATAGGTATACGCCTCGATGGTCGCACCGAAAGTCTCAGCGGAACGCAGCGTGGCGTATTTAATATTATCGGCCCACAGATCAGTAGGCTCAGCACCGTCGGGGCTGTTGGTAACGCCAGTCAGGCCATTCCAAACAACGCCGTTCTGATAAGTGCCATCGGTATTCTGAACGAAAAGAACGCCATGATCGACGCCAGTCTCAAACAAATGCTCACCGATAGCATCCCAAACAAGCTTAGACATTACATTGTCCTCCTCAAATACGTCGAACCATTTCCTTACCAATACAAATGGAACGGATAATGGTATAAGTTATCGTTGATGTACATCCTTTCGGATCTGCAATACGGCAATACTACGAGTTGTAACCGAACAGGATCGTCGGGATCTCTTGTAATGTACTTCAGTGAGTACTCATCATATAAAGCATATGGAGCGTTATCCGCGAATCGTACGTCCGTCCTCTCCAACTCGTAGACAATGCACGGGTAGGAAATTCGTGTGCCCGTAGGAGGCTGAAAATACACGTTATCACACAATTCGTGGAGAATCTCACTGAGTTCACTCCGCAATCGGCCCATTGTATACGCCTCCTAAGGTCAAAATTAAACGAGGGGGCTGGGCTTCCACACCGGAAACCTTCCAAGCCGTTCCCCGCCATTTGACATAGCGAATGGTATGCATATGGTTATTTGCATAAGCGTCTGCCAGAATGCTGATTTGATTGGTTAACACTACATCGTCATTCAAGCCGATTCCCTTTTGCAAATTTCGATTGTGACGCAAGAGCTCTCCCTTGTACATTCTCTCAATCGGTTTTTCAACATACACGTCTACCGCAACTTCTTCATCGTTGGTATACCCAACGGCTCCGTAAAATCGTGCCATTCGCTATGTCACTTCCATTTTGATGAAAATTAGGCAGTCGTGGTGGTCGTAGAACCGCCAGCAGCCTTGGACAGCACGATGGCAGAATAAGGCTTCACCAGAGCGCCAGAGCAGCGGGTCTCAATCAGATAGATGTACTGGTTGTAATCAATGTTGAAGTCGTCAAACATGTTGATCTCGCCACCCTTATCAGCGCCAACGTTGTAGTCGGCCAGGTTGACGATAATGCCCATGACCTCATTGCCAGAAGCATCCTTGAAGCCTTCCATCACCGGAACGGTCACGATGTTGCGGACACGCAGAGCGGTCGCCAGTTCGGCCTCGCTGCGATACAGAGTATGACCGATGCCATCCTCAATCAGCAGCATGCTGGTCAGAACGTCCTCGGTAGTGAACAGCGTGGGATTGCCAGAACCCTTGTAGTTCTTGCGGGCACGCAGCGCGGCCTTCATGAAGTTCTTGGCGGTAGCTTCCTCGGTAGCGCCCTCGGTGACAGTCGCCTTGATGCTGAACAGAGCCGCATCATTCGCGATCGGACGGATGTGCTCCTCAGAGATCTTGTCTTCGTCAGAGATCAGACGATCGTCGCCAATCAGGATCGCACGAGCCAGTTCCTCATTCAGCATGAGGCGCATCTCGCTCTTAATCCAGGCAACAACGTCGAAATCGGTGATATCCACAATGTCATCGCGATCCATCTTCTGCTTCTTATAGATGGTCTGGGGAACCGTGGTACGCTTCATCAGGCTGAAGAACTCATTCTTCTTCAGGTTACCCTTGATGTAGCCCTTCGCACGAGCCTCATCCTCGGTGATGTTCGCAAACACAGACTTGATGCGGCTGAAGGGAGTCTTATGCACGCCATTCATAACCGTCGCAACCCAATCGGTATCGCGCTTAATGAACTCGGGGATGTTATTCAGAGCGCGAGCCTCCGGGAACAGGAAGCTGGGATCGTTAATGCCATAGCCAACGTAGTTCTGGCTTTCGGGATTGCCATAATCGGCATTGGAAACCTCAGGGACGGTCATGCCGGTCGTGTCAATCGCGTGCGCCAGAACGCCCTCGGTCATATGATGCTCGTAAGAATCTTTCAGGGTACCGAACTTGCGGCCATCCTTAAGAACCTGATCCATAGCAGCCGCAACATCGGCATGGGTCAGAGTATTTTCGTAGGTATCGCCCTCAAACAGGTTGTGCTTCACTTCTTCTTCCTCCTCGTCCTTATCGTCGGCCTTATCGCCATTCTGCTCAAGCGCCTGGCCGATCATATAGTAAACAACGTTCTTCTGCTCTTCGGTCAACTCGTCAAATACGTCCTTGACCGTCTTTTCCTTGGTCTCATTAGCCATAGGTTTTTCCTCCTTCGCCTCTTCCTTGGGCGTCTCTTTAAGTTCTTCTTTCTTCTCTTCCTCGGCGTGCTGAAGCTCGATGTTGTCGCCATTGAACACGAGCGCTTCAAAATCATCGCTGTCCTCATCAAAGGCATGTTCAAACGAAAGCTCCTCGATGCGAGCGCCGGGATTTGCACCAGCCAGGCACAGGCTGACCTCTCGGATCATGCCATGCAGAACGTCTCCGCCCTTCTGAACCAGCTGATTTGCATAAATAGAAAGGGCCTTCACGTCACCATGCCGAACAAGTTCTTTTGCGTTCTTGCCAGCTTCGGTCTCATTGAAGGTCCCATAAGTGTAAACGCCGTCTTCACGATTCTTCAAAAGCGCGTGACCCAGAACAGAATCGGGCCCTCCATGCTTATGCTGCCAAACCAACGGAACAATCTGCCCATCACAGTCGGCAAAAGCATTCTTTCGAATCGTACGGCCGTCAGCACACTTTAAATCATTTTTGGTAGCATAACCACCAAAGTCGAACTTTTCGGCCATTGTTTTACCCTCCAAATTAAGCTGTGTTGGAGCCAGAAGCAATTTCATTAAATTCGCTCATTGGCATGTCCGCTATATTGTCTTGACCGTCGATAGAGCTTTCGTTTTCAACTGCTTCCTGACTACCATTTTGATTTATCTCATCAGTTGCCAATGGAGCCGGAGCGACTTCTTCGGCATTTTGGTTGAGATTACGGTTTCTGAGCTCGTCAGCTTGCTGATCTGCAACCGGCTTAAATCCGATAATCGAACGAATTTCATTCGGAGACAGGATTTCGTTTCTGGTGAATTTATCAGCAATCTCGGCGATATTATTGATCGGAACCAACTTAAACGGTTCGGACGAGAAGATAATCGAGTGACCCTGTGTACGAGCCGTCTTCGTTAAAAACTTTCGCTTCATCTCATCAACCAATGCCGCAAGAATTGGTTCGATCGTTCGATTGTTATAGTTGAGCATGGTTTTCTCATCGGCGGTTCCATTGAGAATCTCAGGCGTAATGCCAAGCTGAGAGTATAGAGTATTCATCAGATACTCGATCTGGCTCATCAAATTGTTTTCAACCGGACGATTCAACTGCGTAATTCGTTCGGTACCATCGGTATAGGCGATACCATACTTGGAACCCGCGAGCTGTGTTTCGATCTGCTTACGCCTGGCTTCTGCCTGCTCCTGCCGAGCCGTCGACTTAATGACATACGGAAGCTGAATAATCAAATCAAGCTTTCCTGCACCACTCTGCTCATCGATCGCGTCCAGAATATTGAGCTTTCGAATGAGCCTTTGAAGTGTAGAATTGGCCTCATTCATGACCGCGTAGAAAGGGTTCTCGATAATGGAAACCATGCGCTTCGGAACGGTAAGTTCTTCCTTAATACCGCGCTTCTCGTTATACACTTGCACGCGAACATGCTCTGGATACCATTGTGTGATTTTACCAACCCGCATCGATTGAATATCAAAAGATGCAGATTTGTTCGGATCGATCGACGTGTCGATAGGAACGATGGCGATACAGCCTTCGTCAAACATAGATAAAACCGCGTCCTGTATAAAGGCGCGGCTTGTCTGATCCAGATTGGCTTCCAGGGTTAAACAGCTATTGAGTCCGTCTTTTACGGTCTCTACATACCTAGCGTTGTCGTCCAACTTGACATGCTCAATTTTGTTCGCCGCCACATCCATCGCAATGCGGTTGTAAATGGCGGTGATAATGGAACGTTCGTTGCTCACTCGAAGATAGGTTCTATCCGGTCTTCGATACGAGCTCAAACCGAGATCGGAATATTGTATGGGGCGATCTCTCCCCCGAAATGCGTTCCAGCTATGCTGGAGACGTTCAAATATTGTTGGCATGAGAAACATCACCTGCAATCACGAATGCTATTTGTTCGACATATATTTTTTAAACGCTTTTGGAAGATTTTTACCGTCTCCCAAAGATTCCACCACTTCTATTACTGGGGCCGACCAAATATTCTTTTCGGCATTTGTCTTCGGGTTAGTTATAGCTATTCGTTCATCGCTTTTTCCAACCTCATACGCTCCGTATGCTAAAAGCCCAGCTCCAGCAACAGCAGCTCCAATTTTTACAGCGCTTTTAATTCGTCTCTTTTTTTTCATTTTTGTTGTTTCTTTTTGCTTGGGATTGGGATTGGGATTGGAAAGTCGCCGAACCATTCTTTGTTCCGGATGCATTACCACCAAATATATCCTTAATAATACCTATTCCTTTAGAAATTCCGGTGGCTTTAACGGCATTGCCAATTCTTTTTACTTTAGCGGAAGCCATCCCAATTCGATTTATAGTTGACGGACCTTTCGGTTCATAATCATGCCGAACACCCCAATGCATTCCCTTAATGCCGTGATGATATAATTCATCAGAGTACGGCACAGAGCCAATATAGTAGACAGCCATCTCCAAAGCAGCCCCCATTTTTATACGGCAGTCCTTCCGTATTTCTTAGTTTCTTCAGACATATTCGAAGAAAGCGCAATCAATCCAATAGGAGTCACCCCAAATATACCAGCCAACGATTCCACACTGGCTTGACCTCGATCCGCTCCTCGTGCCCTTGCCGACCGATAAAAATCCGCCCCTGGGCCTAACAAAAAATTCTGGGCAAACAACTTGCCGGTGCTTGTATGCGAAACATATTTCGCCAAGTCTGTATTCTTTTGCTTTTGCGCCTCGTACTTTGCCTCTAATCTTTCAGTGTTTTTTCCTTGCTCTTTCTTTTTTTCAATCTTATTTTCAAGACGAACTTCACGTTTATCTCGAATTCGTTGCAGACCCAAAGCATGATCGCCGACAGCAATACGTCTCAAAAGATCGTTGGCGTTTCCGCTACCAAAATCCTCTCCGTACCGCTGCTTTCCAGCAGGCGTCAGGGTTCCATCTGCATTTTGATAACGACGGATACCCCATTTTTGACCTTTAATACCATGATGAAACAATTCATCAGAATATGGCATAGATCCAACGTAATAAATAGGCATTTTTGTAAACACCCCCAAATGACAATAAAAAAAGGAGGCTGTTCAACCTCCTTGCCTAATTCAATCAGTCTTTCGATTTTTCATCTTCTTCAACAAGTCTCCCCGACTCTAATACCTTGTAATCGGAAATGCAACTATTCTTTGAAAGATTCTTTAAAATCGCTTCGTTCAATTCCTTAAGCAGCTCTTTATCCATATAAACCAGCCTCCTTCATATATTCCTTGCTTTAAATGCGGTTATCTGGTTCCGGCCTTACGCATATCTGCCCCAGTTAATTTCATAACCGCCATAAACTTTTCAAGTTTTTTAACTTGACGACCACCCTCGACAACGAAGTTGTTTTTAGGGTCTAACAAAATCATCGGAGTCTCACTTAGTTTTCCAGCATCATTATCGTCGACTATAGCATTATAGCCCATAGAACGTATTTTGTCAAAGTACATCTTCGGGGCTTCTGCGAATTCGCCCTTTCCGTTTAATGCTAAAGCAAATTGTTCGTATAAACTCAATGCTGCTTTCTTGTTTCCGCCCATTCGATATTTGACCATCGCATCAAACATATCCGGAGAAACACCAAACGACTTGGACAATTTAGCACGGAAAGAAGAATCCTCAAACAAATCGACAAAAGCTTCTACCCTCTTTTTTGCAGATGGAGAGCGTATTTCCGTATTTGCTTTCAGCGCGATATCATACAATTTATTTGGTTCTAAATCTACGCCGTTTTCTTTCCACTGTTTAAAGAAATCCGGAAGCTTGGCTTTGTACCGATTAATATCTTCAGGTTTAAAAGCGGCATATACTTTATCCGAACTTCCATAATCTTCAAATTCTCTAGTGGACATTCTGTGAAACTCAAAGCCTTTTTCAAACACCAGGTCCTTATCATCAAGATTATTTAATCCAATTTCAGCAACATTTCGCTTTAACATGGAATTATTAAAATATTCTTGATCGAAATTTGCTTTTTTAGAAGCATAAACCATAGCTGTCGTCACGCCAACGGCCGCAGTCGCAATCAAAACGCCCTTGATAATCTTTTTCTGTTTGTCTGTTAAGCCTTTCTTTGGCGATTCAACCTTGCCGGATTCGGATTTTTGTCCAGCAACTTTCGTTTTTTGAGTTGGCTTATCTAAACTCTTTCTCCATCCGGCTTTTTGTTCGGCTTTAGAATGATCCTCCGCATCAAGCGGATAAGGCGGGCCATTTCGCTTACCCCATTTCTGGCCAAGAATGCCATGGTGAGCCAAACAAGTACTATAATACATATGGCTCATCATCCTTAGAACTTTTTATTACGCTGATAATACTCATAGGAATATGAATCTTTAGCCGCTTTAGCGACGGTAGCGCCCGCATTAAATGCCGCTATCCCCATCGTTAGCGTCTTCACAAATGACTTTCCGGGAGGCAGAAAAACGCTATTTACAGCAGCTTGCAACATCATTCCGCCAGCAGCCGAAGCTATAGCCTTTGCCGCATTTTTTCCATGCGAAAATCCACGATCTGTTAAATCGCGTCCCTTGACAAACGTTCCACTATGTTTGTTTAAACTTTCTGCTCGTTTTAAGGACTTCGCCACATCAACATGCTTATAAGCTTCGTCATATGCTTTAGCATATTCTTTATTCTTTTTCTTTTGGTTTAATTCTTTATCCAGAAGTTTCCTTCTAACACCAGCTCCTTCACCATAAGCCGCTTTGGCGTCCGAATGTCGCTGAGCATCTTTTGCAGCCATGCGTTCTGTGTCAGTCCCATATCTCGCCTTTCCAGCAGGCGTGAGGGTTCCATCTGGATTTTGATAACGACGAATACCCCACTTTTGTCCTTTAATACCGAAATGGCTCAAAGAACTCGAATAAGGCATAGAGCCAACGTAATATATAGGCATTGAGTCGTTCACTCCAATCATTAAAAATCTTCCTTATGCGCTTTATAGGCAACATAAGCATCCATCATTGCAGCAACGGCATCGATCTTCTCTTCATTTCGTTTCTTGAGGAGTTTTCGATTTCCATTGGTGTCCTGAATCGTGATGCAGTTTCCCATGCAGAATGCCATGAGCTCCTGATCGAATAGAAGAAGCCGCTCCCCCGCAAGCTTCTTGAGCTCTCCCAAGGGAACGGACTCTGTCTTAGCGCCCTGTATGACTTTTTCAATCCCGTATGGACCGTTTTCAGTCTCCCATCGCTCCACGAACGTTTTTGCGTTATATGGATCGAAACCAAACGCACGAACATCGTATTGACTGTCCTCAATAAATCGGTCCAAATCATCGTAGACGTCCGACAAATCAAGAACAGTTCCTTCCAGAACGATCAGACTCCCCTCGCGCATAAACTCGTTGTATTTCTGACGCATGGCCAAAGGAAGCCTGGATAGAGTTAGACTTGTAATATAGCATCGAGTCTTGATTCCGAACGACTGATCTCGCATCGGAAATAGAAACGTGAATGCGCAAAAGTCATCGCCTTGGGATAAGTCAGCACCCAACGCGCAGGGCATTTTCCAGAAATCATTTCTGCGACTCGTCGGCCTGGTTTCCTCATAAGTGAAGAAATACGTATAACCCTCCATCGGAAGGCCGAACCGCTTGGCCAGAATATCGTTCCGCTGATCCGGAGCATGTTCCATACGTTCCACGTCCAACTGATAGGTCTCATAGCTTACCGTCTTGTCGAGATTCGGATTTGCTTTCAACCAGAGTTCGGGCCTTGCGACTTCCTTAATATCATCAAGCTTGTAATACCAAATCGATACGTGAGGATTTCGATACTCTCCTTTGAGAATCTTCATCAATTCCATTTTGATGGAATCGCCAACAGCATTTCGAACAGTGCCCTCAGAACTCATTGCAATAATTAGGTAGTCTTCAATGCCACCCTTTGTTGCACATTGTTCCGCAGCGCCGATAACGTCCTCTCGAACATCGCCGGAGAGCCATTCATCGACTGTAACGACCTTGAATCGCGGTCCCTGAAACTTATCAACCGACATCGGATAGACTTCAAGCAGAGATCCTGTCATAAAATTCTGAATGCCCTGCTTAGTCGAAGCCAGCTTCTGTCGATTTGCCCTAGAACCCGTCGTATTCTGCAATGATCCCTCAGTAAGAAACTGAAACAGCGGGCCGCGGGCTCGAGCAATAGATGTACGAATGGGCGAAATAACCTCGTCCGCCTGCTTCATTGTTGGCGCGGTCGTCGCCTGATGTGTGGTACTCGTGTCTATGTTGAGAAAGTAATTCTGTATACACGATCCATACATCGACTTGGCAGCACCACGAGCAACGATCAAATACTGCTTGTTTACGAGTCGTTTCTTAATCATCTTGCGAACGTAGTGTCCGCCATGATTGTCCTCGGACGGCTTATAAATACTTCTCTCTGTGAAATAGTACCATCCGAATATTTGCTCGGCCCATAGTTTAAATGAATCAAGCAAATGAAGATCTGAACCGTCAGTTAGCGTAAGCTCGTTTTCACAAAACCGAACAAAACCTTCGACAGCTTGATCATCGTAATATATGTTGGGATTGTCGATGAGTTCATCGATTCGATTCATCTCCATCGCAATCTCTCTGCAGACCGGAATGTCGCCTCGTAACACGGCATCCCGAAACTGTCCGTAATAGATCGGCGTCGCCGTGTTTGAGAGTGACATAGTTTATCGGTCCTTTATTTCTTTTTAATTAAACCCGAATATGAATCCATAAAGGGTGCATTTTTCATCCAATCTTCACCGAGACCGCTAATTCGCGATGCTTCTCCGTAGTCCCGTCGAAGTTCGCTCATATACACATTTCGCCAAGCTTTATCGATTGCCTTGACGTATCTCTGACCATCCTTAGTATCGTAACTTGATGTATCGACATCTTTGAACTTTTCGTTCACTTTTGAAAACTCCGTCCAAGATCGTTCGGCAGCACGGTTATACGTATGACTCCAATCTTTACGATAGTCTTTCATTAATTGATCTGGATTGTTGGTGTATCTCGCCTTTCCAGCGGGCGTGAGGGTTCCGTCTGGATTTTGATAACGACGGATACCCCATTTTTGACCTTTAATGCCGAAGTGACTCAAAGAGCTCGAATATGGCATAGAGCCAACGTAATATATAGGCATAATGCTACCTCCCCATTTTCTTCCAAGAGCTATCGCCCATAAGATTCTTAACTGAAGCAGCTATTCCAAACACACCGCCAGCTATTCCGACAACGGTTCCGACAGTCTCTAGGACGTCAATCACTTTATCGCGTCCTTTTGTTCTGTCGGAAGAGGTGAGCATGGAATATTGACGTTCCATTTGAATTCTATTAATTCGACGACGCAACTCGTCATCACTCATTTTCTTTATGCTTTCATCGACCTTGGAAGCTTCTTTATTTCTGCGTTTCCTGACAAGATCGGCTGCATTATTTAGACCAGATCTCGTAGATTCGGATACAGATTTTCCGGTATCTAATTGGCGCTTTCGATATTCGCCAATACTGTTAACCCGATAACGCTCTTTCCCTTCCTTAGTTAAAGTTCCATCCTCGTTCTGATAACGACGAATGCCCCATTTTTGTCCTTTAATGCCCCAATGGTATAACTCATCCGAGCAAGGTAGTCCAGCAATATAGTAAGTGCCCATTTTGATTTCACCCCGCTCTTATTATTTGTAAGTTCCAGGATCTACCGCCACATTCAACCGCCATTCAAACTCTTTACAAGAATCTTCATACGCGGACAGTACGTAGGAACTCGCCGGAGGATCAAACGCCAGGCGAACTTTCATGAAGATATATGTCTTTACGGAGTTAATTCTCCGCATGTCTTCGCCTAAGAAATCCTCCCACGTTTCCTCCTCACCCGTAATCTCGAAACCGTCAGATGGACCAATTCCAAGTTGTGTTAGTGTGGCAATCGTAGAATTAATAAAGATGACAATGTCCTGATCGAACACATCATAATCCGCATCGGCCCCAAGGAGAGCCTTGACGGAAAGGAGAATACTTTCTTCCATTGTTAATCCCTCCAGGGACAAGTATCATTTGGACGCCTCTCTACTAGAAGCTTTGGCAACAGATCTTTATCACCGTAATGTATTGCCTTATGCGTTCTCGAAGAAGTGCATATTACATTTTCCAAATCCATCAATCGAGGATCGTTGTTCTCAATCATTTCGATCGTAATTGGATTGATGTGATGCACTTCAATGCGATCCGGAATTTCATAACCTTCTAATCCCAAATCGCATCCATTATCTCGAATAATGACTTCACGACGAAACGCTCTCCATTCAGGCGTTCCGTAAAACATTTGATTCAAATATCGTTCGTAACCAAAAGTCTTTTCCCCAATTCTAGCGGAAAATTTCAAATAATCGAATCGTTCTTCAAAAGTCGGAATGCGAATAAGCTCAGAGTAATTCCTACTCATCTTCGTCATAATTATCCTCCGAGCCGCCGAATCCAGCGTATGACTTCATAGCGTTCAACGCACGCACATACATCTCATCACTATGTTTCTGTGCCTCAATCGCTTCCGTCTTTGCTTTAAGCATGGCATTCTCTCGCTGCAGTTTTTCCTTTTGAAGACGCTCTTTACTTGTTCCCAATTTCATAATCTCCGCGATTAACTGATTACTGGCTGTTCCATCACGCAAACGTTGTTCTGCAAGATCTACAGCGAGCGCGATCAGCTGATCTTCACGATCTTCCGGCGTAAGAGCGGGCGGATCGACATTGACGGCCAGTCGTTTAACCCTTGAAACCCTAGCCATCAAAACTTCACCTCCGGTTCGAATGCACTTATGGCCAGTTGTTAAAGCGTTTCAATATCTTTCGCTCTGGTTTCGAACTTCTTTAAACGAGATACCGGGCACTTCTGGCATACTTTTGAAGGAGGCAAAGCTCGTACACAGCAATACCCGATACCTCTTTTAAAGAAGTTCGATAAATTTCAGACAAAAATATCCGAATAGATCTCCGGAGGGAACCGCTGGAGCCAAAAAGGCCCTGTAAAATATCCCTCCGGAGAATTTTTCGAGACCGGCGCGATGCAGAGGGGGTGGGTATTTCGCGAGACCCCTCCCCCAGGTCCGCATCTAAGTCTCGATTTTCATTTTATTTTATTTTTTCTACTCATTTTTTCTCGTTTGTCCTTCATTTTCATTCTTTATTTGACTTTTCTTCTTCGACTTCGTCAGCTTCGACTTCTTTTTCTTCAACTTTCTTCTGTTTTTCAACGGCTTTCACGTAGTTTCCAGTAAGATTGAAGTCAAGAATCTCATCAACAGCATCGTTTACGGCATTTTCGTAATCCTTTTCGCTCATTTCACTCGAAGTCTTTGCGATTCGTGCAACGTAAGCACAAGTGTTGTAACCTTTTTGTGTGTCAAACGCATACCATTCATCAAACTGAGTGAAGTAATCGTAAGGATTGTCAAGCGTAGTCACAAAAGTTGCGGCCATCAACACTTCACTTCCTTCATCGTTTTGTCAATTCGTTCGTAAGATCTGCAACAAAAGCATTCGTTGCTTTACTTTTACCTTCAATCCGGCGACCGTTACGATAGATTTTAAAATTCGCCGACTTAATGTCAGTGTTTCCGTACGTTCCAAGAAACTCGTTTACATATTCGTACGATTTCTTGTTTAATTCTCGATCCGCATCAATCCAAACGTTCATTTCACGATTAATTTGCTTTGCTAATGGATGCGAGCTTATCAAAAACGTCTCGTATGCCGAGTAACTTCCCTGATCTCCATCGTCATACATATACCAATCACGAATCTTTTCGCGATCCCCTCCAAAGGAGCCAGGACAATCTCTTAAACGCTCATCAATCGATAAGTTTATATATGACAAAAAGTTGTGCGACAAATGGCGTGCTGAAACTGAGGGGTAGCTCTTAGTCTACCAGAGGCCTTCCCAGTATGCTTCTCCCCAGCCATGGTCCTGGCAAGTCTTCTTTGCTCTGAGCCGGAAGAGTAACGCTCTTTTCCGGCTTCCGTTAGCGTGCCATCGGAATTTTGATACCGCCGTATCCCCCACTTCTGGCCTAATATTCCATGATGAGTCAGAAAAATAGAATTATGCATGGCGCCGCTGTAATAGTTTCCCATAATCTACCTCCCCCCAATATTTGCGGGATCAACGATGCTCGAAACAGATTCTATCCCGATAAAGTCGACAATATTCGGAAGGGGGATATATTTTCGCTTGACCCCCACGGGTCAGCAAATAAACTCGCCCTCCACAATACCCGCCCAATCGCAATAGATCCTCTTACATATTCTCTTTTCCAATCGCATTAATCAGAGTGGTCTCGGAAATATCGAGCATGTCGCAAATATCGGCTCTGGAATAGCCTCGGGCGATCATCGCCTTAGCCCGTGCCAGTTTAGCTGTGGAAATACCCGTTCTGGTATGCGGCATAGCCAGCTCGCGGATGCGCTTGGTATCGCAGTTCGCCAATATACCGCGCAATACCGTCTTGGATACCGCATGCTTCTGAATAGCCTCCCACTCCTTGTCCGTAAGGGGATTCTTCTGGGAACCGATCACCAACTTCTTGGCGCCCACCAGCTTTCGAGCATAGTCCAATTGACGCCCCTTCTCGCGCTTCCAGTGTTCCGCATCGTTGCGAAGCTCCGGATGGTCCTTTTCCAATAGATCCAGATTATAGTTTGCTAGAATCTGGGCCTGCCGCTCCAAGGGCGCGTTTCGCTTGGCGATCGCCAGCTTCGCCTCCAGGGAAGCGACCTCCTTAGAATATAATTTGGCCATCTCGGGGTCGCGCTTCGCTTCCACCTGCGCCCTCGCCTGCTTGCGGGCTTCCCGGGCAAGATCTTTCATCTGCGTCGCATAGTCCGCATAGACTCGCTCGATCCTGGTCGTGGCTTCTCTGGAATTACCGGACACCAGAGAATATGGATCGTGCTCTCCGCCGCGAGAAACCTCGATGGTTCGATCAATATTCTTGATCCGCATGCGCCCATCAGAATATAATTGCGCTCGGAGCTCCCGTTTCTGTTCGGGAGTACCGTTGTCCCAAATATTCCGCTCTTCCTTGGTCATCTTATTGCGCATAGGCTCCGACCGCGTATAAGTCTTCCCCGTATACTCCCAAATAACCTCGCCATTCTTCCAGCGCTGATACTCTTCAGGGCTCATCTTGCTGGGCGCCTTTTCTTTGCGCTCGTTGACACGCTCCGGAGCCGTGCTCCTGGATAAGAACGTCGAAGCGCCGCCATTGGGCTGATACTTCGCACGAAGCTCGGCAATGCCGTTTTCCAGTTCCGAACGTTTATAGTCTAACTTATGCTTCTCAGCATCAATAACCACCATGGAATGCTTGATTGCGCGCTCCAGTTCACTGTCCTTGGCGCCCTGAATCGTCATATCAGTAATCAGATTGGATACTTTTCCCATCTCCAAACCCTTTTCATAACTCGTCATCACATGCATTCCCGGATAGCCACGATACAATTCTTTCGATTCAAAATCCCTCAAGCCCTCGTACTGCTGGCGATTCTTAATCTTGACATTCGCCGTCGGCAATACGAGCACATTGTCGCCATCAAAATCTGCGCCGGACAGACGCTGCGCGGATTTTGGATGAATGCCGACCGCGTCAATCGCCTCGCCGATCGTAGACTTCGCAAGCTTACTATTGTTGTTGACCGTCAATATCGGAATCTCCGTCACACTGGCGTGCGGATATCGCACCAGCGCCACCTGCTCGCCATCCCGATAGCCAGGAGCATAGATCTCGTTCTCCTTAATATCGGTCAGCGGCAATATAACCCTTGTCGACTGCCTCGGAAGCGCGGCCGCCGCCAGATGAATGGCGTCCGAATCGCACCGCCCGGCAAAGTCCTCCAATAGTTTTGCCTTCACCGTCGGATTGTCGTAGCTCATGATCTCATCGAAGTTCGCCTTCGAAATATCATACTTCATCTTCAACTGCTGGCGCGCAAGTTCCGGAGGCTGTTTGGACAGAAACTGGCTCGCAAGCGTCCGGTGCCAGTCGTTCCAGGTTCCTTCTTCGGATACAATATTCAGCGCCGACTGCTTGCGCTCGCCATTCTCATCAATATAATAGCGCTGCGCCCGCGTAATCTGCCCCTCATCCTTGATATTCGCGCCAAAAGGATTCTCCTGATCCCTTTTGATCGGCTTCAATACCGAATGATCAGGATCGTCCTTGTTGATCATCGGAACATTGTTATGCTTATTCGTGTTAAACCGAATATCAATGCCATCCGGAAGGTCGTCGGCATACATCGCCATACCCTTCAAATAGTGCGTACCATCCACCAAAATGCGGACCTGCGCATATCGGGCATTGCCGAGCGAAATATCATCCACATTTCGCCGAAGCTCGATTACACCATCCTTGGCCGTGCCTCCGGTTTCGGCGTAATTAATCATAACGCGCTTCGGATCAATGCTCACATAATCCTTGACCCTGCGAAGTTCCCGTCCGGCGTCTTCCGCATACACATCCGTAGGCAATATAATGTTATTCTTATTATTCATGATTTCCTTCCACTCAACGCCGGGCTTCGCCAGCACCTTGACCGTTGTGGTCTTGCCGGTGCCCAGCTGTTCCACAGGAATATCATGAATTGTGTAACCCTCGTTCTCGAGCATCTTAAGCGTATTGCCCAAACTATGCGCTGAAGCGTTGTTCAGATAATACTCTGCACCGCTACCCACCTGAATATAAGTGCCCTCACGCTCATTCAGGCGGTCCTTCAGAATCTGGGCGTTCTTTGCGGTCGTACTCATGCGTTCATTGACGCCTTCATCGAGCAATAAACGAACCGAAGACTCGTTAATCCCCATCCGCCTAGCTATCGCGGACGTTGACATGCCCTTCTCCTTCAATCGCTTGGCTTCCGCAGACCGGTAGGCGCGATTTTCTGCGTTGGCGAGCGAGATGCGCTTTCTCAGCTCGCTGGTGTTCATATTCATCGCAGCCGCAATCTGCTTCTCAGAATATAATTTGTGCCCGTTCTCATCCTTTGCCTTCTTCAGTGCGTCCACCTTGCCCAGAAAGCTCGCGTTGCGCTGATAGGGATTGTCGCCGCTGCCCCAGGGATAGCGTCCGGAATGCCTCGGAGTGCCGTAGTGTTTCAGGTCTTCATAGTCTTCGGATTCAATGCCGACAAATACACCGTTCTGGTCATACAACATGGAATTATACCTCCTTCAATCTCTGCAGAACCCGATCTTTCTCAACGATCTGATTCATCACCTCCCGTATCTCTTCGACTTCGGGTTCGTGAACGATTATCTCATTCATTTGATATATACGCAACTCGGTGTGCATTTTTTCCGGTTTAAAACCGTATTCCAAATAAAAAAGTCCGGCGTAAATCTTCAGCTGTTCCATCTTGGCTGTCGTCACACCGGTCTTCAAATCGTGAATTCTCAGAAGTTTGCCGTCGATCTGTATGGAATCGGCGGTACCAAAGCAGAGATCAGAGTAATATAAAAGAATTTCGGGATCCATCTGGTATCCGATCGCATCGTTGACATAGCTCATCAACGTCGGAAACGCGTTGCGAATATCAATGGCGTACTCAGGGATACCTCGCCGCATCAAGTCAAACTTCACATTCTTGATGTCGCCCTTGCGTATCGGCTCCCGAAACCGGATACAGTCATAGGCGTAATTGTGTAATAGTGTTCCGATCGTCGTAGAATAGGAATTTCGATAGCTCTCAATCAGTTCTTCATTCGTCTTGTTCAGCCAACTGTATTTGCTCGCGCTTAGAAACGCGTGGCTTCCTTCCAGATTGGAATGCTTGTTCCAGTTCATGCATCACTTGCTCCTTGTTTTCCGGAAATATAAAACTCGCATAGCTCATATCGTTCAGCGTCTCGATATAATAGTCCTGATTTGGCTGGTGGCTCTCATTTTCCGATTTCTTGCATTCCAGAGCCGCCCACCGATTTTTGTAAAACACCGTCAAATCGGGAAACCCTTGAATATAATTGGGATCGTTCTTCAAAACCACGCATCCCGGAAACCGCTCCTTGATTTCCCTGATCAATCCCGACTGAAAGTTCTTTTCCAGTTTCGCCATGATGTCCTCCAAAAATATAATGCCTGCCTCACAGGCGAGAGAAGGGGCTTGCCGTGGCTGGAGCGCTGGACTGCGAGGCAGGAGGTAACCCGTTGAGAGGAGAGAGATCGGCAAAACAATAGAAGTCTGCTTGGGCTGCGAGAGCCCAAAAAATGCAAACTTCTACCCTTCTCTCTATTATAATCCATGTTTTGACCACGTAAATACCTAACATATGTAGGAATACGTCAAGGTGTCACGCAGCCAACCTTTCCCCGCAGTTTCTGAAGTGCCTTGGCCTTGATCTGACGAACACGCTCCCTGTTCACGCCCAATTCCTCGCCAATGCGATCGAGCGTCCATTCCGGTCCTCCGTCCAAACCAAAATATCTATACAACACCCAGGTCTCCCGATCCGTCAAATGCGCATGGCGCCGCATCTTAAAATCGTTGTCCAGCAGCTCGTCCACAAAGACACGGTCATACAGGTCCTCGAGCTTCTGAATCGATTCATCGAGAATATCAATCGTAAGCTCTTCCTCGTCAAACGCGGCCCATGTCTGCTCCATCAGCAGCTTCCGCAGGCGGTTCTCCACCCGTGCCTGAATCAGCGTGGACAAATAAGGATGCGTATCGGCTCTGTAGATCTGAACGGTCCGGATCATCTCCACCAGCGCCTCGGAATATAAATCCTCCCATTCCCAGCCGCAATCCTCCGTCCAAAACTTCCCGACGATCCTCTGCACATTCGCCATGTTTCCCAGAATCAACGCCTCGAAGGCCATGCGATTTCCCTTAACCAATTCGTCTACGAGTGCCGCCTGTTCTCTTCGGTTCAACCGCTCCGGAATCACCATCAACATGCTTCCAGCCTCCTTGTCCTCGCTCCATGAATAGCTTCTCATTGAAATTCCGCTTGCCCTTCAATGCCCGGCCGATCGCCGCGTCAATCGGCGCCTTCGATTTCAGCACGTAATAATACAAATCGGTATAGGGCGTGTTCAGTCGATCGATCCTTCCCGCGGCCTGCGTCATCTGCTTGTAGGAGTAACTCTGCGAGAAGAATATAATGGTATCCGTCGTCACACAGTTCCAGCCCTCGCACCCAGCGGCATACTGCACCACGTAGATCCAGCTCTCGCCCTCCGGCAGCGGTTCATGAATGTGGCCGTTCCACTCAGCAAAGCCATAACCACGATCCTTCATATACTCCCGAATCAACGCCAATTCGTAATCGTAATTGTAGAACAGTATTGCCCGATGACGATCCCGCAAAATATCAAATACCGAGATAATGCGGTTGACGTTTTCATTGGTTGCCCTTCGCATCAGATAGCAGGCTCCGGAAATATCACGGATCGGCTCCTCCTTCCAGGGATCCCATCGCTTTTCAAAGATGGTCTTGTAAAGCTTCTCGTCATACGGAACCCAAATATCAGCCCAGTGCGGAACCGTCTTCTTTTCATACTTCATAATCACCGTAATCTTTCGACGAAGCGATTCCAAAACGCCGGGCTCCAACCACTTGTCCACTTTCGGATACTTTGAATACCGATTGTATACGGCGTGACGACGCAAAAACTGCGTTCGGTTCTTATAGAAACCGTTTGCAATGAACACCGGAATATAATCCATCCAGGTATCGCCAGGCGTCGCAGTCAGCAGAATCCAGCGGTTCCCCTTCGCAATCCGGTAAAACTCCCGAACCCACGTTCCGCTGCCCACGATCCGCTGCTCGTCAAATATAAAGAACGCTCCCGAGACATTGGAATACTTGTGAATGTTGTTCCAGCTGTCCACCGTTACGGAAATCTGGGAAAAGTCAAAGCGCGAACACTCATCCAGCCATTCGTGCGTATCCCGCTTTCGAGCCGTGGTAATAATATAAAGATCGCGGGGCGAGAGCATGGGACCCAAGCCAATCGCGCCATCGTCCTTCGCCCACTGCACGCAGCCGCATTCCATCAGCGCGAAATATAATAGCGACGTGAAACTCTTTCCGGTGCCAACGCCTCCGCAGAGAATAGATCCGTTTCGCAGCTTCTCAATCGCCTCCAGCTGATGCTCCATCGGCCGAACGATCGTCTCTCTTTCCATGCTCCCACCTCCTTCAAAAATAGAAAAGAAGAAGGCCCCTGTTCAGGAGCCCTCCTCCGATCGTGCGTACTCTTCCTTTAAGAGCTTGATGCTCCGCACGGTATTGGCGATCAATGTCGGCCAGATTACCATGCCGTTCAATATCTCGATGGTATCCCAATCAAACTCACAGCCATCGCCGTGCTTTTTG